>NZ_SMKN01000360.1 GCF_004348675.1 Micromonospora sp. KC606 | reverse complement strand
CCCCGGAGCCGTTGCCCCACCCCGTGCCGGACAGCCACACCCACCTGGACATCACGGTCAGCGAGGCCGGGGCGCCGCCGCGAGCGCCGCAGGCGAGCCAGAGCGGCGAGCCGCCCGGCCGCGACCACGACGGCCGCCCGGCCGACGACCCGGTCGCCGCCGCGATCGAGGTGGCCGCCGGCGTCGGTGTGGACCGGCTGGTCCAGGTCGGGGTCGACGTCGACTCCTCCCGCTGGGGTGCCGACGTCGCCGAGCGGTACCCGGCGGTGCTGGCCACCGTGGCGCTGCATCCGAACGAGGCGCCCCGCCTGGCCGACCTGGACGAGGCGCTGCGCCAGATCGAGGCGCTCGCCGCCCGCGACCGGGTGCGTGGAATCGGCGAGACCGGGATGGACTTCTTCCGCACCGGGGACGAGGGGCGGGCCGCGCAGGAGGAGAGCTTCCGCGCGCATGTCGCCATCGCCAAGCGGTACGGCAAGGCGCTGGTCATCCACGACCGGGACGCGCACGCCGACGTGCTGCGCGTCCTCGACGACGAGGGCGCCCCCGACACGGTGGTGTTGCACTGCTTCTCCGGTGACGCCGAGTTCGCCCGCGAGTGCGTCCGGCGAGGCTACCTGCTCAGCTTCGCCGGCACCGTCACCTTCGGCAGCGCCGGCGCGCTCCGCGAGGCCGCCGCGCTCACCCCGCTGGACCAGATCCTGGTGGAGACCGACGCGCCGTACCTGACTCCGATGCCGCACCGGGGCCGGCCCAACGCGTCGTACCTGATCCCGCTGACGGTCCGGTCCCTGGCCGTGACCACCGGGGCCGACCTGGACGAGCTGTGCGCGGCGATCTCCACTACCGGCGACCGGGTCTTCGGCCCGTGGTGAGCGGGCCCGAGCCCGTCGCTACGCTACGGGCGTGACCGGTCTCCTCGGCCCGGCGGAGATCCGGGAACTCGCCGCCCGGCTCGGGGTGCACCCGACGAAGAAGCTCGGCCAGAACTTCGTGCACGACCCGAACACGGTGCGCCGCATCGTCACCGCCGCCGGGCTCGCCCCGGACGACGTGGCGTTGGAGGTCGGCCCCGGTCTCGGCTCGCTCACCCTGGCCCTGCTGCCGGTGGCCGCGCACGTGCACGCCGTGGAGATCGACCCGGCGCTGGCCGGCGCGCTGCCGGAGACCGCCGCCCGGCACGTCGGCGCCGACGCCGCCCGGCTCACCGTGCACCGCGCCGACGCGCTGCGGGTCACCGCCGCCGAACTGGCCGACCCGGCGCCGACCGCGCTGGTGGCGAATCTGCCGTACAACGTCGCCGTGCCAGTGGTGCTGCACCTGCTCGCCGAGCTGCCCAGCCTCCGCCACGGCCTGGTGATGGTGCAGAAGGAGGTCGCCGACCGGCTCGTCGCCGGTCCCGGCTCCAAGGTGTACGGCATCCCGTCGGTGAAGCTCGCCTGGTACTCCCGCGTCCGCGCCGCCGGCCGGGTGCCACCGAACGTGTTCTGGCCGGTGCCGAACGTCGACTCCGGGCTGGTCGCCTTCACCCGCCGCGACCCGCCCCGCCCCGACGTCGCCCGGCAGGCTGTCTTCGCCGTGGTCGACGCCGCCTTCGCCCAACGCCGCAAGACGCTGCGCGCCGCCCTGGCCGGATGGGCCGGCGGCGCGGACCGGGCCGCCGCCGCGCTCACCGCCGCCGGGGTGGATCCTGGCGCGCGCGGGGAATCGCTCACCGTGGAGCAGTTCGCCGCGATCGCCGCGTCGGCTCCCACCCCCACCGACGCCGCGCAGTAGGCTGGCGCCGTCCCACCCACGCGTGTACGCGTACGACCGATCGACGGCGGGTGCGAGCCGGCCGTCGACTCCGCCGAGGAGCTGATCGTGGAGAAGCCGTTCGACATCCGCCTGCGTTCGCGGGATCTCACCCCGTGACCGAGGCCTGGCGACCGGACGACGAGGACGAGCAGCGGCGGCGGGGTGCCAGCGGGCCGGTCAAGGTCCGGGTGCCTGCCAAGGTCAACCTGCACCTCGGGGTGGGGCCGCTGCGCCGCGACGGCTACCACGAGCTGAACACCGTCTACCACGCGATCTCCATCTACGACGAGCTCACCGCCCGCCGGGGCGACACGCTCACCCTCACCATGGAGGGCGAGGGCGCCGGCGAGTTGGCCCTCGACGACACCAACCTGGTCATCCGGGCGGCCCACGCCCTCGCCGGGTACTCCGGCGTCATGCCCCACGCCCGGCTGCACCTGCGCAAGCAGATTCCGCTCGCCGGCGGGCTGGCCGGCGGCAGCGCGGACGCCGCCGCCGCCCTGGTCGCCTGCGATGCCCTCTGGGGCACCGGGCTGTCCCGGGACGAGCTGGCCGGCATCGCCGCCGACCTCGGGTCCGACGTGCCGTTTTTGATCCACGGCGGCACGGCTCTCGGCACCGGCCGGGGCGAGGCGGTCAGCCCGGTGCTGGCCCGCCCCACCTCCTGGCACTGGGTGGTGGCCATCGCCGACGGTGGCCTGTCCACCCCGGCCGCCTACCGGGAGCTGGACCGGCTCCGCGACGCCGGCACCGTCGGTGCGCCGCTGGGCAGCACCGACGGGCTGCTCGCGGCGCTGCGCCAGCGCGACCCCCGGGTGCTCGCCGCCAACCTCGGCAACGATCTGCAGGATGCCGCGCTGGCTATGCGCCCATCGCTCGCCGACACCCTGAAGGCCGGTGAGTCGGCCGGCGCGCTCGCCGGCATCGTCTCCGGGTCGGGGCCGACGTGCGTATTCCTCGCCGCCGACGCGGCCGACGCGGAGCGCGTCGCGGGCGGGCTGGCGGCGGCCGGGGTGTGCCGGCAGGTCCGCGTCGCCCACGGCCCGGTCCCCGGCGCCCGCGTCATCTGAAAC
>NZ_SMKN01000035.1 GCF_004348675.1 Micromonospora sp. KC606 | reverse complement strand
CTCTTGGAGATCGCCCCACCACCCCCGCCGCCGCGGGCCACCGCCATCTGGTTGGACGCGGACGACCCGGAGCACCCGCCCGAGGCGTCCTCCCGGGAGGTGCAGAACATCCCGCTCGGGCTCGGCGCGCTGCTGCTCGCGGTCGCCGCGGTGGTCTTCGCCGTCGTCGCCACCAGCTCGATGGACGCCCTGGCCCGGCTGGGCATCCTGCTCGTCGCCACCGTGCTGATGCTGCTCGCCCCGCCCGTGCTGGCCCGCCGGGGGCTCACCTCCACCGCCGAGACCATCGCC
The DNA here is from genome assembly GCF_004348675.1 of Micromonospora sp. KC606. Lineage (GTDB taxonomy): Bacteria > Actinomycetota > Actinomycetes > Mycobacteriales > Micromonosporaceae > Micromonospora. The sequence goes on along the minus strand of NZ_SMKN01000035.1, from coordinate 36,165 downwards.
ACGGTCGGCCTGCTGCTGGTGCCGCTCGCCGGGTACGCACTCTGGACGGTGGACCGGATCGGCAACGGGCGCGCCTCCGGCGCGGTCTACTCCGGCCTGATCTTCGCGGTCACCGCCGGCGTCGCCCTCGGGTACGCCCGGGGCACCGGCCTGCGGGCGCCCCGCTTCGCGGCCGTGCTGGCCGCACAACCGGTGGTGCCGCTGCTGGCGTACGAGCGCATCACCGGCCCCGGTGGGTGGGCGCTGGTGCTGACCGTGGTCGCCGTGCTCGACCTCTGGCTGGCCCGCTCCGGGCTGCTCCTGGAAGGTCCCGTGCGCCGCGACCCTTCACCGGCCGCCCCCGCCGCGCCGGTGCCGCCCCGGCAGCGCGCCTCCGGCGACGCCCGGCCGGAGGCCACGCCCGAGGAGTCCGGGGAGGTGTTCGGCGGGGCCGCCGTGCCGGCACCCCCCGAGGAGGCGGCCCGGCCGGTGCCGGGGCTGCCGCAGCTGACCTGGCTGCTGCACGGCGCGGCAGTGGCGCTGGCGCTGGCGTACTCGGTCACCGCCCTGCTGCGGGCGAACACCGTGCCGACGGCCGTGGTGGCCGGCGCGGCGCTGCTGCTCGCCGCGGCGGTGGCCCTGGCCGGCACCCTGACCGTACGCCGGGCCCCGATGCCCGACGTGGGCGCCGGCATCGTCACCCTGGCCGTGATCGGGGCGCTGAGCCGGATCGCCTCGGTCGCCTTCCCCGACCGGGCGCTGCTGCTGATCGCCGGGGTCATCACGCTCACCGGGCTGGCCGTCCGGGCGGTGCCGGAGGCGGCCCGACGCGGGCCACAGTTCGCCTCGGCGGCGGCGCTGACAGTCAGCGGCGTGGTAGTCGCCGGAGGCGCCCTGCGGGCCGGTCTGGCCCCGGTCCGCGCCGCGCTGCCGCCCTGGTCGGCCGACCTGGACCGGTACCCTGCGGAACTGGCCGCAGCGGTCGGCCCGACGGCCTGGCAGCTCGCTGCCAGCGCACTGCTGCTGACCGTCGCGGCGGTGCTGGCCCTGCCACCGGAGATCCGCCGGGAGTTCGCCGTGGTCGGTGCCGGGCTGACCGCGCTCGCCGTGCCCGCCTCGCTCAGCCTCGGCTGGGCGGCGGCGCCCTGGCCGATGGTGCTCACCGCGATCGGCATCGGGGTGCTCGGCCTCTCCGCCGTCACCGAGCGGGCTGCCCTGGCTCACGCCGTCACCGCGGCCGTCGTGGGAGGCGCCGGCGCCGGCGCCGCCCTCAGCCGACCGGCGCTGACCGCGGCGGTGCTGGCCGTGCTCATGCTGGCCGGGGTGCTGATCGCGTTCGCGCCCCGGGTACGGATCACCCCGGCCGCCGACACGCTCTCCGGCTGGGCGGCCGGTGGGGCGGCGTTCGCGCTCCCCGGCGCGGTGGCCGCCTTCGTCGCCGCCACCGAGCCGGCCAGTCCCGCACCGACTCCGGCGGCGCTGCGGGAACTGACCGTCCCGATCCTCGCCGCGGGTTTCCTGGCCGCTTGCGTGACCCTCGGGTACGCGGCGATGGTGCAGGTCTCCCAGCGGCACCTCGCCCCGCCGCACGCGGTCGGCACCGGCCTCGGCGCGCTCGCCGTGGTCGGCGCGGCTTTCTTCGCGCCGGGGCGGACCGCCGCCGACGCCTGGGTTGGCGGGCTGCTGCTCATCGCGACCCTGCTGCTGCTCTTCGCCCCCAACATCGACGCGGGCCGCCGGTCGGACGCCAGTCTGGACGGCGCCGACCTGGCCGCCGCCGCGGTCACCGCGACGCTGATCGCCACCCTGGCCCGGATCGCCGCGGTGATCTCGCCGGGCGGGCAACTGGTGGTGGCCGCCGGCCTGGTACTGGTGGTCGCCGTCGCCGCCCGGGCGATGCCGGAGGAGTGGCGGCGCGGTCCGGTGGCCGGCATCGCCGTCGGCGGGGTGCTGATCGGTCTGATCGCCGGCTGGTCGGCGCTGCGCGGCGGGTGGGGGGTGCTCGCCACACCGGGGCCGATCTGGGCCGGTGACCTGACAAGCTGGCCGGCCGCCCCCACCGGCGGCTCCACCTGGCAGGCCCCGGTGGCGCTGGCGCTGCTCGGTACCGCCGCCGCGATCCTGCTCCCGCCGCCGTGGAAGTACGACGTGGCCGGCGTCGCCGCCGTGCTGGCCACCATCGGCACACCCGCCGCGTTCGACCTGCCGTGGTGGTCGCCGGTGCTGGCGGGCCTGACCGTGGCCACCGTGTTCGGGATGGCTGCGGCGGCCACCCTCGATCCGCGCGGGGCGCTGTCCCGGGCCACCGTGGCCGGCGTCGTCGCGCTGCACGCGGCCGGGGCCGGTCTGGTCCGCCCGTGGACCACCGCGCTGGCGCTGGGCGGCATCGCGCTCATCGGCCTGGTCGTGGCCGGCCTGGCCCGGACGCTGGCGTCGTCCCTGGTGGAGGACGTCGAGACCGACGGGATGCCGCCGCATCTGGTGCAGATCGGGGGCGCCGCGACGGGCGCCGCCCTGCTGGCGCTGCCCGGGACGGTCGCCGCCCTGGCCGCCGGGTCCGGCCACCCGGCCCAGGTGGTGCTGACCGCCGCGCTGGCCGCGTCCAGCATCGGGCTGGCCGCGGTGGCGGCGGTCCGCCGGCAGGTGCCGCAGTTCCTGCCGTTCGCCAGCGCGGCGATCGCCGGAGGAGCGACGATCAGCGCGTTGGCCGCCATCGTCGTCCGCCTTCCCTCCGGGGTGTACGCCGCCGCGGCGGCGCTGCTCGGGGTGCTCGCCGAGCTGGTCCGGGCGGCCACCGTGCCGCCGGTCGGCTCGGCCCAGCCGGTCCGCCGCTGGACGGTGCTGCTGGACGGCGCGCTGCGCCGGCTGCCCGACGACGGCTCGCGTCGCCGCTGGCGGGTCAGCCCAGCCGCCGGGGCGCTCGCCGCGGCGGCGCTGCCGACCCTGTTGGCGCTGGCCTCCCTGGCGCCGCTGCTCTACGTCGCGCTGGTGGAACCGCACCGGATGCTCTCCCGGGTATGGCAGGGCCCTCCCCCGGAACTGCTCACCCCGCCGCCGGCGGCGGTCGACCCGACGCACGTGCTCACCGCGCTGCTGCTCACCGTCACCGCGGCGCTGGCCGCCACCGGGCTCAGCGGCGGCCGGCGTTCCCGGGCCGTGCCGGTGGTGCTGCCCGGTCTCGCGGTGACCCTGCTGATCACGCCGACCGCTCTCGGCCACGGCTGGCCGGAGAGCGCACTGGCCGCGCTCGCCGTGTTCACCATCTCGATGCTCGGGCTCGCGCTGACCCCGCCGCCGCCGCTGGTCGAGCGGGCCCGGTCGGTGCGGGTCGCCCGCGTGCTGGTCTTCGTGATCGGGTTGACCGCCGGCGGCGCCGGGCTGGCCGGCAGCCTCGGCACCCAAGGGCTGACCCTGTTCACCCTGGGCGGCGCGGTGGGCGTCGGCACGGTCGCGGCGCTCTTCGGCACCACCCAGCGGGCCCGCATCCTGGGGTGGCTCTTCGCCTCGCTGATGGCGCAACTGTTCGTGCTCACCCTCGGTCTGGTGGCCGGTTTCGCCGCCGTCTGGTCGGCGTTCGGGGTGCTGGCGGTCGGTGCGGCGTTGCAGGTGTTCGCCGCCACCCTGCCCCGGCTGCGCCGGCCCGAGGCGCACCGCGAGGCCGCCACCGTGGAGTGGAGCGGGTACGCCGCGGCGCTGATCGCCCTGGCGTTGGCCTTCGACTCGCCGCGGCACATCGCCGCCCTGCTCGCCGCCTGGGGTGCCGTGCTCGGGGTCGCGGCCACCCGGCCCGGGCGGCGCCCGGTGGAACGGCGGATCCTGTTCTGGTCGGTGGTGGCCTGCGAGATCATCGCCTGGTGGATCCTGATGCGGGTCGCCGACGTGGCGCTGCCCGAGGCTTACACGCTTCCGTTCGCCGCCCTCGCGCTGCTGGTGGGAGTGCTCGAACTGCGGCACCGGGCGGACCTGTCCAGCTGGGTGGCGTACGGGCCGGCGCTGGTCACCGCGTTCGTGCCGACCCTGGCGATCGTGCTGGCCACCGACTCCAGCACGCTGCGGCAGGTGCTGCTGCTGCTCGGCGCGGTGGCTGTGCTGATCTTCGGGTCGATCAGCCAGCAGCAGGCGCCGGTGATCATCGGTGCCGCGGTGACCGCGATCGCGGCCGTCCACGCCCTGTTCAGCCTCGGCCCGTGGCTGGTGCTGATCCCGGTCGGGCTGGTGCTGCTGGTGTTGGGGGCGAGCAACGAACGTCGCCGTCGTGCCCAGGAGCGCCTACAGACCGCACTGCGCGGCATGCGCTGACCGCCGCGCATGATCGCCGCCCACCGGCCACCGACCACCGACCACCGACCATGATCGTCTCCGATTGCGGCGTGTTGCGGTGTCCGCCGGCGGGGGCACCGCGACACGCCGCAAAGCGTGTTGATCAAGCCGGTGCGACCACGGGCGGCGGCTCAGGCGGGGCCGCTCAGGCGAGGGAGGCGCGGAGTGCGGCGTCCTTCTCCGCCACCAACTTCTCCAGGCTCGCCTGGTAGTCGGTCATCCGCGTGCGCAGCGCCGGGTCACTCGCGGCCAGGATGCGCACGGCGAGCAGTCCGGCGTTACGGGCATTGCCGATCGACACCGTGGCGACCGGCACGCCGGCCGGCATCTGCACGATGGAGAGCAGCGAATCCATCCCGTCGAGGTGCTTGAGCGGCACCGGTACGCCGATCACCGGCAGCGGGGTGACCGAAGCGATCATGCCCGGCAGATGGGCGGCGCCGCCGGCCCCGGCGATGATCACCCTGACGCCCCGGTCGGCGGCGGCGCGACCGTACTCGATCATCTTGATCGGGGTGCGGTGTGCGGAGACCACGCCGACCTCGTACGGCAACTCGAACTCGTCCAGCGCCTCGGCGGCAGCCTTCATCGTCGGCCAGTCCGAGTCGCTGCCCATGATCAGCCCGACGGTGCTCACGCTGCCCTGCCTCTCGTCCCGGTGGAGCGGGGCCGGCGGCCTCACTCGTGCCCCTCGCGCAGCCAGCGGGCGGCTCGCGCGGCCCGTGTCCGTACCTCGTCCAGGTCGTCGCCGAGCACGGTGACGTGCCCGATCTTTCGGCCAGGGCGCACCTGCTTGCCGTACAGGTGGACCTTGGCGCCCGGCTCGGCGGCGAAGAGATGGTGCAGCCGCTCGTCGATGGACATCCCGCCCGGCTCGCCACCGAGCACGTTCGCCATCACCACGACCGGCGCGGTCAACGAGGTGTCCCCCATCGGATAGTCGAGCACGGCCCGCAGATGCTGCTCGAACTGCGAGGTCCGGGCCCCCTCGATGGTCCAGTGCCCCGAGTTGTGCGGTCGCATGGCCAGCTCGTTGACCACCAGCCCGGAGGGCGTGTCGAACAGCTCCACCGCCAGCACACCGACCACGCCGAGCGCGGTCGCCAGGTCGATGGCGAGCTGCTGGGCGGCGACCGCCAGGTCCTCGGGCAGGTCGGGCGCGGGCGCGAGCACCTCGACGCAGATTCCGTCCCGTTGCACGGTCTCCACCACCGGGTACGCGGCGACCTGCCCGAACGGGGAACGGGCCACCTGCACGGCCAACTCCCGGCGCAGGGTCACCCGCTCCTCGACGATCAGCCGGCTTCCGCCGGCGAGCAGCGTCGCGGCCAGCTCGGCGGCCTCACCGGCGTCGGCGACCATCCAGACGCCCCGGCCGTCGTACCCGCCCCGGGCCGTCTTGAGCACCACCGGCCAACCGTGCTCCGCACCGAAGGCGACGAGGTCGGCCGGTGCGCTGACCGAACCCCAGGCCGGGTTGGGGGCGCCCAGGGCGGTGAGGCGTTCCCGCATGACCTGCTTGTCCTGGGCGTGCAGCAACGCGTCGGCGGGCGGGAAGAGCTTGACCCCCTCGGCGGCGAGGGTGCGGATGTGCTCCGTCGGGACGTGCTCGTGGTCGAAGGTGACCACGTCACAGCCCTTGGCGAAGGTGCGCAGCGCGGCGAGATCGGTGTGGTCGCCATGCTGGACGTCGGCGGCGACCAGGGCGGCGCCGTCATCCGGGGCGAGCGCCAGTACACGCAACGACTGGCCGAGGGCGATGGCGGCCTGGTGGGTCATCCGGGCCAACTGGCCTCCGCCCACCATGCCGACGACAGGCAGACCGGTACGGGAATCCATAGCGCTGCCAGCCTATCGGGACGGCGGACGGCCACCGCCCCGAGGGCCGGGGCGACCCGCCGCCCCCGGGGAGCGACCGGCGGGGAGCGGGCGGCTCAGGTCAGCTGGGCGACCAGGTCGTCGACGGAGGTCACCGGCCGCTGGCAGACGAAACCCCGGCAGACGTACGCGGTGGGTCGCCCGTCCACCGGCGGCCGGTCCGCCAGCAGCGGCACCCCCGGCAGGCCGGACGGGCCGGCCACCAGCACCGCCCCCGGCGGGGCGTGCCGCGTTGCCGCGGCGACCAGCGGGTCGCCCTCCGGGTCGTCGGTGACCACCGCGATCTCGTACGGCCCGGAGAGCAGTGCCTCGCCCACCGTCGCCGCGTACCCGGTGAACCGGGCGTGCCGCCCGACGATCGGCGCGACCGTGGCCAACGCGCGCTCGGCCGCCTCCCGGTACCGGGTCTCTCCGGTCAGCGCGGCGTACGCCACCAGGGCCGCCATGATCGCCGAACGGCCGGACGGGGTGGCGTTGTCGGTCGGGTCGGCCGGCCGGGCGACCAGCCGCTCGGCGTCGTCGGCGGTGTCGTGGAAGCCGCCGTCCGGAGCGGCGAAGCGGGCCAGCGCGGTGTCGAGCAACCCACCGGCCAGCTCCAGCCAGCGTCCCTCACCGGTGAGCTGGTGCATCGCGCAGAACGCCTCAGCCACGCAGCCGTAGTCCTCCAGCACCCCGGCCGGCTCGCCGACCACCTTGTCGCGGGACGCCCGGCGAAGCCGCCCGTCGACGACGTGCACGGCGGCCAGGTGCCCGGCGGCCTCCCGCATCGCCCCGTCGGCGACGATGGTGACGCCCTCCATCAGGTTCGCGTCCTCGTCGTCGGTTGTGGCGTACGCGGCGGCGACCCGGAGGAACTCGGCGATCGCGGTGATCGCCAGGCCGTTCCAGGCGGCCACCACCTTGTCGTCCCGGGCCGGCTGGGGCCGGGCGTCCCGGGCGGCCAGCAGCCGTCCGACGACGTCCCGCCAGCGGGCCCGGATCTGCGGGTCGGCGTCGTCGACGTCGCGGGCGAGCCGCAGCACGCTCGCGCCGTGTTCGACGCCCCTCCTTCCGTCCGGAGTGCCGTCTTGCGGCGCGGAGGCGGAATGAGAGGCGAAGGTGCCGGACTCGGTGACCTCGAAGAGGTCCGCGGCCCAGCGGCCGTCCTCCTCGCCCAGCACCTCGACCAGCTGGGCCGGAGTCCAGGCGTAGGTGAGCCCCTCGACGCCCTCGGTGTCGGCGTCCAACGCCGACGCGAACCCCTCCCCCGGCTTGTGTAGCTCGTCGGCGAGGAAACGGGCGGTGTCCCGGGCCACCCGGCGGGCCAGCCGGTCGCCGGTGAGCCGCCAGAGCTGGGTGTAGAAGCGCAGCAGCAGGGCGTTGTCGTAGAGCATCTTCTCGAAGTGCGGCACCGTCCAGTGGCCGTCCACCGAGTAGCGCGCGAAACCGCCGGCGAGCTGGTCGTGGATGCCGCCCCGGGCCATCGCCTCGGCGGTGTGCCGGGCGATCTCCAGGCTGCGGGCCGAGCCGGTGCGCTGGTGGTGCCGGAGCAGGAAGAGCAGGTTCATGTGCGGCGGGAACTTCGGGGCGTCACCGAACCCGCCGTTCGTCTCGTCGTACTCCCGGGCGAGCTGGTCGGCGGCGGCGTCGAGCAGCTCGGCGGTGAGCGGGGCGGTGGGCCCGCCGACGGCCTGGGCGCCGCCGATCGCCTCGACCACGGCGGCGCCCTGGCGCAGCACCGCCTCGCGCTGGTCGCGCCAGGCGGCGGCGACCGACTGGAGCAGCCGGACGAAGTTCGGTCGCGGGAAGTAGGTGCCACAGAAGAACGGGGTGCCGTCCGGGGTGGCGAAGACCGTCATCGGCCAGCCGCCCTGCCCGGTCATCGCCTGGGTGGCGGTCATGTAGACGGCGTCGACGTCGGGCCGCTCCTCACGGTCCACCTTGATCGCCACGAAGTCGTCGTTGACCAGCGCCCCGACCTGCTCGTTCTCGAACGACTCGTGGGCCATCACGTGACACCAGTGGCAGGCCGCGTAGCCCACGGAGATGAGCACCGGCACGTCCCGCCGCTTCGCCTCGGCGAAGGCCTCCGGACACCACGGCCACCAGTCGACCGGGTTGTCGGCGTGTTGGAGCAGGTACGGCGAGGTGGCGTCCGCGAGTCGGTTCACCCGACGACCATATCCACCCTGCGGGGCCCCGGCCCGCCGGTCGGTCGACGGCCGGTTCAGGAGGCCCCGTCGGCACGGAGCCGGAACACGTTCGACTCGGCCGAGTCGCGCAACGACCCGAGCACCGCGCCGATCTTGTCCGCCGGCATCGGCTTGAAGAAGTGGTAGCCCTGGGCGGCGGTGCAGCCCAGCTCGGCCAGGGCGAGCCGCTGCTCGGCGGTCTCCACCCCCTCGGCGACCACCCGCAGCCCCAACTCGTGGGCGAGCCCCACGGTGGTCCGGACGATCGCCGCCGCCTCCGGGGAGTCGACCATCCGGATCACGAACGAGCGGTCGACCTTCAGCTCGTCCACCGCGATCCGGGTGAGGAAGGTCAGCGACGAGAAACCGGTGCCGAAGTCGTCCACGGCGAGTTGCACGCCCATGGCCCGCAGGGTGGCCAGCACCTCGTCGATCACCTCCAGCTCGCTCATCACCACCGTCTCGGTGATCTCCAGGACGAGCCGGTGCGGCGGCACCTGGTGCCGGCGCAGCGCGTCGGCGATCTCGGCCGGCAGCCGGGGGTCGAGCAGGCTGCGCGCCGACAGGTTCACCGAGATCGGCACGTCCAGCCCCTCGCGCGCCCAACCGGCCGCCACCGCGAGTGCCTTGTCCAGCACGTACCGGGTGAAGGCGCCGAGCTGCTCGCTGTTCTCCACCGGGCGGATGAAGTCGACCGGGCCGAGCCAGCCACGCCGCGGGTGCCGCCAGCGGATCAGGGCCTCCACCCCGGTCGGGGCGCCGGTGGCGAGGTCGACCGCCGGTTGCAGGGCCAACACCAGCTGGTCGTCGGCCTGCAGCGCCTCCCGCAGTTCCGCGAGCAGCGCCAACTGGTCGGTGCTCGCGGCGTCCCGGGAACTGTCGTACACGGCGACGCTGCCACCGCCCTCCTTGGCCTGGTACATGGCGATGTCGGCGCGGCGAAGCAACTCGGTCAGATCGGCGGTGCCGGCACCGGCCACCACCACCCCGACCGAGACCTCGATCGACATCCGCACCCCGGCCACCTCGGTGGGCGCGGCCAACCGCTCGGCGATCTCCCGGGCCTGGCGCAGCGCGTACGCCATCGGCGCCGCCCGGTCGCCGACGATCGGGACCGACGTCAGCAGCAGGGCGTACTCGTCCCCGCCGAGGCGACCCAGCAGGTCGCCGGGGCGGGTGAGGGCACCCAGCCGGTTGGCGGTGAGCCGCAGCAGCTGGTCGCCGGCGGCGTGCCCGAGGGTGTCGTTGACCTCTTTGAACTGGTCGATGTCCAGCAGCAGCAGCGCGACGGGGTGGTCGTGGGCGAGCTGCCGCAGTGCCTGGTCGCCCTTGCTGAGCATGGCCGCCCGGTTGACCAGCCCGGTCAGCGCGTCGTGCACCGCCTCGTACGACGACCGCGCGCTGACCAGCCGCAGCTCCCGGTGGGTCGCGGCGTCGTGCAGCGCGGCGGCCAACGCGTCGGAGAAGGCAGCGACCGCGTCCCGCTCCCGGTGGCTCGGCGGCGCCGAGGCGGAGAACCGGACCCGCAGCTCGCCGACCAGGGTGTCGCCGACGGTGAGCGGACGGACCAGCTCGTGCTCCCCGGCGGTCGACGGGCCGGGTGGTCCCACCTCCCGGTCGCACACCTGACCGCAGGCGTCCGCGCGGTAGCGGCGCCACCGGCCGTCGCCCCGGGCCACGTCGACATTGACCAGCTCGGCGCCGAAGAGGCGCAGCGCGCCGGTCACCGCGGCGGTAGCCACCCCCCGCTCGTCGAGCTGGTTGAGGGCGGCGGTCGCCTCGGCGAACGCCCGCCAGTCGCGCCGTTCCCGGTCGGCGCGGAGCCGGTGCCGGTAGGTCTGTTGGAGCAGCCAGAGCGGGGGCGGCAGGAGCAGCAACCAGCGGGCGTCGACCTCCAGCAGCGCCACCACGGCGAGGCCGACGGCGACGTTGCCGACGAACATCAGCAGCTTGCCGCGGAGCGCGGCGAGGATCGGCGGCCCGATCGCCAGCCCGTTGCGCAGGGCCAGGGTGGCCCCGCCGAGCCAGACGGTGGCCAGCAGGTAGGTGACCGCGCCGGCGACCTGGGCGAGCGCGAGCGCGGGGGTGGGCACGGCCAGCAGCGGCGCGCCGAACGCGGTGGCGACCGTGACCGCCAGCGCCGTGGCGACGGTCAGCGAGGCCGCGATGCGCAGCACCTCTACCGGTTGTCGCCGGTCGACGAGAAGCGACATGGCACCCCAGGCCAGGGCGGTGCCGAGCAGCGCGGCGGCGGGCAGCCACCCGGCCGGGGCGAGGTACAGGCAGACGATCAGGGCCGCTTCGCCCCAGGTGATGCTGACCGTGCCGGTCTCGGTGCGGAACCGGAGCCGGGCCAGTTGGGCAACGGCGAACACCGCGACGGCGATGCCGAAGCGGGCGGGTCGGGTGAGCGGGTCATCCGGCGGCAGGGTGGCGGGAACGGTCAGGCCGGCCCCGACCGCCGCCAGGGCGGTGAGCGTGACGGCGGCGACGAGCAGGAGCACCCGCGGCGACGCGCCGAGCGGGTCGGGCCGGTCGTGCTGATCGCCGACCCTGCCGGAGTTCACCGGCCCACTCCGTCCACCCACGCCCGGACGGCGCACGGGACGGACGCTGCTGCCACGGTCATGGCGCCCCCTCCCGCGCGCGGCCAAGGGACCACGAGGTCCCCCCGGCGGAAGGCTAAGCCAATCCGGGTGACCGCAACAGGGGTCGACGGCCCGGATCGGCGTGAATCACCCTCCGGTCAGCTGTTGCGGCCCTGTTGGTGGCCGGTGGGCTCGTTCGGACGTGATTCCTGCGTGGTCGTCCCGTCCGTCGGATCCACGACGGACGTGTCAAGCCGGCCGGGTTCGGCCGCCTCGGCGTGGTCGGGGAACCGGTCCGGCAGTCGGCGCAGCCGGGAGTTCATGTTGCGGATCAACAGAATGGTGGCGGCGGACAGCAGCAGGATGAGGAACAGGCCCATGGGCCCGGCCAGGCCACCCGTGCGGGTGTCACCGAAGTTGTTCGCCGCGAGCACCTGGGCAGCGGTCAGCATGGTGTTCTCCGATGTGCGGTGGGGATTCAGCGTAGCCCGGCGCCGGTCAGCGGGCGTGGGCCGTCTCGCGTACCCCGGCGAAGAGGTCCGACTCGGGCAGCGGGCTGTCGACCAGCGAGCGGACGAGTTGGAAGTCCTCCGTGGGCCAGGCGCGCCGCTGGAGATCCATCGGCACGTGGAACCAGAAACCGTCCGGATCGATCTGGGTGGCGTGGGCGCGCAGCGCGTCGTCCCGGACCGGGAAGTACTCCGCGCACTCCACCCGGGTGGTGATCCGGGGGCCCTTGTCCGGGCGGTCCTCCCAGTGCTTGAGCCACTCGCCGTAGGGCGACTCCAGGCCGGCCTCGATCATGGCCTCGTGCAGGGCGATGATCTTGCCCTTGGAGAAGCCGATGTCGTAGTAGAGCTTCAGCGGCTGCCAGGGCTCGCCGAGATCGGGGTAGCGCGCCGCGTCACCGGCCGCGTCGAACGCGGCCACGCTGATCTTGTGGGTCATGATGTGGTCGGGGTGCGGGTAGCCACCCTCCTCGTCGTACGTGGTGACCACGTGCGGGCGGAACTCGCGCATGAGCCGCACCAGCGGGCCGGCGGCGACGTCGACATCCTGCAGTGCGAAGCAGCCCTCGGGCAGCGGCGGCAGCGGGTCGCCCTCGGGCAGCCCCGAGTCGACGAAGCCGAGCCATGCCTGATCGACGCCGAGGACGGCCCGGGCGGCGTCCATCTCGGCGCGGCGGATCTCGGCGATGTTGGCCCAGACGTCGGGCCGGTCCATCTTCGGGTTGAGCACGCTGCCGCGTTCGCCGCCGGTGCACGTCACGACCAGGACGTCCACGCCCTCGGCGACGTACTTAGCGGTGGTCGCGGCGCCCTTGCTGGACTCGTCGTCCGGGTGCGCGTGCACGGCCATGAGGCGCAGCTGCTCTGCCAACTGGGGCGCTCCTCGTCTGTGTCACCGGCGAGCCCCGGCGGTGGACCTGTCATCCTTGACCGGGAACGGTGCGGAAATGGAACCCTGCCATTCTTGCCGATGCCACCGACAACGACGTCAGGAGACAGCCACCGGTGACCGAGACGCACACCACAGTTCCGCCGGGCGCGCCGGTGTTCCCGCCGGGCCGGTACGGACGCCGCCGGGAACCCGGCCGCCGCCGGCCGGTGCTGGTGGGGGTGCTGGTGGCCGCCCTGGCGGGCGTGCTGGTCCTGGCCGCCACCCAGCTCTACGCCCGCTACGGCGACCCGAACTACGACGCCCAGATGATCACCTACGCCGAGGTCACCGACACCGGGGTACGGGTCGACTTCCGGGTGACGGTGCCGGCGGGCGGATCAGCGGTCTGCCTGCTGCGTGCCCGCTCGCACGACGGCGCCGAGGTGGGCCGCGTCGAGGTGCCGGTCGCCGCCGCGCCGGGCGAGCGGCACCTCAACGTCCGGCACCGGATCGCCACCACCGCCCGTCCGTTCATCGGTGAGGTGCTCCGCTGTCGACCCGCCGGATGAGCGCCCCTCAACAGGGTTGACGTCCGAGGTTGCCCGGTTCGCACGGCTTGTCCTGTGGTGATCGAAGACCCGCGGGTGTGTGCCGCGCTGGTAACTTGGTAACTCACCTGTCAGCCAGTCCGCACAACCGAGGAGAACGCCCTGTGTCCACGAACGGCAAAGAGGCGCCCGCCACCTGGCTGTCCCAGGACGCGTACGACCGCCTCCAGGCCGAGCTCGACGAGCTGATCGCCAACCGGCCGGTCATCGCCGCCGAGATCAACGCCCGGCGCGAGGAAGGTGACCTGCGGGAGAACGGTGGCTACCACGCCGCCCGCGAGGAGCAGGGCAAGGCCGAGGGACGCATCCTCTACCTCAAGGAACTGCTCCGCACCGCCCAGGTCGGCGAGGCGCCGACCGCCGACGCGGTGGCTCCGGGCATGGTCGTGACGATCTACTTCGACGACGACACCGACGACACCGAGACGTTCCTGCTCGGCTCGCGCGAGGTCGCCTCCACCACCGACCTGACCGTCTACAGCCCCGAGTCGGCGCTCGGCAGGGCGATCCTGGGTGGTCGCGCCGGCCAGGCCTGCACCTACACGGCGCCCAGCGGCGCCGACATCAAGGTGACAATCGTCAGCTTCGAGCCCTTCACCGGCTGAGGCAGAGCCCGCCGGGTCTTCGCGGCCCGGCGGGGACATCGCGTACGCCGAGACGTGGTGCCGTCGGGTGTCACGCCTCGGGCGCGAAGACCACCTGGTAGCCGCTGGCCCGAAGCGCGCTGATCAGCGTGTCGGAGTGTTCGACGCCCCGGGTCTCCACCGACAACGCCACCTCGACCTCGCCCAGCCGCAGGTGCGGGTTGGCTCGCTGGTGCTCCACGTCCACCACGTTCGCCCGGTGCTCGGCGATCTCGGCGAGCAGCGCGGCGAGCTGGCCGGGCCGGTCCGGGCACCGGACGGACACCCGCAGGTACCGTCCGGCGGCGGCCAGACCGTGCTCGATCACCCGCATCATCAGCAGCGGGTCGATGTTGCCGCCGGAGAGCACCGCGACCACCGGGGTCGTCACCTCGACCGCCCCGGCCAGCAGGGCGGCCACGCCGACCGCGCCGGCCGGCTCCACCACCTGCTTGCCCCGCTCCAGCAGCATCAGCAGCGCACGCGAGATGTCCTCCTCGGAGACCGTGACGATCTCGTCGACGAGCGTCCGGACGTGGTCGAACGTGATCTCGCCGGGCCGGCCGACGGCTATGCCGTCGGCGATGGTGGAGAACGCCGGCAGGCGTACCGGCGCACCGGCCCGCAACGAGAGCGGGAAGGCGGCGGCGCTCGCCGCCTGGACCCCGACCACCCGCACGTCGGGGCGCAACGCCTTGGCCGTCACCGCGATCCCCGAGATCAGACCACCGCCGCCGACCCCGGTCACGATGGTCCGCACCTCCGGGCACTGTTCGAGGATCTCAAGCGCCACCGTGCCCTGGCCGGCGATCACGTCGCGGTGGTCGAACGGGTGGATCAGCACCGCCCCGGTCCGCTCGGCGAAGGCCTGCGCCACCACCAGCGACTCGTCGACGGTGTTGCCGGCCAGCTCGACCTGCGCGCCGTACCCCTTGGTGGCGGCCACCTTCGGCAGCGGCGCGTTGACCGGCATGAAGACCGTGGCATCGGTGCCGACCAGCCCGGCGGCGAGCGCCACCCCCTGGGCGTGGTTGCCGGCGCTCGCGGCGACCACCCCACGGGCCCGCTCGTCGGCCGACAGCCGCGAGATCCGCACGTACGCGCCCCGCACCTTGTACGACCCGGCGCGCTGCACGTTCTCGCACTTGAGCCAGACCGGGCCACCCAGCGCGGCGCTCAGCGGCCGGGACGGTTCCAGCGGGGTGGTCCGGGTGACGCCGGCGAGCAGTTCCCGCGCGGCCCGTACGTCGGCGAGACCGACCAGTTCCGTCATGCCCCGATCGTGCCACCCGCCTGCGGAAACGCCGTCCCCGCACCGACCGGCGCCGGCGTGGTCAGCTCAGCCGGGCGCGGCATAGGGCAGAAACCGGACGATCATGCGGCGGTCGGCGAGGCCGAGCCGACGCGCGGGTAGCCGGGGGCGTGCCGGACCCAGGGGGCCTGCATCTCGAACTGCCCCGCCACGCCGAGCAGCAGCAGCTCCGAGCCGGGCGGGCCGATGAGCTGGACGGCGACCGGCAGCCCTTCCGGACGCCGGCCCACCGGCACCACGATCGACGGCAGGCCGGCGATGTTCCACGGCGCGGCGTACGGCGCGTACCGGATGTTGGCCTTCATGTTCGCCAGCCACGACCGGCTCGACCAGTCGGTGGCCTCCGGCGGCAGCCCGGCCAGCGCCGGGGTGAGCAGCAGGTCCACCGAGTGGTCGGCGAAGAAGCCGATGGATCGTTCCCGCCAGGCGGCCCGCTCGGCCTCCCGCACGTACCCCCGGCGCTGTGCCCACTCGCCCAGCGCGACGTGCCGGCGGCTGCGCCGCTGGAGGTGGCGCGGCGACACGCCGGCGGCACGCACGTCGGCGGCGGCCGCGGCGAGCCAGGTGACGATGCCCTGGAGGCCGAGTGCCGTCGGGTAGACCGGGTCGGCGGGGACGGTGTCGTGCCCGGCGGCGGCCAGCAGCCGGCCGGCGGAGGCGACCGCGTCCCGGTTCGACGCGTCCGGAGAGACGCCCCGCACCGGGGAACGCAGCGACACGCCCACCCGCAGCCGTGGCGGCGGGACCAGCTTCTCCTGGGGGCGGCCGGCGAGCACCTGGAATCCGACGGCGGCGTCGGCGACGGTGGTGGTGAGCATGCCGTGCTCGGTGAGGCCGAACCAGTCCTCCGCGCCGAGCTGGCACGGCACGACACCCCGGCCCGGCTTGAGGCCGACCAGGCCGCAGCAGGCCGCCGGGATACGGATCGAGCCGAGACCGTCGTTGCCGTGCGCGATCGGCACCAGCCCGGCGGCCACCGCGGCGGCTGCCCCTCCCGAGGAGCCACCCGGGGTCCGGCGAAGATCCCACGGGTTGCGGGTGATCGCCGACTCGTCGTCGGTGATCCCCCAGAGGCCGAGCTCCGGCATCCGGGTCACCCCGAGGATCACCGCGCCCGCGCCGCGCAGCCGGCGCACCACCTCGTGGTCGGCCTCGGCGACGCCGGTACGCACCGCCGCCGACCCGTTCCAGGTCGGCAGGCCGGCGACGGCGGTGTTCTCCTTGACCGCGACGGGAACACCGGCCAGCGGCAGGTTGGCCAGATCCTCCTGCTCGTCGACCTTCTCCGCCTCGGTGACCGCCTCCCCGCCCCGGACCACGCGGAACGCAGCCAACTCGGCGTCGGCCCGGTCGACGTGGTCCAGGTGGTCGGCGACGACCTGGGTGGCGGAGACGTCGCCCCGCCGTACGCCCCGGGCGATCTGCTTGGCGGTCGCCCCCACCCAGGTCGGCATGATGTCCTGCACGGCCACCCTCCCCAGCCCGCGGTCAGCCCAGCGCCTGCTCCAGATCGGCGAGCAGATCGTCGACCGTCTCGATGCCGACAGACAGTCGCACGAGATCGCCGGGAACTTCAAGCGGCGAGCCGGCAACACTTGCGTGTGTCATCCGGCCCGGATGCTCGATCAGGGACTCCACCCCGCCGAGCGACTCGGCGAGCACGAACAGCTTGGCCCGGTTGCAGATCCCCACCGCGTGCTCCTCGCCGCCGGTGACCCGGAACGAGATCATGCCGCCGAACCGGCGCATCTGCTTGGCGGCAACCTCGTGGCCCGGGTGCGCGGGCAGGCCGGGGTAGAGGACCTGGGCGACCTTCGGGTGCCCCTCCAGGTACGCGGCGATCCGTTCGGCGTTGTCGCAGTGCCGGTCCATGCGTACCCCGAGGGTCTTGACGCCGCGCAGGGTCAGCCAGGCGTCGAACGGGCCGTTGACCGCGCCCATCGCGTTCTGGTGGTAACGCAGCTCGTCGCCGAGGCCGGCGTCGGCCACGACCAGCGCGCCGCCGACCACGTCCGAGTGGCCGCCGACGTACTTGGTGGTGGAGTGGACCACCACGTCCGCGCCGTGCGCGATCGGCTGCTGCAGGTACGGCGAGGCGAAGGTGTTGTCGACCACCAGCAGCGCTCCGGCGTCGTGCGCCACGGCGGCGAGGGTGGCGATGTCGGCGATGCCGAGCAGCGGGTTCGTCGGCGTCTCCACCCAGACGATCCTCGTGCTGCCGGGCCGGATCACGGCCCGCACGGCGTCCGGGTCGGAGACCTTCGCCGGGGTGTACGCCAACCCCCACCGCTCGGCGACCCGGGCGAAGAGCCGGTACGTGCCGCCGTACGCGTCGTCCGGGATGACCACGTGGTCGCCCGGCGCGCATACGGCGCGCAGCAGGGTGTCCTCGGCGGCCAGGCCGCTGGCGAAGGCCAGCCCCACCCGGCCGCCCTCCAGCGCGGCCAGGCACTCCTGCAACGCGTCGCGGGTGGGGTTGCCGGAGCGGCTGTACTCGTAACCCTGCCGGGGTGCGCCAACGGCGTCCTGGGCGTAGGTGCTGGTCTGGTAGATCGGTGGGATCACCGCGCCGGTGCGGGCCTCGGGGTCCTGGCCGGCGTGGATGGCGAGCGTCTCGAAGCCGTGGTTCATGACGGGAACGTTAGTCCTACCCGGCGTCCCAGTCGGTGGAACCCGGGCGCGGGTCGCATCCACACTTCCGCAACAGACCCTGGAGCGGTGACGGGCGCAGCACGTTCGGACGAACGTGCTGCGCCCGTGCCAGGTCCGCATCCGGTGTCCCACGCGGCGGGTGGCGCCGGATCGTGGGTCAGAGGATTGGCTGGGTCGCCTCGGTTTGCGCGATCGCCAGCCGCGTCGCCGCCACGAAGTCCCAGAACACCTGGTTGGTGGTGTTCTTGCGCTGCGGTCGGGTGTTGGTGCCGAACATCGCCGACCGGAGCGGGGTGGTGATCTCCAACTGGGCACCCATGCCGAGCAGCGTCCGGTTGACGATGTTGTCCGTCGCGGTGCCGGCGAGCGCCGGGATGCCGGTTGCGTCGAAGGCGGTGAACCCGGCTGCCTGGAAGGCATTGACCAGCCGCGTCCGGAACGCGGCGTTGCGTCCGCCGACCGCCACCGCCTGGGTGTTCGCGGGCAGGCCCGCCGTGCCGGGGGTACAGCCGTGCAGCGCGACCACGTTCAGCGCCCCGGCCGCCACCGACATGGCGGGCACGTCGTCGCAGTGCGTGGCGGTGACGTGCAGGTCGCCGTTGCCCGTGGAGCGGATCCCTTCGAACATCCAGTAGTCGCAGGTGGGTCCGGCGGGCGGGGTCGCGGCCAGTGTCGCCGGGTGGTATCCCGCGATGGCCAGGCACAGCTCCGAGGTGCCGGCCTCGATCCCGCCGCCGTGCGGCGCGATGATCGCCGTACGGGGGAACGGGTTCGGCCCGGCGTCGGAGTTGTCGAACTGGGGATGCCGGCGGTAGCGGCGGGCGTAGTCGACGCCCTCGGCCAGGTTCGGGTCGGAGTAGAGATCGGTGTTGGAGTCGTACAGGTCGGCCGCGAACGCGGGCGTCGGCTGGGACAGTCCGACGAGGGGTCCGGCTACGGCCGCGGTGGCGATCATGCCGAGGACCGTTCGCCTGCTGGTGCTCATGAGGTGTCTCCTCCAGTGTGGATCGGGGTGCCGCCCGGGTCGGGCGTACACACCGTGTCACTGCTCCGATCCAGGCCGCGACGAGATTTCGACGCCGGCCCGCCCGTCGTCTGCGATGCCCCGGACAGATGAATCCCTGGTAGGAACAGGGATCCGCCGAAGAACTGTCAGCCGGGCTCGTCGTTGTGCTGTAGTCGATCCGACACCCCACCCGGTCCGACCGGACCGCACGCCTCGGCGCTGGCACCGCCCGCAATCCGCGCGCGTGCCGCAGCAGACGGAACTGACCGATCTCGGCGACGTTCTTTCATCAGTTCGGCGAATCTCGACGAACCATGACGTCGCGGGCAGGGCGGCGGCCGGCCGTACTAGCCTGGGCTCGGTGAGCGGGTGCGTGTTCTGCGGGATCGTGGCGGGCGGGGTGCCCGCGTTCACCGTCGCCGACGAGCCGGACGGGGTGGCGTTCCTGGACACCCGGCCGGTGTTCAAGGGCCACGTGCTGGTCGTGCCGCGCACCCACCTGGTCACCCTGACGGAACTGCCCGCCGCCGCGATTCCCGGTTACTTCGGCCTGGTGCGCAGGCTCGCCGTGGCGGTGGAGGCCGGCCTGGGCGCGGGCGGCACGTTCGTGGCGATGAACAACAAGGTCTCGCAGTCGGTGCCGCACCTGCACACCCACGTCGTACCCCGGACGAAGGGCGACGGCCTGCGCGGCTTCTTCTGGCCCCGCACGCGCTACACCGACGACGCCGAGGCCCGCGAGTACGCCGGCCGGGTCGCCGCCGCGCTCGGCTGACGCCGGTCCCGTCCTCAATCCGGATGATCCACTCGACCTGCCGCATGTCGCGCTATCACCGTGGCGGGAGACCGCCGATTGCGGCATACGGAGTCCCATTCGGCTCGGCACCCGGACCCGCCGGCTGATCCGTCGCAGGGCGGGTCGGCTGATCCGTCGCAGGGCGGGTCGGCTGATCCGTCGCAGGGCGGGTAAGGAAGCGGGGCCCGCCGGTGTTGCACGCGGGAAGAGGTACGAGAGGAGTTCCACCGTGTTCCTGCGCCGTATGAACGCCGAGCTGGTCAGTCCGGAGCAGGCCCTGCCCGGCCGCCCGATCGCGATGCCCGTCGCCGACCGGCACGAGGTGCTCGGCAGTTCGCTGAAGGGCCCGTTCCCCGCCGGCTCCCAGGTCGCGGTCTTCGGGATGGGCTGTTTCTGGGGTGCCGAGCGGCTGTTCTGGACCCTGCCCGGCGTGATCACCACCTCCGTCGGCTACGCGGGCGGCTACACGCCGAACCCGACGTACGAGGAGGTCTGCTCGGGCCGCACCGGGCACGCCGAGGTGGTCCAGGTCGTCCACGACCCCCAGACCATCGGCTACGAGGACCTGCTCAAGGTCTTCTGGGAGAATCACGACCCGACCCAGGGCATGCGCCAGGGCAACGACGTCGGCACCCAGTACCGCTCGACGATCTACACCACCACCGACGAGCAACTCGCCACCGCGCAGGCGTCCCGGGACGCGTTCGCGCCGATCGTGGCCCGCG
The DNA here is from genome assembly GCF_004348675.1 of Micromonospora sp. KC606. Classification (GTDB taxonomy): domain Bacteria; phylum Actinomycetota; class Actinomycetes; order Mycobacteriales; family Micromonosporaceae; genus Micromonospora. Next base: position 16,127 of record NZ_SMKN01000035.1, on the reverse strand, counting down.
CCGGCAAGGGCGAGATCACCACGGAGATCGCGCAGCTCGGCGACTACTACTTCGCCGAGGACTACCACCAGCAGTATCTTGCCCCGACGAAGAACCCGAACGGCTACTGCACCCACGGCCCCAACGGGCTGAGCTGCCCGGTCGGGGTGGCCCGTACCGCCGGCTGACCGGCTCGACGGTGAGGGCCCGCAGCCATTGGCTGCGGGCCCTCCCTGATCACCGCGCCCGGGCCGTCGCCGTACGCGATCCCCATCTCGGCAGGTTGCCGTTCCCGACGAACGGAAGGTCCCAAGATCCCGCAACCGCCCTTCCCCCGCCTGCGCGGAGGCCAGCCCGACGCCGATCGACAGGACGCGCAGCAGCGCCCCCTAGAAGGTACGGGCCCTCCGATGCGGCCTTTGTCACATTCGGTGAGGTGCCAAATCGACGCGGTGTGTCGACGCTCGGCACGAATCACCGCCTCGCCGCCGGCGTTACCACTCTCCGCGACCGGAGGGCGCGGATTCTAGCAACGCTGTCACACAACTGTCATCGTCTCACCAGGCGAACCGCAACATGCTCTGGCAGCATGGGACCACATGTGCGGACTTGCGGGAGAGTTCCGGCGTGACGGCGCACGCGCCGACGTCGCGGCGGTGGAGCGCATGGCGGCCACCATGAGTGACCGGGGGCCCGACGACAGCGGGGTCTGGTCCCAGGGGCGGGTCGCCCTCGGGCACCGCCGCCTGAAGATCATCGACCTGTCGGCGGCGAGCGGGCAGCCGCTGGTCGACCCCGACTCGGGGCTCACCGGCGTCTTCAACGGCTGCGTCTACAACTACCGCGAACTGCGCGAGGAATTGCAGGCCAGGGGGCACCGCTTCTTCTCCTCAGGCGACAGCGAGGTCGTCGTCAAGGCGTACGCCGAGTGGGGGCTGGACTTCGTCGACCACCTGATCGGTATGTTCGCCGTGGCGATCGCCGAGCGGGACAGCGGCCGGTTGGTGCTGGCCCGGGACCGGCTCGGCATCAAACCGCTCTACCTGGCCGAGTCGCCGGACGTGGTGCGCTTCGCCAGCACCCTGCCGGCGCTGCTGGCCGGCGGCGACGTCGACACCTCCATCGACCCGGTGGCGCTGGCCCACTACCTGAGCTTCCACAGCATCGTGCCGCCGCCGCGCACCATCCTGCGTGGCGTCGCCAAGCTGCCCCCGGCCACCGTCCGGGTGTACGAGCCGGACGGTCGCACCCACGAGCGGGTCTACTGGGATCCGTCCTTCACCCCCGCCGCCGAGCGGGCCGACTGGTCCGCCGAGCAGTGGGAGGACGCGCTGCTGGGGTCGCTGACCACCGCGGTGCGCCGCCGGATGGTCGCCGACGTACCGGTCGGCGTGCTGCTCTCCGGGGGGCTGGACTCCAGCCTGGTGGTCGCGTTGCTGGCCGGCGAGGGGCAGCGCGGCCTGGCCACCTTCTCCATCGGCTTCGACTCCGTCGGCGGCCGGGAGGGCGACGAGTTCGTCTACTCGGATCTGGTCGCGAAGACCTTCGGCACCGACCACCACCAGCTCCGGGTCGCCGCGCAGGATCTGGTGCCGCCGTTGGAGGCGGCCGTCGCCGCGATGAGCGAGCCGATGGTCAGCCACGACTGCGTCGCGTTCTATCTGCTCAGCCAGGAGGTGTCGCGGCACGTCAAGGTGGTCCAGTCCGGCCAGGGTGCCGACGAGATCCTCGGCGGCTACCACTGGTACCCGCCGCTGGCCCGGGTCGACCGGGAGCAGGCGCTCGACACGTACGCGAAGGCGTTCTTCGACCGCGACGCGGCCGGACTGGCCCGGGTGCTGAACCCGGCCTGGCTGGCCGACGGCGACCCGGCGCGGGAGTTCGTGGCCGCCCACCTGGCTCGGCCCGGCGCGTCGACCGCGGTCGACGCCGGCCTGCGGATCGACACCCAGGTGATGCTCACCGACGACCCGGTGAAGCGGGTGGACAACATGACCATGGCGCACGGGCTGGAGGCCCGCGTGCCGTTCCTCGACCACGAGTTCGTCGAGCTCGCCGCGAGTTGCCCACCGGAGCTGAAGCTGGCCCAGGGCGGCAAGGGTGTGCTGAAGGAGATCGGCCGCCGGGTCCTCCCGCACGAGGTCATCGACCGGCCGAAGGGTTACTTCCCGGTGCCTGGCCTCACCCACCTCGAGGGCAAGCTCCTCGACCGGGTACGCGACGCGCTCTCCGCACCCGCCGCCCGCCGCCGCGACCTGTTCCGCGCCGACTACGTCGACGCGCTGCTCGCCGACCCGAACGCCGAACTGACCCCGTTGAACGGAAACAAGCTGTGGCAACTCGGCCTGCTGGAAATGTGGCTCCAGAGCCACGGAATCGACTGACGATGACCGAGACGCTGGCGACAGGCACGGCTCGTCCGGACCGGGAGCGGGTGCTGGGCCGACGACGGGAGCGGGTGGGCCCCGGTGGCGACCCGGTGGCCCAGGGCGCGCCGGAGCCGCGCAGGCAGCCGGCCGGCGAGGCGGACGTGGTGCTGGACTGCGGTTGGGGCCGGCTGGTCTTCGGGCAGACCTTCGCCGACCAGGCGGCCGTCGCCGACGTGCTGCGGTCCGAGGCGGCGGGTGCCCGGGACATCTGCATCTACCTGCGCGACCCGCACGTGCTGGTGTCCCGGCTCCCCGACGAGCTGTTCATCGATCCGTCGCTGACCTACCGGTTGCCGCTGGGCGAGCACCGGCCGGCCGCCAGCGACGGCGGCGGCGAGCTGCCCGGGCTGGTGATCCGGCCGCTGCGCGACGCCGACGACGCGGACGCGGTGAACCGGATCTACGCCCGCAACGGCATGGTCACCGCGCCGGTGGAGGTGCTGGTGGACAACGCCCGCACCGACCGGTTCCTGCACCTGGTCGCCGAGGGCAGCACCGGGGAGATCGTCGGCACCATCACCGGGGTGGACCACGTCGCGGTCTTCGCCGACCCGGAGAACGGCGCCAGCCTGTGGTGCCTGACCGTCGACTTCAACACCGCCCCGCCCGGCACCGGCCAGGCGTTGCTGACCGCGCTGGCCGACCGGCTCGACGAGCGCGGCCGGGCCTTCGTCGACCTGTCGGTGCTGGCGGAGAACTCCGGCGCGGTCCGGCTCTACGAGCGGCTCGGCTTCCGTCGGACGGGCACGCTGTGCGTGAAGCGGAAGAACCCGATCAACGAGCGGCTCTTCCTGCCCGCCGCCCCCGAGGGGTACGACGGACTCAACCCGTACGCGAGAATCATCGCGGACGAGGCGATGCGGCGCGGCATCCGGGTGGAGGTCACCGACGCGCACTGGGGCGAGCTGCGGCTGAGCAACGGCGGCCGGACGATCCACACCCGCGAGTCGCTGTCCGAGCTGACCTCGGCGGTGGCGATGAGCCGCTGCGACGACAAGCGGGTGACCCGGCGGATCCTCACCGAGGCGGGCCTGTCGGTGCCGCGCGGCCGGACCGCCACCGGCGATCCGGACAACCTGGCGTTCCTGGCGGACGTCGGCCCGGTCGTGGTGAAGCCGGCCCGGGGTGAGCAGGGCAACGGCATCACCGTGGGGGTACGCACCCCGGAGGCGCTGGCCGCGGCGGTCGAGCTGGCCCGCCGGTTCTGCCCGGACGTGCTGATCGAGGAGATGCGGTCCGGCGAGGACCTGCGGGTGGTCGTCATCGACCACGAGGTGGTGGCCGCCGCGGTGCGCCGGCCGGCGCAGATCACCGGCGACGGGGTGCACGACATCACCGAGCTGATCGAGCGGCAGAGCCGCCGGCGGGCCGCCGCCACCGGGGGCGAGTCGCGGATCCCGGTCGACGACATGACCCGCGAGGTGGTGGCCGACGCCGGGTACCGCATGCACGACGTGCTGCCCGAGGGAAAGGTGCTCACCGTACGCCGCACCGCCAACCTGCACACCGGTGGCACAATCCACGACGTGACAGCCGAACTGCACCCCGCGATCGCCGGAGCCTGCGTGGCGGCGAGCCGGGCCCTGGACATCCCGGTGACCGGGCTCGACCTACTGGTGCCCGCCCCCGACCAGGCGGAACACGTGTTCATCGAGGCGAACGAACGGCCGGGGCTGGCCAACCACGAGCCCCAGCCCACCGCGGAGCGCTTCATCGACCTGCTTTTTCCGGGCACCCGTGCTCCGCAGCGGCTCTGGAGCCCGGCCGGTCCCGGAGGGGGCGCGTGAGCCCCAAGCCGCTGGAGATCGACCTGGACTACCTGCGGCAGGTGCTGTTGGAGCTGCTGGAGATCCCGAGCCCATCGGGGCGGACCGACCACGTGCAGCAGTACGTGGGCGAGCGCCTCTCCGCGCTGGGGATCACCTCGACGCTGACCCGGCGCGGGGCGCTCAGCGCCTGCCTGCCCGGCCCCCGGCAGACCGGCGCCGACCGGGCCGTGGTGGTGCACACCGACACCATCGGCGGGATGGTCAAGCGGCTCAAGGAGAATGGCCGGCTGGAGCTGAAGCCGATCGGCACGCACTCCGCCCGGTTCGCCGAGGGCGCGCACGTGCGGATCTTCACCGATGACCTGGACAGGGTGATCACCGGCCAGGTGCTGCCGCTGAAGGCCAGCGGGCACCGCTACAACGAGGCGGTCGACCTGCAGGGTGTCGGGTGGGAACTGGTGGAGGTGCGGATCGACGAGCCGGTCGAGGACATCACCGGGCTGCGGGAGCTGGGCATCGACGCCGGGGACTTCGTGGCGTTCCTGCCCAACCCGACGATCACCCCGAGCGGGTTCGTCAAGTCCCGGCACCTGGACGACAAGGCCGGCGTGGCGGCGGTGCTGACCGCGCTCAAGGCGATCGTCGACGCGGGGATCACCCCGAAGGTCACCGCGCACCTGCTGGTCACCGTGACCGAGGAGATCGGCCACGGGGCCAGCCACGGCCTGGACCCGGACGTGGCGGAGATCGTCTCGGTGGACGCGGCGGTGGTCGCCCCCGGCCAGCAGTCCCGGGAGGACATGGCCACCCTGGCCATGGGGGACGGCGTCGGCCCGTTCGACTACCACCTGACCCGCAACCTCGCCGCGATAGCGAAGGAGCACGGCGTCGACCTGGTCCGGGACGTCTTCGACTACTACCGCTCCGACGTGGCGGCGGCGGTCGAGGCGGGCGCGCACGCCCGGGTGGCGCTGCTCGGCTTCGGGGTGGACGCCACCCACGGGCACGAGCGCACCCACCTGGACGGGCTGCGCCACCTAACCCAGCTGCTCTGCCTCTACCTGCAGAGCGATCTGGTCTTCCCGGAGTGGGACGCCGAGCCGGGCGACCTGGCCGACTTCCCGTCGCTGGCCGTTCAGCCAGCAAGCGAGGAGGGGCCCCGCGAGGGCCCGATCGGCATCGACTGAGTCGGCCGCGTCCCGGCGTCGAGCCGTGTGATCGAAATCCGTTGCCGGCGCCCACCGGAAGTGGATAACGTGGCCGTACACGGGAAAGGAGGTGGTCCAGACTTGTATAGCAATCGGACTCGTGAGGTGGCTGTCCGCTAGCCGCTGTCCTCGACAGTGAAATCCGTCCGCCGCGAGGCGGGCACCAGGCACCATCGTCGAGACCGTGTGGCAGCGGTGCGGCGAATCCACGACAGCCACCCGACCCCCGGGGTGCCGGCCCAGTCCAGCCGGCCCGCGCGTCCGCGCGGAAGCCCCGGGGGTCGCTTCATCTCCAGGAGAGTTCCGTGTCGATGCGGGAACTGGTGGTGCTCGGGACGGCCAGCCAGACACCGACCCGGCTGCGCAACCACAACGGGTACGTGCTGCGCTGGGACGACGAGGTGATCCTCTTCGACCCGGGCGAGGGCAGCCAGCGACAGCTGTTGCGCACCGGGGTCACCGCCGCCGACCTGACCCGGATCTGCGTCACCCACTTCCACGGCGACCACTGCCTCGGCCTGCCGGGCATCATCCAGCGGCTCAGCCTGGACCGGGTGCCGCGCCCGGTGGCGGTGCACTTTCCGGCCGGCGGCGCGGGGTACTTCGCCCGGCTGCGCCACGCCAGCTCCTTCCACGAGACCACCGAGCTGGCCGTCGAGCCGATCGAGGCGGACGGGCAGCGGATCACTCTGCGCGGGGGCGCGCTGGAGGCCCGCCGGCTGCGGCACCCCATCGAGACGTACGGCTACCGGCTGGTCGAGCCGGACGGCCGCCGGACGCTGCCGGAGAAGCTGGCCGCGTACGGCATCGCCGGCCCGGCGGTCGGGGAACTGCTCCGCGTCGGCCACCTGGACCGGGACGGACGCCGCGTCACCCGGGACGAGGTGAGCGTGACCCGGCCGGGGCAGCGGTTCGCCTTCGTCATGGACACCGGCCTCTGCGACGGGGTGTACGCCCTCGCCGAGCACGCCGACCTGCTGGTCATCGAGTCGACGTTCCTGGAGTCGGAGGCCGCCCTCGCCGCCGAGGTCGGCCACCTGACCGCGGCGCAGGCCGCGCGGGTGGCCACCGAGTCGCACGTACGCACACTGGTACTCACCCACTTCTCCCAGCGGTACGCCGACCCGCGCCGCTTCGCCGAGGAGGCCCGGGAGCACTTCACCGGTGATCTGGTGATCGCCGAGGATCTGGCCACCGTGCCGGTGCCGCCCCGCCGGGTAGCCTCGGCCGGGTGACCGCCACGCTGCGTCCCGCCACCAACGACGACCTGATGGTGGTCGGAGCCCTGCACCAACAGTCCCGGGTGGCCGCGTACTCGTCGTTCCTGCCGCCAACGGCGTTGGCCGAGCCGACCGAGGCGGCGATGGGCGGCTACTGGATCGAGCGGTGGGCGTGGGAGCGGGACGACCACCGGATGACCGTGGCCGAACGTGACGGCCGGCTGGTCGGTTTCAGCTACCTCGGGCCGGACGACGAGGGCGACCCGGGCACCGGCCTGCTCAACGCCATCCACCTCGACCCGACGGAACGCGGCCGGGGCACCGGCCGGCAGCTGATGATCGACGCGCTGGAGGCCATGCGCTCCCGGGGTTGGTCCCGGGCCGTGCTCTGGGTGCTGCGGGACAACGCGCGCGCCCGGGCGTTCTACGAGCGGGGCGGCTGGACCGCCACCGGACAGATTCGGGACGAGCGGATCGGCCCGGTGGCGGTCCCGCAGCTGCGCTACGCCCGCCCGCTCCGCGGGTCGCCGGACGTCACGACCCGTCCCGGTCCGAGTCGACCCCGAAGTTGATCACGCCGAGGTAGCCGTCGCCGTCCTCGGTGACCTTGAGCAGCATGCTGTCGGCGTAGATGTTGTCGTTGTCGTTGAGGGTGTCCCGCCCGGTGTGCGCGGCGTACGGCTGCGCCGCGAAGACCTTCGTGTTCAACGCCTCGTCGAACATCAGCTGGGTGGTCAGCACCCGGCTGTTGTCCAGGTGCACCATGGCGTGGATGTGCACCGTCCGGCCCCGGTACCAACCGGGCCAGATGGTGGTGAACTCGACGATGCCGTCGGCGTTGGTGACCTGGGCGCCCCGCAGGTAGCGCTTGTCGTCGGTCGGGGTGAGGTCGGCCATCTGCCCGTTCCCGCCGCCGCTCGGCGCGCCGCCGGACGGCGGGTTGCCGGCCGGCGCACCGCTCGGGACACCACCGGGCGGGGCCCCGCCGGGACCGCCCGAGCCGCCGTTCGCCCCGGACGACTGAGCCTCCGCGCCCGAGTACAGCCCGGCCGCGTCGCAGTGCCAGATCTCCACCACCGCGTTGGACAGCGGGCCGCACTGCTCGCTGTCCTGCACCCGGATGGCCACCCGCAGCCGGACGCCCTTCCGGTCCTCCCGGATGTCGCTGCGGATCTTGTCGGCGTCGAAGTAGTACGGCCCCTGGGTGGTGCTGGCGGTCAACCGGCAGGTGTTCGCGTCGGCGAAGAGCGAGGTCAGGTCGCTCGTCGTGGTCGCCTGTGGGGCCACCGTCTCGCCGGTGGAGGTGGTGACCGTCCCGCCGTCCCGGCCGCAGGCGGCCAGCAGGCCGGTCAGACCGACCGAACCGATCCCGGCGATCAGCCGGCGGCGGCTGACCCGCTGCCCCTCGTGGTGGTCGTACCCCATCTGTCCTCCCGGTGTCCTGCGGCGAATCGTGCGACACCGACGGTAGGAACAGGACGTGGGCGGTGGCTGTGCGGTGCTTGTGAGCCGGCTGTGCGACCGGTCGGGCGTGGGCCCCGCCCCGGAGAGCGGGACCCACACCCGTTCAGCGCGCGCCGAGATGGGCCAGCAGGTCCTGCCGGGTGAGCACACCCTTGGGTTTGCCGTCGACCAGCACCAGGGCCGCGTCGGACTTCTCCAGCAGGGCCACGGCCTCGCTCACCGGCTGCCCGCCACCGATCATCGGCAGCGGGTCCGTCATGTGCCGCTCGATGGTGTCGTGCAGGTGGGCCTGACCGGTGAAGAGCGCGTCTAGCAGGTCCTTCTCGGCGATCGAGCCGGCCACCTCGCCGGTCACCACCGGCGGCTCGGCCTTGAGCACCGGCAGCTGGGAGACGCCATACTCGCGCATGTAGTCGATCGCGTCGCGGACCGTCTCGGTCGGGTGGACGTGCACCAGCTCGGGCAGGCCGCCCGGCTTGCCGGCGAGCGCGTCGGCGACGGTCGGCTCCGTGCCCGCGTCCGCCAGGAAGCCGTACCGGGCCATCCACCGGTCGTTGAAGATCTTCGAAAGGTAGCCCTTGCCGCTGTCCGGCAGGAGCACCACGACCACGTCGTCCGGGCCGGCCTTGCGGGCCACCTCCAGCGCCGCGACCACGGCCATGCCGCAGGAGCCGCCGACCAGCAGGCCCTCCTCACGGGCCAGCCGCCGGGTCATCTCGAAGGACGCCTTGTCGGAGACCTCGATGATCTCGTCGGCGACACCCCGGTCGTACGTCTTGGGCCAGAAGTCCTCGCCGACACCCTCGACCAGGTACGGCCGGCCGGTGCCGCCGGAGTAGACCGAGCCCTCCGGGTCGGCGCCGATCACCCTGACCCGCCCCTCGGAGGCCTCCTTGAGGTAGCGGCCGATGCCGGAGATGGTGCCGCCGGTGCCCACACCCGCCACGAAGTGGGTGATCCGGCCCTCGGTCTGCTGCCACAGCTCAGGGCCGGTGCTCTCGTAGTGCGAGCGCGGGTTTGCCGGGTTGCTGTACTGGTCGGGTTTCCAGGCGTCGGGAATCTCCCGGGCCAGCCGGTCGGAGACGTTGTAGTAGGAGCGCGGGTCCTCCGGCGCGACGGCGGTCGGGCAGACCACCACCTCGGCGCCGTACGCCCGCAGCACGTCCTGCTTGTCCTGGCTGACCTTGTCGGGGCAGACGAACACGCACCGGTAGCCCTTGAGCTGGGCGACCAGGGCCAGCCCGACACCGGTGTTGCCGCTGGTCGGCTCGACGATCGTGCCGCCCGGTTTGAGGATCCCGGCGGCCTCGGCGTCCTCCACCATCCGCAGCGCGATCCGGTCCTTCACCGAGCCACCGGGGTTGAGGTACTCCACCTTCGCCAGCACGGTCGCCTGGATACCGTCGGTGACGTTGCGGAGCCGCACCAGCGGGGTGTCGCCGATCAGGTCGACGACGTTGTCGTAGTACTGCACCTCGTTGTGCCCTTCGTTGCGGCGCCGGCGACGGCGGCCGGGCAGACGTACTCGTTCGTCGCCCAGCGTACGTGCCGTCAGCCGACCACCTGCCCGGGGACCACGGAGGTGCGACCCGCCTCCCACGCCAGGAAGCGCTCCGTCTCGGCCAGCACGCTGCCGGCCAGCCAGGTCACCATCACCGCGTCGTCGAGCAGACCGAATACCGTCAGGAACAGCTCCGGCACCACGTCCACCGGGGAGACGACGTACGCCGTCGCCGCCGCCATCAGCGCCAGTCGCAGGCCACCGTCGTACTCGCCCCGGGCAGTCGCCCGGATCATCCTCGGCACGGCGGCCAACCGGGTGCCCAGCGCGGGCCCGCCCCGCGCGCCCGCCGCCACTGACCGGGCCAGCGCGACGAAGGCCGCGCTCCGCTTCAACGTTCTACCCATCGTTCGCCCCTCTCGCCGGTCCAAGGGTGCCTCCGGTGCGCAAGTCCCCCGCCGATCGCCCGTCGTCGTTGCCCAACTGGTACCCCGTACGGTCCCCGTCCAGCCATGGACCGGGCAGCCGCCCGTGGCCCTGCTCGGTGCCCGGCCACCGGCTGTCCGGGTCGCGAGGTCGGCGGTGTGTCGTGCCGGCGCGATAATGTCGCGGCATGGGGGTCGCTGGTTCGGTCGTACCGGCTGGTTCGCGGTGGCGGCGTGCCCGGCAGCTCGCCCGGGTGGCGGCGATCGGCACGGGCGCCACCGCGGCGGCCGTTGTCGCCACGGGCGGGGTGCTGGCCGGGCAGGCCCGGCAGGCCCGACGGACGATCCCGATGGCCGAGGCGCCCCCGCCGCGCTGCGACGGAGTCTACGGCGCGAAACTGCCCGGCCCACCGTTGACGATGGTGGTCCTGGGTGACTCCTCGGCTGCCAGCTACGGGGTGCACCGCCGGCGGGAGACCCTGGGCGCGCTGCTCGCCACCGGGCTGTCCCGACGGCTGCACCGGCCGGTCCGGCTGCGCCGCTTCGCCGTGGTGGGCGCCCTGTCGGCCGGGCTGGGACCGCAGGTCGAGTCAGCCCTGGAGGGCGACCCGGACATCGCGGTGATCCTGGTCGGCGGTAACGACGTCACCAACCGCACCCCATCCGCCCTGGCGGTGCGCCACCTCGTCGGCGCGGTCCGCACGCTGCGCGCCGCCGGCTGTGAGGTTGTCGTCGGCACCTGCCCGGACCTGGGCGCCATCCAGCCGATCCAGCCGCCGCTGCGTTGGCTGGCCCGGCGGTGGAGCCGGCAGCTCGCCGCCGCCCAGACGGTGGCGGTGGTCGAGGCGGGTGGTTGGACGGTCTCCCTCGGCGACCTGCTCGGTCCCCGCTTCGCGGCGGAGCCGACCCGGATGTTCGCCTGGGACCGGTTCCATCCCTCCGCCGAGGGGTATGCGGTGGCCGCCGCCGCGCTGCTGCCCACCATGGTTTCCGCCCTCGGCGCGGGCCCGGAACGCCGTCCTGTTCTCGGCCACGGCGAGGGCGTACGCTCGCTGCCGCAGGCCGCCCACGAGGCGGCGCGGCACGCCGGCACCGAGGTCAGCGGCACCCAGGTCCGGGGGCGCGACCGGGGGCCGGCAGGTCGTTGGGCTCAACTGCGCCGGCGGACCTTCTTCGGCGTCGGTGTGGTGCCGCAGCCCGGCGCCGCCGCCGACTCACCCACACTGGAGGGAACGTCATGACCGAGCGCAGCGAGCGATTCAGCCGGCTCAGCGCGTCGGAGTCTCATGGCGGTCCCGACCGGAGGGAGGGATTGGCATGAACGAGCGGTGGGGGGGCGCCGACCTGGCGCTCAGGCTCGGGAAGGCGGCGGCGGTCTCCCTGGTGGCCGGCACGATCGGCGGTGCCGCGGTGCTCGCCGGGCAGGCCGTGGCGGCCCGTGGGCGCAGCTACGCCCAGCCGGAGCTCGGGCTCGCGCTTCGGGCCACGGTGGGGCGGGCCGGCGCGCCGCCGCTGCGGCTGGTGCTGCTCGGCGACTCATCCGCCCTCGGGGTCGGGGTGGGGCGCTTCGACGACACCGTCGGGGGGCAGCTCGCCCACCTGCTGGCCGAGGGGCCAGCCGGTCGACGGGTGCACCTGTCCAGCGTGGGTGTCTCGGGGTCGCGCTCGACGGATCTGGCCACCCAGGTGGCCCGGGCGCTGCTCGGCGAACGCCCGGACGTCGCCGTCATCCTGATCGGGGCCAACGACGCCACCGGGATGCGCCGGCCGGCCGAGGCGGCGGCGTACCTCGCCTCGGCGGTGCGCCGGCTGCGTGAGGCACGCGTCCAGGTCGTGGTGGGCACCTGCCCCGACCTGGGGGCGGTACGCGCCGTGGCGCAGCCGCTGCGGCAGGTGCTCGGCTGGTCGGGCCGGCGGATCGCCCGCGCCCAGACCGCCGCCGTGCTCGACGCCGGCGGGAGCGTGGTCGACCTGGCCGCCGAGACCGGGCCGGTGTTCCGGGCGGACGCCGGCACGCTCTGCCACGACGGTTTCCACCCTTCGGCCGACGGCTACCGGGTCTGGGCCCACGCCCTGCTTCCCGCGGTCGCCGCAGCCACCACGGCCTCCCCGCACTGACTCCGGCCGGGGTGACATTTCCCGCCGGGTGGGCTCCTTCCGCCTTAAGTTACTCGCGGGTTAACGTTGGTTCATGCCGATTGAGTCGTCCCGCGACGCCGTCATCGTCGCCACCGCCCGGTCCCCCATCGGGCGCGCGTTCAAGGGTTCGCTGCGCGACGTCCGCCCGGACGATCTCGCCGCGACCATCGTCCGGGCCGCGCTGGACAAGGTCCCGGGGCTCGACCCGACCGAGATCGACGACCTGTACCTCGGGTGCGGTCTGCCCGGCGGTGAGCAGGGCTTCAACATGGCCCGGGTGGTCGCCACCCTGATGGGCCTGGACGGCCTGCCCGGGGCGACGCTGACCCGCTACTGCGCCTCGTCGTTGCAGACGACCCGGATGGCGATGCACGCGATCCGGGCCGGTGAGGGCGACGTCTTCGTCTCCGCCGGGGTGGAGATGGTTTCCCGGTACGCCCGGGGCAACTCCGACGCCCTGCCGCCCGAGGCCCAGGCGCTGGTCGGCGGCGGCTGGGAGAACCCGCGTTTCGCCGAGGCGCGGGCGCGCTCGGAGCGCCGCGCCGACGGCGGCGCCGAGGTGTGGACCGACCCGCGCGAGGCCGGCGAGCTGCCGGACATCTACCTGGCGATGGGGCAGACCGCCGAGAATCTGGCCCAGGCGTACGACGTGACCCGCGAGGACATGGACGCCTTCGGCGTCCGCAGCCAGAACCTGGCCGAGAAGGCGATCGCCGACGGCTTCTGGGCCCGGGAGATCACCCCGGTGACCACCCCGGACGGCACCGTGGTCAGCACCGACGACGGGCCACGGCCCGGCGTGACCCTGGAGGCGGTGGCCGGGCTGAAGCCGGTCTTCCGCCCGGACGGCCGGATCACCGCCGGCAACTGCTGCCCACTCAACGACGGCGCCGCCGCCGTGGTGGTGATGAGCGCCCAGCGGGCGAAGGACCTCGGGCTGACTCCGCTGGCGCGGATCGTCTCCACCGGGGTGACCGCGCTGTCGCCGGAGATCATGGGTCTCGGGCCGGTCGAGGCGTCCCGGCAGGCCCTGAAGCGGGCCGGCATGACCATCGGCGATGTCGACCTGGTCGAGATCAACGAGGCGTTCGCCGCCCAGGTGATCCCCTCCTACCGGCAGCTCGGCATCCCCGAGGAGAAGCTCAACGTGATGGGCGGGGCGATCGCCGTCGGCCACCCGTTCGGCATGACCGGCGCCCGGATCACCGGCACCCTGCTCAACGCGCTGGAGTGGCACGACCGGAGCATCGGCCTGGAGACGATGTGCGTCGGCGGCGGCCAGGGCATGGCGATGGTGCTGGAGCGGCTGAGCTGATTGTCGATTCGCCGGCGCTCTGCCCGGGTATCTGGTCGTCATGGCTGCCGTGGTGGAGCGAGAACGCAAGTACTCCGGTGACGACGGTTTCCGGCTGCCGGACCTGACCGGCTGCGGTGGCGTCGCGAGGATGTCCGACGCCACCGCGCTCGACCTGGACGCGGTCTACCACGACACCGCGGACCTGCGGCTGGCCCGCAGCGGCTACGCGCTGCGCCGGCGCACCGGCGGCCACGACGCGGGGTGGCACCTGAAGGTCGGCGCGGCCGGCGGCCCCCGCACCGAGTACCAGTTCCCGGCCGGGCCGGACGACGGCGATCCGCCGGCCGAGCTGGTCGGGCTCTTCCGGGCCGCCTCCCGGGGCGCGCCGGTCGCACCCGCGGCCCGGGTCATCACCCGGCGGCGGGAGCACCGCCTGCTCGACGGGCAGGGCCGGGTGCTGGCGGAGGTCGCGGAGGACGCCGTCGAGAGCCACGACCTGGTCAGCGACGAACGGCAGGCCTGGCACGAGGTCGAGGTCGAGCTGGTCGACGGCGACGACCGGCTGCTCGACGCGGTGGCGGCGAGGCTGCGGGAGGCGGGGGCGCGACCGGTGTCCGTCTCGAAGTCACACCGCGCGCTGGGCGGCCGGCTCGCCACCGCGCCGGACCGGGCGCGGACGGATCCGGCGGCCGCTCCCGTCGTCGACTACCTCCACGCGCAACGGGACGCGCTGATCGCGAACCATCCGGCCGCCCGGCACGGGGACGAGGACGCCGTACACGACATGCGGGTCGCGGTCCGCCGGCTACGTGCCACGCTGCGGACCTTCCGGGGTCTGTGGGAACGGCGGGAGGGCGAGGAGCTCCGCGCCGAGCTGCGGTGGCTCGGGAGGCAGCTGGGCGCCGTCCGGGACGCCCAGGTGATGGCTGCCCGGCTGACCACGGCCGTGGCCGCCGAACCGCCCGAGCTGGTGCTCGGCCCGGTCGCCGCACGGATCGCGGAACGGTTCGCCACCGACGTCGCCACGGCCCTCGACGGGCTGGCGCGGGCGTTCGACTCCGAGCGGTACCCGGAGTTGCTCACCCGGTTGGACCGGCTGGCGGAGGGCACGACGGCGGGCACGGTCAGGCGGCGGTGGGTGATCCGCCGGGTCCGGCGGGCGTTGGACCGCGCCGACGACCGGCTGGACCGCGCCCTGTCCGGGTCGGACCGGGGCGAGGAGAGGGCCGCGGCGTTGCACGAGGCGCGCAAGGCGTACAAGGCGGCGCGCTACGCCGTCGAGGTGCGCGAACCGGCGGTGGGGAAGCCCGCCGCGGTTCTCCTGGCCCGGCTGAAGGACCTTCAGAACCTGCTCGGCGCGTACCAGGACTCGGTGATGACGCGCGAGGTGCTGCGGCGGGAGGCGCTGCGGGCGTACGCCGACGGCGAGAACACCTTCACCTACGGGCTGCTGCACGCCCGACAGGCGATGGCAGCCGACCGGGATCTGCCGGCCGTCGCCGCCGCTCGCAGTCGCAGCGGTCGCCGGAAGGTGCGCCGCTGGCTGAAGGGCTGACGGATCAGATCGCGGCCCGGGTCGCCGTCACGGCGGCGGCGGCCCGGCCCAGCACCGCCTCGGACGGCCCGGCCGCGACCAGGTCGACGGCGACCACCCGGAGTTGGTCGACCAGCGCCGGGTCGTTCGGCAGCCGGGGCACCGCCCGGCGCGGTCGGCCCTCGGCGTCCGCGCCCAGGTCGGCGATCTTCTGCACCAGCCGGTGCACCAGGTCCGCGCGGGACGCGTCGCCGCCGTCCGGCACGGCCGCCCAGCGCGGCTGCTGCCAGTGCCCCACCTGACGGGCCAGCAGCCCCACCGCCCGGTCCAACACCGCTGCGCTCATCGCCGGAGAGTCTACGGGCGGTCGCGCCTGCCTCCGGTCAGCGCCGCAGGTAGCTGAGCAGCCGGAGGATCTGCCAGTAAAGGAAGATCAACCCGACCAACAGCCCGAAGGCGCAGAGCCAGGCGTACCGGCGGGGCAGGCCGCCGCGGACCGACCGTTCGATCTGGTCGAAGTCGAGGACGAAACTCAACGCCCCGGCGATGATGGCAACTCCGGAGAAGACGTACGGCAGCCAGCCCACCTGGCCGGTGAGGCTGTAGACCTCCACTGCCTGCCGGCCGGTGAGGAGCCGGAAGACCAGGTTCACCAGGCTCACCGCGAGCACCCCGAGCAGGGTGCCGATCACCAGCCGGGCCAGGCGTGGGGTGGCCCGGACGAGCCGGGCCCGGTAGAGCAGCGCCATGCCGAGGAACACCCCGAAGGTGCCCACCACGGCCTGCGCCACGATCCCTGGGTAGATCGCCTCGAAGGCCCGGCTGGCCACACCGAGCAGCAGCCCCTGCAGCAGGGCGTACCCGATGATCGGCGCCGGGTGGGTGATGCCGCGTAGCGAGATCACCAGGACCAGCGCCACGCCGGCCAGCGCGGTGCCGGCCAGCGCCGCGGGCAGCCACAGTGCCTGGGGTACGACCACCCAGGCAGCCGCCGCGACGACGCCGGTCAGCAGCAGCAGCCCGACGGCACGGACCACCACGTCGTCGACCGTCACCGCCTCCGCGCCACCGGCCCGGGGCAGTCGTCGCTCCCGGCTGGCGTCACCCAGCCGGTCCAGTACCGGATTCGCGCTCCGCACCCCACCTCCTGACCCCGCCAAGC
>NZ_SMKN01000359.1 GCF_004348675.1 Micromonospora sp. KC606 | reverse complement strand
GCTGGTGGGTGGGCGCACCGGGTCGGGCAAGACGGTGTTCCTGCTCGACGTGCTCTACGGCCTGGCGTCGCGCTACTCCCCGGACGAACTGGGGTTGTACCTGCTGGACTTCAAGGAGGGGGTGTCGTTCGCCGAGTTCACCCCGACGGCGGTGGACCCGTCGTGGATTCCGCACGCCCGCACCGTCGGCATCGAGTCCGACCGCGAGTACGGGCTGGCGGTGCTACGGACACTGTCGCGGGAGATGACCCGACGGGCGACCGAGCTGAAGCGGGCCGGGGTGACCAAGCTCGCCGACCTGCGCACCGGGCGGCCGGACGTGGCGATGCCCCGGCTGCTGGCGGTGATCGACGAGTTCCACGTCCTGTTCGAGGGCAACGACGCCGTCGCCCGGCAGGCGGTCGCGTTGCTGGAGGAACTGGCCCGCAAGGGCCGCTCGTACGGTATCCACCTGATCCTGGCGTCGCAGACCATCTCCGGGGTGGAGGCGCTGTTCACCAAGACCGAGTCGATCTTCGGGCAGTTTCCGCTGCGGGTCGCGCTCGCCGGCGGCGGCGGGGTCCTCGACCAGCTCAACGACGGCGCCGACAACCTGCCCATCGGCGGCGCGGTGATCAACACGGCGGCCGGGACAGCGGGCGCGAACCGGGTCATCCGCTTCCCGAACGCCGACGCCGCATCGGTGACCGCGCAGCGGCACCTGCTGTGGAACGCCCGCCCACCGGGCGACGCCCCGCCGGCGGTGTTCGCCGGCTACGCCGAGCAGCACCCCGACGCCGACCCCACCTTCGCCCGCCTGACCCCGGACGTACGGCGACGGCGAGCCCTGGTCGGCCGGGCCGTCGACGTCGGCCTGCCCACCGCCGGGTTCACCCTGGACGCCACCCCGGGCAGCCACCTGGCGGTGCTCGGCACCTCACCGGTCGGCGCCGACGTCCTGCACGCGGCCACCGTGAGCCTGGCCCGCCAACACGCGCCCGGCACCGCCCGGTTCCTCATCGCGCCGCTGGTCGCCGCCGCCGACGAAGCCGCCGACGCCACCGTCGACGCGATCACCGAAGCCGGGCACCCGTGCGACACCATCAGCGCGGCCCAGCTCCGGGCTCGGCTGGCGGATCTCGCGCAGGTGACCGCCCCCGACGGTGGGCAGACCACGTACCTGGTGGTCTTCGGCGCCGACAGCGCCAGCGGTCTCCTCGCGGCCAGCGACCCCACCACCTACCGCTCCGGGCACGACGACCTGCGAGACGTCCTCGCCAACGGCCCCACCCACGGTGTCCACCTGCTCGGCTGGTGGCGCACCCTCGGCCGGTTCACCGACGACCTCGGCCACACCGGCGGCAGCGAGGTCGCCTGCCTCGTCGCCCTCAACCTTCCCGGCAGCGACGTCGGCTCCCTGCTCGGCGACTACGCCTCGCAGTGGCAGCCCCGCCCCAACCGGGCCCTGCTGATCGACCGGCACGACAACCGCCGCACCCTCATCGTCCCCTACGTCCGCCCCGGCACCCTCGACCAGATCGACGACCTCGCATGACCGGCCAGCCTGTCGCCCCGATGCCCCGCGACGGCGGCTGGGCCGCCTACACCGACCACGCCCGCCGCCTCGCCGCCGTGCTGCACGACGAACGTGCCCGCGCCGCACAGCAGGCCGCCGCCAGCCGCGACACGCAGGCCGCTGCCGACCAGATCACCCACCGGCTCGCCGCCCAGCGGCACCACCTCGTGGGGCTGGCGGCAACCCTCCGGCTGCCCGAACCCCACCTCGGCGTCATCGCGCCCAGCCCCGTACCCGACCCCGCCGAAGCCCTACGCCGGGCCGCCGCGGCCGCCGACGCGGCCGACACCGCCGCCGCGCACGCCCACCGGCGGGCCGCCCAGCCACCCCTGCTGCCCGGTCTCACGCCACTGGCCCGCAACGCCCTCGTCTACACCGCCGCCGCGATCCTCGGCACCTTCGCGTCGCTGCTGATGTTCGCCGTCAGCCCCGACACCGACCTCGGCCGCATCCCGTGGCAACTCGTGCCCTGGTCGCTGTGCGGGCTACCCGCCCTCGCGTTCTTCGCCGGGTACCTCACCATCAGCCTCGTCGGGCAACCCCGCATCGGCGGCGGCGGCACCCGATCCGCCCGGGCCGGCGGCGTGATCTGTTTCGTCGGCATGCCGATCCTGTGGTTCATCCTCATCGCCGCCACCCGAGGCTGACCGTCCTCGGCCGAGGGCTGCGAGGCTGGTGGACCGCGTCCATCACCGGCGGGGTGGCAGGGCGTCGACCACGACGAGCGGAGTGCCGGGTCTGACCTCGGCGAGGAGCGTGCGCTGGGCGCTGCGGGTCAGCCGGATGCAGCCGTTGGTGACGTTCTTGCCGAGGGTGTCGTCGTTGTGCCAGCTGTGCAGGCCGATGTGCGCGCCGCGAAGGCCGGCCGGCACCGCGTCGGGGTCGTCGGGGATCGCGCCGAGGGCGAAGATGTCGACGCCGCCGTAGACCGCCTCGGGTGGGGTGGTGCGGCCGAGGATGAATGTGCGGCCCAGCGGGGTGGACTGCCCCGGCATGCCGAGGCTCACCGGCCAGGAGTTGACCGACCTGCCGTGCCGGTACCAGGTCAGCCGGTGTCGGGCCCGCTCCACCACGATCTGGTCGCGCAGCCCGACGATGCTCCAGCCCCCGTCGGGCAGCCAGGCGATCCGCCGGTTGGCGGAGGGGAGCAGCACCGCCGTCCAGCCGGGGCGGCGTCGCACCACCGGCATGGTCAGTTCGACGCCGCTGATGGCAGGAGCGAGCAGGGCCAGCGGTCGCCCGCCGGGCGCGTCGTACGCGGCGATCCGCCGGGTCGGCGTGAGGCCCTCGGTCAGCGGGGTGGTGTCGTCCGGGTGCGGGTCG
>NZ_SMKN01000358.1 GCF_004348675.1 Micromonospora sp. KC606 | reverse complement strand
ACCCTGGTGCACTCGGCGATCGAGCACTCGGCGGTGCTGCACGCCGCCGAGTGGCACGTGGCCGGCGGCGGTGCGGCGCACGCCGTGGCGGTGGACCGGCTCGGCCGGCTCGACCTGACCGCCTGGGCCGAGGCGGTGCGGACCCGGGGGGTGGCGCTGGCCGCGTTGATCGCCGCCAGCCACGAGGTGGGCACCGTCCAACCGGTCGCCGCGGCGGGAGAGCTGTGCGCCGCCGCCGGGGTGCCGCTGTACGTCGACGCAGCCCAGGTGGTGGGGCGGACGGCGGTGCCGCAGGGCTGGTCCGCGCTCACCGCCAGCGCCCACAAGTGGGGCGGGCCCCCGGGAGTCGGGCTGCTGGTGGTGCGAAAGGGCACCCGCTGGGAGTCGCCCTGGCCGGCCGACGAGCGGGAGTCGGGGCGTACCCCCGGGGTGCTGAACCTGCCGGCGGTGGTGGCCGCCGCAGCCAGTCTGCGCGCGGCGGCGGCCGACGCGGCGGCGCTGGCGGCCCGGCTGACACCGCTGGTGGACCGGATCCGGGCCCGGGTCGCCGCCGAGGTGCCGGACGTCGAGGTGGTCGGCGACCCGACCGAGCGTCTCCCCCACCTGGTCACCTTCTCCTGCCTGTACGTCGACGGCGAGGTGCTGCTGCACGCGCTGGACCGGCGGGGCTTCGCCGTCTCCTCCGGCTCCTCCTGCACCTCGTCGACGCTGCGCCCGTCACACGTGCTGGAGGCGATGGGGGTGCTCTCGCACGGCAACGTACGGGTGTCGCTGCACCGGGAGACCACCGAGGCCGACGTCGAGCGGTTCCTGGCCGAGCTGCCGGGGATCGTGGCCGAGCTGCGCGCCGAGGCGGGGGTGGTCGGGCTGTGAGCGAGCCGGCGCAGGTGCTGGACTGCCGGGGGCAGCGCTGCCCGCTGCCGGTGATCGCGCTGGCCCGCCGCCTGCCCGACCTGCCGGTCGGGGCGGTGCTGCGGGTGCTCGCCGACGATCCGGCCGCCGCGGTGGACATCCCCGCCTGGTGCCGCATGCGGGGGCAGGAGTTCGTGGCCGCCGGGCCGGACGGCCCCGGGTACGACGTCCGCCGCACCCATTGAACCGGCGCCGTGGTCAGCTCAGGTAGCTGAGGACCGCCGGCAGGGGGTCGAGGTCGACGGCGGTGTCGACCACCAGGCGCGGGCCGATGATCGGCTCGTACTCGGCCCGGCGGACCAGGGTCTGCTCCCAGGTGGGGAGCATCGGGTCGGGCTCGGCGGGCCGCCGGGCCTCGACCCGGCGACGGTGTTCCGCCACGTCCCCGCAGTGCACCTCGATCATCCGCAGCGGCACCCCGGCCCGCTCGGCCAGATCGAGCCAGAGCCCTCGGACGCTGGCCACCGGGTTGATCGCGTCCACCACCACGCTCAGGCCGTGCCCGAGCTGCACCTCGGCGAGCCCGGCCACCGCCGCGTACGCGGCCGTTTCCGGCACGTCGCCGACCAGGCCGTACCGGGCCAGGGCCCGCTCGACCGGGCCGACAGGGAGCACGGGCGCCCGCAGGGCGGCGCCGACCCGCCCGGCGAGGGTGCTCTTCCCCACGCCCGGCAGGCCGGCGAACGCGACCAGCACCTGGCCGCCGGGGGCGGGTGCGGCGTTCATGGCAGCAGGTGCGGCCTGACGTCCTCGGCGGCGGCGTCGCCGTACGACTCGGCCAGGCGCTTGACGAACAGGTCGCGGCGCACCTCGTACTCCTGCGTGCCGACGGTCTCCAGCACCAGCGCGGCCAGCAGCGAGCCGACCTGGGCGGCGCGCTCCAGGCCCAGTCCCCAGGAGAGCGCGGCGAAGAATCCGGCCCGGAAGCCGTCCCCGACGCCGGTCGGGTCGACGGCCCTGGCCTCCCGGGCGATCGGCACGTGGATGGTCTCGAAGTCCCGGCCGGCGATCTCCGCGCCGTCCTTGCCCAGCGTGGTGACCCGAATCTTCACCCGATCGAGCAGCTGTGCGTCGGTGAGGCCCGCCTTGCTCTGCAGGAGCGACTTCTCGTAGTCGTTGGTCATCAGGTAGTCGGCCCCGTCGATCAGGCCGAGCACCTGCTCGCCCGCCATCCGGGCGAGTTGCTGGGACGGGTCGGCGACGAAGGCGTAGCCGCGCTCCCGGCACTCGGCGGAGTGGCGGACCATCGCCTCGGGGTCGTTCGCGCTGACCAGCACCAGGTCGAGGCCGCCGATACGCTGCGCGACCGGGGCCAGCTCGATGTTGCGGGCCTCGCTCATCGCCCCGGCGTAGAAGGAGGCGATCTGGCACATGTCGGTGTCGGTGGTGCAGACGAAGCGCGCGGTGTGCGCCACCTCGCTGACGTGCACCGAGTCGCAGTCCACGCCGTGGCGTTCCAGCCACGACCGGTAGTCGGCGAAGTCGGCGCCGACCGCGCCGAGCAGCACCGGTCGCAACCCCAGCTGGGCCATGCCGAAGGCGATGTTGGCCGCGACCCCGCCCCGGCGCAGCACCAGCTCGTCCACGAGGAACGACAGCGACACCTTGTGCAGCTGGTCGGCGAGAAGCTGGTCGGCGAAGCGACCGGGGAAGCTCATCAGGTGGTCGGTCGCGATCGAGCCAGTGACGGCGATCTTCATGTCAACCCTCGGGGTCGGGAGCACGGCGCCGGTCAGCCTACCGCCCCGGCGGCAGCCACGGTCGAGGGTCTGCCGACCGACCGCGACCCCCCGGCCGCCTGCCCGTCGCCACCCGGCCACCCTCGACTCATTCTGCCGCGCCTCGGGGCTACCGGACGGAGGGAAAGCGCAACCGGGCGCAGACGGAGCTGCCAACGACCAGCACCGACGGGGCCCGGAAACGGCGGCGGGGCCCGGAAACGGCGGCGGGGCCCGGAAACGGCGGCGGGGCCCGGAAACGGCGGCGGGGCCCGGAAA
>NZ_SMKN01000357.1 GCF_004348675.1 Micromonospora sp. KC606 | reverse complement strand
CCGCAGGAGCTGCCGCCCCCGCCGCCTCCGCAGGAGCTGCCGCCGCCGGAGCCGCTCGCGTCGCCCACCCCGGACGCCTGCCGCTGGATCTCGGCCTGCTCGGCGAAGCCCGGGTCTAGACCCCACAGCGAGACGGTGCCGAACAGGGCCACACCCATGGCGGCCCCGGCCGGGCCGTAGGTGGCGTACGCCGGCGCGGAGGCGGGGGCGAGGTGGGCGTGGCGGCGCCGCAGCTCACGCAGTGCGGCGTTGGCGGCTCGGGTACGCCGTGGCACCCGGCTCAGCAGGATCGCCGTGACGGTCAGGGCGACCAGGGCAAGCAGCAGGAACCCGACCGGTCGGTCGTGGGCCAGACCGGTCCCGGCCCGGAGCGCGCCGAGCACGAGCAGCCCGAAGAGCACCAGTGAACCGCCACGGGCGGCGCTGCGCTGAGCGTCGGAGAGCACCAGACCCTGCCGCTCCAGGCCCTCGCGCAGATCGGTCAGAGCGCGGACCACCCACCCGTCGCGGACCAGCTCCCGGGCGTACAGGTGCCGCCGGGCGGCGTGGTGGACGGCCTGGTCGAGGGGGGTCGCCCCGGCCCGCAGGGGCGCTCCGGTGGTGAGCCGCCGGTCGGGCCGGACGCCGACGGCGCCGCTGCCGCGCAGCCCGCCCAGCGCGGACCAGACCGCGAGCTGGTCGCCGCCGTTGAGGTACGCCACCTGCTGCGGGTCGAGCCGACCGGCGCCGGCGGCGCCCTGCCCGGCGAGGACGCGGGACCGGTGCACGAGCGCGCCGGCAACCGCCACCAGGGCGGCCACCAGGTAAACGCCGAGGAAGACGGGCCCGGAAATGCCCCAGGTGTCGCCTGTGGCGGCGAGGACGGCCATGACTGCTCCTGTGGTCGCGGGATCGCGGCCTATTGTGGAGCAGCCCCGCCACGGGTGGGAGGCGGCAGGGTCATCGAACCGAGACGCAACGGCGTCAGCGCCGGCGTACGGCCTCCTCGACCAGGTCCAGCACCGGACCGAGGTCGCCGGCCGGCCGGCCCATCGCCAGGTGCAGCACCAGACCGTCGTACGCCAGCTCGAGGAACTGGGCCAGTACGTCGATCGGGACGTCCTCGCGCAGCACCCCAACTTCCCGCTGCCGGGCCAGCCGCTCCCGGGTCGCCTCGGCGACAGCCGCGGAGCGCTCGGCCCAGCGGCGGGCGAAGGCCGGGTCGGTGCGCAGCCGGCGGGAGACCTCCAGCTGGCTGCCCAGCCAGCCGGTGGTGTCCGGGGAGACCGCTCCGGCGAGCAGCTCCCGCATGACCTGCACCAGGCCGTTGCGGGCTACCGTCTCCACCATGGCGGCGGCGTCGTCCTCCGCCACGGCGAGGAACAGCGAGTCCTTGTCACGGAAGTGGTGGAAGATCGCGCCCCGGGACAGCCCGGTCGCCTCCTCCAGCCGACGGACGGTGGCCCCTTCGTAGCCGTGCCGGGCGAAACAGGCCCGCGCCGCTCGGAGGATCTCCTGCCGGCGCGCGTCGAGCTGGTCCTGACTTACTCTGGGCACGGGTCGATCGTTCCAGCTGACCCTCCGTTACGCAAACCGTACGTACGGCTTGGGTTGCTCATTTGGTGGGACGACGGGAATGGCGCGCCGGTTAGGATCGCCGGGTGACGACGTCCCCGGTCGCCTCCGCATCCGCGCCCCCCGCTGCGCCGGCCGTGGCTGCCGCGCCGGTCGGGCTGACCGTTGGGGTCGCGCGATGGCGGTACACCCTCGACGCGGCGATCGAGGGCCCGGGGGTCCGCCCGGCCCGTGACGCCGACGATGGCGGGGCGGCCTCCGCCGCCACCCCCGATCCGGCGCCGGCGGCCATCCGCCTAGCGCACGCGCCGCCCGCCGACCGGTCCGCCGACCCGGGAGTCCCCCGAACAGTGCTGCCGGTGTGACGGGCGTCGGCGGGCCGCTCGGCCCTGTCGACGCCCGCTCCCTCTCCCGTAAGGTGCCCGAGTGCCACTGCTCCTGCTCAACCTGGACAACACCCTGCTCGATCGAGCAGGGTCGTTCCGCGCCTGGGGCGAGTGGTTCCTGGCGGAGATCGGAGCGCCGCCCGCCGACATCGACTGGTTGGTCTCCCTCGACGCGGACGGACTCACCGACCGGTGGGATCTCGCGGACGCCATCCGCGACCGCTACGCGCTGCGCATACCCGCGATCGACCTGGTGGACGAGCTGCGTGACGGGGTGGTGGCGTACACCCGGCTGGACCCGTTGGTCGCCTGCGCGCTGCGGATCGCCGACGACGCGGGCTGGATGCCGGTGGTGGTCACCAACGGCACGGTCCAGTACCAGGAAGCCAAGATCCGGAACACCGGGCTCGACCGGTACGTCGCCGACTGGGTGATCTCCGAGGAGGCCGGGGTCAGCAAGCCCAACCCGAGGATCTTCGCGCTCGCCGCGCAACGCGCCCGGATGCCGCTGCGCGGCGGGTGGGTGGTGGGGGACAGCCCCGAGTCGGACATCGGCGGCGCCGCCGCCGTCGGCCTGCCCAGTGTGTGGTTGCACCGGGGCCGGAGCTGGTCGGACGCCCGGTTCGCGCCGACCCGGACGGTGGACTCCCTGATCGCCGCCGTCTCCGTCGTGCTCGGCGGCTGAAGGTCGCGCCGCGGCGTAATTCGGTTGACCCCAGCCCGGGAGATCACCACCATGGGTGCCGCGCGAACGCGCGTGCCGGGTGGGTGCCCGGTCGAGGAGAGGAGGTCGGTCATGGCCGTCTTTGCAGGGTCGTACCACCTGCCTCCGTCAGCCTCGATCAAGGGATCACCACTTCCGTGCGCGAATACGACTCCCCGGCGCCGCGGCGCCGGGGCCGCGGCAAGAGCCGCTTCGACGACGACGAACCACAGTTTCTGAAGCGTGGCCGGGCCGAGCGGCCCGCCCT
>NZ_SMKN01000356.1 GCF_004348675.1 Micromonospora sp. KC606 | reverse complement strand
GGCCCGGATCGCCCCCTTGCGGGTCACCAGCACCTCCACGCCCTCGTAGGTCTCCTCCGCCACGTAGTTGTGGTGGCACGAGATCGGCTCCCCGTAGGTCACGTGCGGGAAGTGCTCCCGTACCACCCCGCAGAGCAGGGCCAGCATGACCGCGCGGTTGCGCCGGGCATACTCCTGCGCCCACCACAGGTCCCGGCGGTACGCGGCCATCTCCGGTGTGCCGGCGAGGAAGACGGCCAGGTCGCGGTCGGGCAGGTCGGCGTTGTGCGGCAACTGCCGGGCCACCCCGATGTGCCGCTCGGCCAACTCCTTGCCGATGTTGCGGGATCCGGAGTGCAGCATCAGCCAGACCTGCCCGGGGTCCGGGCCGCCCTGCTCGAGGCAGACCTCGATGAAGTGGTTGCCGCCACCGAGGGTGCCCAGCTGCCGCCGGGCCCGGGTCTCCAGCTGGGCCACGCTGCGGTCCAGCTCGCCGAAGCGCTGCCAGAACGCGTCCCAGCCGGCCCGCTCCAGGCCCGGCACCCGACGCGGGTCGACCGCGTCGTCGCGCTGGCGGAAGCCGACCGGGATCGCCGCCTCGATCGCCGACCGCAGCCCGGCGAGGCTGTCGGGCAGGTCGGCGGCGGTGAGCGAGGTACGCACCGCGCTCATTCCGCAGCCGATGTCGACGCCCACGGCGGCCGGGGAGACGGCCTGGCGCATGGCGATGACCGAGCCGACCGTGGCGCCCTTGCCGTAGTGCACGTCGGGCATGACGGCGACGCCGTGGACCCAGGGCAGCTCGCCGATGTTGCGCAGCTGCCGCGCGGCCTGCGGCTCGATGCCGTACGGGTCGGTCCAGACCCGTACCGGCGCCCTGGTGCCCGGCAGCGGGGTGAATGCCATCGTTCTCTCCTTGGTCGTCGTGTCCCGCCCTTCGCGGGGGGTGTGCGGAGCGGTTTTCCGGGTTCACGCCGGCGGTCCTCGCCACGGCGAGCTACCGGCTGGTGCGTGACTCGTACCAGGTGCACATCCGTGCACAGCGAGAGCTGCCGATGGGCCGGTGACGGGAAAGCCGCCCGGTCCCCGGTGGGGTGGGCGGCCGTGTCGGCAAGGCGGGGTACTAACCGCGCCGCCACCCTGGTCGCCGATCACACCGGCCTCGGCCTTGTTCGCCGGCCAGCGGCATGGCACCACCACGCGACAGGGGCCGCGTGGCGGTGGTGCTGTTCCGCTGCTGCACGGTGGACTCCCGGAGGTGATCGGCGTGACGGTGCCGCTGACCGTAGGCGGCCCGCCCGGGACACGCAACGGAAAAACGCGGTCCGATCCGCGTGGGACGTCGGCCGGCCCGGGCCGGCCGACGTCGCACGGTGGGCCGCGACCGGAGGCGGTACGGTGACGGACCATGGCACTGGTCCGCTGCGACTTCTTCTCCGAGGCGCTCGGCCTCAACACCTCGATGCAGGTTATCCTGCCCGCGCCCGCCACGTCCCAGATCGGGCTGGCCAGCGGCCCGGCCGGAGCTGATCCGCCCGTGCTGTACCTGCTGCACGGCCTCACCGACGACGAGAGCATCTGGTTACGCCGGACCTCGATCGAGCGGTACGTGGCGCCCCTCGGGCTGGCCGTCGTGATGCCCCGCGCCGAGCGGAGCTTCTACGCCGACGAGGAACACGGCAACCGGTTCTGGACGTTCCTCGCCGACGAGCTGCCCGACGTGTGCCGGTCGTTCTTCCGGCTCTCCGACCGCCGCGAGGACACCTTCGTCGCCGGCCTGTCGATGGGCGGCTACGGCGCGGTCAAGTGGGCGCTGCGCCGGCCCGACCGGTTCGCCGCCGCCGCCAGTCTCTCCGGATCCCTGAACGTCGCCCACCGGCGGGACCATCCGACCCGCCCGCTGAACCCCGACGTGTGGCACACCGTGTGGGGCGACCGGCCGGTGGCCGGCCGCGACGACGACACCGTGGCGTTGGTGCGCGCCGCCGGGCCGGACACGCCGCCGCTCTACGTGGCCTGCGGCACCGAGGACTTCCTCCACGAGGACAACCTGGCGTTCGTCGACGCGGCACGGGGGCAGGGCGTGCCGGTCACGGTCGACTTCTCCCCCGGCGACCACGACTGGGCGTACTGGGACGCGAAGATCCAGGACGTGCTGGCCTGGCTGCCGCTGCGCACCCGCGCCGAGGCCCACTGAGTCCTCGGGTACGGCGGGCCGGTGACCCGCCTGGATGATGGCCGGATCAGCGTGGGTCTCTACCGCGGCGGCAGCGAGGACACCGCCACCGGGAAGTCGAAGTAGGTGTCCGGGTACGGCTCGTCGGCGTAGCGATAGTGCCACCACTCCCGGTCGTAGTTGACGAATCCCTGCTGCGTCATCAGCCGTTTCAGCAGCTGGCGATGGCGTCGGGCAGCGCCGGTGATCCGCGGGTCGTCGGTGTGCGCGAGGGGGTCGAAGCAGTCGAACCCGGTGCCCATGTCGACGCTGCCGTCGGCGAACCGGCGGTCGGCGGGCTCGGTGCAGGCCACCAGCGGCTGACCTGGCGCCTGGCTCGCGTCGGACGGCACGGGCAGCGGTTGCAGGGTGAGGTCGACGGTGCTGCCGCGGCTGTGCGCCGTGGGGGCGCCGAGGTACCCGTCGGCGAAGAGTCGGTCCTTGGCGACCCGGGGGTAGAACTCGGCTTTCATCCGCTGGTCGGCGGGATCCTTCGCCCAGCGGACGAAGTCGTCGACAGCCCGCCGCGGCCGGTAGCAGTCGTACACCCGCAGGCCGTATCCGTGGGCGCGGGCGGCGGCCTGGACCCGGCTCAGCGCCTCGGCTGCCGGGCGGGTGAGCAGGCAGACGGGTTCCTGGTAGCCGTCGACGGGCCGGCCGAGGAAATTGTGCGCGGTGGCGTACCGGATGTCGGTGGTGATGCTCGGGTCGACCTCGGACAGCAGCACGAAGTCGGCCGGGGCGGGCGAACCGCCGGTGGACGGGG
>NZ_SMKN01000355.1 GCF_004348675.1 Micromonospora sp. KC606 | reverse complement strand
GGGTGGGGCGGACAGGGGGCGCGCCAGGGATCCAGGGTGCGGTTCTTGCGCATGGAGGCGAAGCCGTAGCCCAGGGTCTGCACGCAGAAGGTGGCGGGCGAGCCGGCGTACTCCACGTGGAACACCGGCTTGCTGGCGTCCACGAAGGGCAGCAGCCGGGCGCACTGGCGCAGGCGCACGCACTCCTCGTTGACCGCGAAGTCGAAGTCGGGCGCCAGCGCCGCCACCTGGGCCACGTCGTTCATGAGCCCCGGGGAGAGTTCCAGCGAACGGGCCAGCGTGGCCAGTCGGCGGTTGAACCGGAGTTGGTCGTCGAAGCCCAGGTCGAACCCGGTGCGGTGCGCGTACCCGTCGGCGTCGGCCAGTGCCACCGCGCCGAATCCCTTGCCCCGGCAGAGCCGGAACCGGTCGGCCAGCACCGGCCGCAGCACGTCCCACCGCCGGACGTCCAGCCACCGGCTGCCGCGCCGGCCGGCCGGCGCGCCGCGGACCGCTGCCGGGAAGCGGGTGGCGTCCGGATCGGTGCCGGCGAACGAGCCGACGTGCACCTGGCAGATGAGCCGTCGTTCCCGCCGGCGCAGGTCGGTGGTCTCGGCGGCGGTGGCCCGCACCGGGTCGAGCAGGAAGACGTCCGCCGGCACCGTGGTGTCGACCGGGCCGTCGAGCTGCCACTGCCACTGCCAGCGGTGGGCGTACCCGGCGGGCCACGGGGTCGGCGCGGGCGGTGGGCGGGGCACCGTGCCGCAGGCGGACAACGGGGTCAGCAGGGTGAGCGCGAGGGCGGCCGGCAGCGCCCGGTGGGCGGTGCTCCGCCACGACGGCCCCCGGGCCGGCGTCGTCGGGCGTGCCGGTCCGCCGGGTCGTGCTGACCGCCGGATCCGCATCGGCCGCTCCCGGGTCCCCGGCGACGCCGTGCTGCCCCGCGCCGGTGCGCCGGGCACCTGAGACGGCGCGCCTCGCCCGTCAAACGAGCGCGCCCCGGGCCGGGACGCGGCTGGCGTCGTGACCGGGGGCGCGCTTCGGAGGACCGCTCAGCGGGGCGCGGCGAAGACCTGGGTCCAGTAGGGCCCGTTGCTGCTCGCCACACCGACACCGATCTCGGTGAAGGCGCAGTTGAGGATGTTCGCCCGGTGCCCGGAGCTGTTCATCCAGGCGGCCATGACCGCCGCCGGGGTCTTCTGGTTCCAGGCGACGTTCTCGCCGTAGGTGCGCCAGCGGTAGCCGACCCGGTCGATCCGGGTGCCGGCGTTGCTGCCGTCACTGCCGGTGTGCGACATGGTGCGGTGGTCGGCCTGGTCCTGGCTGTGCCGCTGGGCGGCGAGCATGAGCTTGTCGTTGACGGCCAGCTTCCCGCAGCCGGCCTTGGCCCGTTCGGCGTTGACCAGGTCGACGACCTCCTGAGCCTGGCTGTTGTCCGCGGCGCTCAGGGAGGTCGTGGTGCTGTCACCCGCGGCCGGCGCGTTGCCGTTGCGGGCGCCGTTCTGCCGGGACGCGGCGGTGGTCCGCGCCGGCGAGGGCGTCGGCTTGGTCGTCTTGGCCGGCGTCGGCTTCGGGCTGGCGCTGGCGGGCGAGGCGGTGGGCGAGACGGCGGGGGAGGGGCTGGCGATCGGCGACGGTGACCCGGCGATGGCCGGGGTGATCTCGGCCACCGTCGGGGCGGCGGCCACTGTGTCGGCAAACGATGCCGGGTTGGCCTGGCCGCCCTCGCCGGGCAGCACCAGAGCGCCCACGCCGAGGCTCACCACCAGCGTTGCGGCCGCCGCGGCACCTACGATGACCAGCGGACGGGGCAACCGCCGCCGGTGCCGTCCCTGCGCCTCGGCGGCGGGCCCGGTGTCCGGGCTTTCGGCGGCGGCCTGCGCGGTGGCGCCACCGACCCGGCCGGCCGGGTCGGTGGCCTCGGCGGCCCGGCCGCCGGCCGGCTCGTACGGGGAGGTCAGGGCGGTCTGCTCCGGGTGCCAGCCGGCGGCCGGCGGATAGGTCGCGGCGACCGGCGGCAGGGATGCGGTGTCGTCGCGCTCGGCGTACGGCCGGTCGACGGGTTCGGCCGGCCAGCCTCCGGCGGGCGGTCCGGCCGGATCGGCGGGCTGCTCCGGGGCGTCACCGAACAGGTACGCGGAGCGCGGCTCTGGGCGGTCGGTCAGCCACCTCGGTTCGCCGTCGGTCGATGGCTGCGGTCGCCGGGGGGCGCCGTCCGGTTCGTTGGGATCGGTCCAGCCGTACACGCCTGTCGCCTCCACGGGTTCGGTAGCGGGCCGGGGTGACGCTACGGATGCGGCAGAACAGCGGCAACCTGGCTAAGGAAGAGTTAAGAGAGGCAGCCTCACGTCGTGACCCTAGGCACATTTCCCGGCGTAGAGTGAAGGAGTCCGGACAGAGCGTGTCCGAGCCTCGCGGCCCCCGGTGAGTGAACAGGGTAGACGTGGAGATGATCTACGGCCTGCGGGAACTTGACGAAACAGGGGTTGTCGGCTCAATATATAGGTGTCGCCAGTCGCGCCCAGCCATGCCCGGATTTCGCCGGGAGAAGCAGTCGCGAACAGTTCATGGGCGCGCGTTGGCCGGCCATTCCGGCAGCGCATATCAAGGAGTTCAGCATGGCGAAGGCCCTCTTCGGCCACGTAGGTGCAGCGCCCGACCGGCGTCTGCTCGACGAGGTCACCCGACTGCGTGCCACGGTTCAGGCACTGGAGTTCGAGATCACGCGTCTGCGTGCCGAAAACGATCGGCTCGCTGCGGCGGCTGCGGAGGCTGACGGCCTCCTTCGCCTGGCCGAGCCGGCGCTGACCTGATCTCTCGGGATCCGCACAACCGAATAGCAGCACCGAAACAACGCGCGCCGACACGCAAAGTGCCGGCGCGCAGCTCTGTCCGCCACAATTCCGCGGGCGCAATCTCACGATCTTGCCGGCAGTGGCGCTGCCACACCCTGACCACGGGTGTACCGCCGGGTGGGTCGCGTGCCGGGCGGGGCGGGTCGCGTGCCGATG
>NZ_SMKN01000354.1 GCF_004348675.1 Micromonospora sp. KC606 | reverse complement strand
GGCAGGGGTCGCACCGCCCGGGGTGGCGGAATCCGGTCGGCCACTGTGTGCCCGAGAGACAAAGGCCCGGCCACCGCGGCCACTTCCTAGTAGGTGCCGCCGAACTGACCTCGCAGCTTGGTCAACGCCCGGGCCAGCAGCCGCGAGACGTGCATCTGCGAGACGCCGATCTGCTCGGCGATCTGCGACTGGGTCAGGTTGCCGTAGAAGCGCAGGGTGAGGATCCTCTGCTCGCGCTCGTCGAGGGTGGCCAGCGCCGGGCCCAGGGCTACCCGTAGCTCGGCCAGCTCGAACTCGCCGTCCTCGGCGCCGATCATGTCACCCAGTTCGGTCGCCCGGTCGCCGTCGCCGGTAGGCGTGGACAGGGACACCGCGTTGTACGCCCGGGCGCCCTCCAGGCCCTCGAGGACCTCTTCCTCGGTGAGCTTGAGGTGGGCGGCGATGTCGGCGACCGTGGGCGAGCGGCCGAGGGTCTGCAGCAGGGTGCTGTTCGCGTCGGAGATGGCCAGCCGCAGCTCCTGGAGTCGACGGGGGACCCGGATGTCCCAGGTGCGGTCGCGGAAGTGCCGCTTCAGCTCACCGATGATGGTCGGGATGGCGTAGCCGGCGAAGTCGACGCCGCGTGACGGGTCGAACCTGTCGATCGCCTTGATGAGGCCGACGGCGGCGGTCTGCGCCAGGTCGTCGGTGGGCTCGCCGCGACCGCTGTAGCGGTGGGCCAGATGATTGGCCAGCGGCAGCCACGCCTCAATCGCCCGGTCCCGTAGGGCCGGCCGGGACGGGTGATCGGCCGGCAGCGCAGCCATGGCGTTGAGCAGGTCGGCGGCGCTGTGGGTGAGCGCGCGCGGGTCCAGCTTCGGGGTGGGTGGTGCCGCTGTCGTCTGCTCGGTGATCGCTGGCGCGGTCATGGGTGGTCCTCCCTGCACCTCGTCCGCGGGTCAAAGACGTGACGCTTTGGTTTAGCGTGGATAGTCCGTTCGGAAGTTACCTTAGCCCGATCGGGTCGCGGAAATCTAGCCGAAAGTACGAGGCACTTAAGTGGTGTGATGGACTTGAAGACGTGGTAAGCCGCATAACGGCGAACCACGCGCCCGTCTATCGGGGTGTCGCGGGCGCGACCAAACGGCCGGCGAACGCCCTCGGTTGGCGGCATCCCGTAGCCGACCGGTCAATCACGTACCCGACATGTGACGGGGAGTGTCCGCTTTCCGTCATTGTCGTGTTCCGGCGACCGGCCGTAGCGTCGCGGGTACACCCACAGGTACGGAGGAAATGTGCTCGATCCCGCGGATCCGCAGCTCGTCGTCGACAGCCGCACGCTGCATGTCAGCTGGCTGCCGGCGGATCTCGACGCGGTCGCGGCGCTCGTGCCCCCCGGACTGTGCCCGCGGGTGGACCGCCAGGTGTTCATGAACCAGTACGTCGTCGACGACGCCGCCCAGACCTCCGGCTTCGGCGCGTACTCGTTGACCTACCTCGGGGTGGCTCTGGCCGGCGTCGACGCTCCGGGCGGGACGGCCCCCGGTGGCTGGTGGACCCACTACGTCACCTCCAGCCCTCGGGTGCGTGACTATGCCGCCGCCCGGGGCGCCCCCGCGGTGCTCGGCCGGACCACCGTCGACGTCCGGGGCGACCTGCTGGTCACCGAGACGGTGGTCGACGGGGTGCCGGTGATCCGCGCCCGGGCGCGGGTGGGGCACACCGGGCACGAGGTGCGCCGCGGGCACCACCGCTACTTCACGATCCGCCACGGCGAGCTGCTCAGCGGGGTCTACCCGTTCATCTCCGAGCCGGTCACCCCGTTCGAGATCGAGTCCGTGGAGTTCCTCGCTCCCGGCCACCCGACCTACCCGCTGCGCCCGGAGAACCCGCTGCTCGTTCCCTGGGGCTTCTACGCGCCCCGCACCTCGTTCGCGTACCCGGGCGGGCTGTCCCCGTACCCGGGTTACCCGGCCCCCGCCGGCAGTGGTGCCGGGTCACCAGGTGCCGGCACGCCGATCCCGTAGCGGCCGGCCGTCGGGGTCGTAGACCAGCCGGTACGCCGGCAGCGCCCAGAGCCGGGTCAGCCAGTGCAGGCGTTCGGGGCGGTGCGGGCGCAGCCGGCCGGCAGGCCGTGGGCCCCGGCAGCCCTCGTCGTACCACCGCTGTAACGCGTCGGCCGCGGCCGTGATCGCCGCGACCGCCGACGCCGGGTCCAGCAGGTCTGCGTCCTCCCCGCCGGCCGGATCCCGGTCCAGGTGTTCGCGCCACAGTCGCAGGCGCAGCTCACGGGCGAACAATCGGGCCCCGTCGCCCCGGCCGCCGGGATCGGCGGGCGCCCGTCGGTCCCGGGTGTCGTCCAGCACGGCGCAGGACAGCTCGCTGTCGTGCGTCCAGGAGCGCCGGTTGAAGTTGTCGCTGCCCACGCTCGCCCACACGTCGTCGACCACACACACCTTCGCGTGCACATAGACCGGTTGGCCCTCCCGGTTCTCCACGTCGAAAACGTGCACCCGTTCCGGGGCGGCCCGCTCGCACAGCGTGAGCGCCTGCTCCCGGCCCACCGTGTTCGGCGGCAGGGCCAGTCGGCCGTCGACGTCCGGGTGGCGGGGAACCACCGCCACCAGATGCAGGTCCGGGTTGTTCCGCAACGCCCCGGCGAACAGCTCCGCCACCTCGGCCGACCAGAGGTACTGGTCCTCCAGGTAGACGAGCCGGCGGGCCCGGCGTACCGCCTTGGTGTAGCCCCGGGCCACGGTGCGCTCGCCGTCGGGGGCGAAGGAGTAGCGCGGGCGTACCGCGGGGTAGGTGCGCAGCACCTGGACGTGGTGCGGGCCGCAGGGCGGCGGGTCCGGTGGTTGCGCCGGCAACGGCCCGGGGCTGAGGTCGGCGCCGCGCAGCCGGTCCCGCAGGTAGGCCAGCGGGTTCTCCGAGTCCAGCGGCATCGGGTCGGCCCACCGCTCCCGGAACGTGGTGTCCAGCGCGCCGACCACCGGGCCGCGCACCGCCAACTGCACGTCGTGCCAGGGCGGGTG
>NZ_SMKN01000353.1 GCF_004348675.1 Micromonospora sp. KC606 | reverse complement strand
GTGTCGCCGCGGGCGGTGCTGGCGGCGAGCGCGGCGGCGGCCGGCGTCGGCGGGGCGGGCGGGGGAGCGTCCAACCCGAGTGCCCGGGCCACCGTGTCGAACCGGCCGCCCAGGGTCAGGGTGGCGGAGGTGGCGACGACGGTGCGTTCCTCGTACAGGTGAGTGGCGAGAGTGCCGGCGACCGAGAGCGGCGCGACCACCAGGGCCCGTCGGCTGCCGTTCTCCGGCTTCTCCACCCAGGCGACGTCGTGGTCGGCCTCCTCCAGCAGCCGTTGCGCGGTGGTGGAGAGTTCGTCCAGCACCGCCTTGGCCTGCTGCTTGCGGACCGGGTCCGGGTCGTCCGCCTTGACGTCGCCGATCGCGTCCAGCGCGGCGCGGGTCGCCGCGTCGAGCAGCGTGCACGACTCGCGCAACGGGGCCGGCAGCCCGGCGGTGAGCCGCCCGGCCGGCACCTCGGCCAGCCCGACGGCGAGCGCGTCGCCCGCCTCGGTGAGTCGGTCGGCGACGTCCGGCTTGAGCAGCGGGCGGGCCCGCCGGGCCGACCGGTCGATCAGCTCGGGGACCAGCTCGGCCTGGGCTGCGGAGGAGACCCGGTCGGCCAGCTCGTGCGCCTCGTCGACGATCAGCAGCTTGTGTGGCGGCACGATGTGCCGGCCGGCCAGCATGTCGACCGCGAGCAGGCTGTGGTTGGTGACCACGATGTCGGCCTCGCGGGCCCGCGCCCGGGACGCCTCGGCGAAGCACTCCTGGCCGAACGGGCAGCGGGTGGCGCCGACACACTCCCGTGCCGGCATGGAGGCCAGCCGCCAGGCATGGTCGTCCACGCCCGGGTCCAGCTCGTCCCGGTCGCCGGTGGCGGTCCTGTCCGCCCAGTCCCGCAGCCGCTGGATCTGCTTGCCGAGCCGGCCCGCCTCACCGAGCCACTTGGTGCCGCCGGCCGGACGAGCGGCGGGCGCGTCGAAGAGGGTGTCCTCCGGCTCGTCCTCGTTGGAGCTGTCCAGCCGGGCCAGGCAGAGGTAGTGGTGCCGCCCCTTGAGCACGGCGAAGGTGGGCCGGCGACCGAGCACCGGCTCGACCGCGTCGGCGAGCCGGGGCAGGTCGTGCTCGACGAGTTGGGACTGCAACGCGAGGGTGGCGGTGGAGACCACCACCGGACCGTCCACGGTCAGCGCCGGAGCGAGGTACGCCAGCGACTTGCCGGTGCCGGTGCCCGCCTGGACCAGCAGATGCTCACCCGCGGCGACGGACCGCTCGATCGCCTCGGTCATCTGCTGCTGGCCGGGGCGGGCCGCGCCGCCGGGGACCGCGCCCACGGCCGCGGCCAGCAGCTCGCTCCCGCTGGGTCTGGCCCCCCGACGCCGGCCACGGGCCGACGGGGTGGCGGTGCCGCTGGCGGTGTGGGGGGGAGTCACCGTGCGACGGTACCCGCCGGCCCCGACAGCGGCCGGGTCGACGCCCGGGTGGCGTGGTGACGGCACGGAATCCCACCCCTCGTGTCCGGTAGATTCCCCGCAGCGACGGTCGTGCGAAATCGGCTAGGGTGCGACTCATGCCGAGCGACGTGGTCCGTGTGATCTACCGCAAGTACGACGGCAGCGCCCACCGTGACTATCCAGCTCGCCGGCTCACCGAGGACGACCTCGGCGTCTGGCTGGGTGTGCCGTCCGGCACCGAGTCGGTCTACCACGGCCGCCCGTCGGTCGAGCAGATCCCGTTCGTGTTGCTCGTGCCGCACCACGCCTGGTGGACGGGGATGTTCAACCCGCCGCCGCGCACCAGTGAGGTCTACTGCGACATCACCACCCCGGCGCGTTGGGAGGGCGACGACACCGTCCATCTGTTCGACCTGGATCTGGACGTGGTGCGCCGCCGGGCCACCGGCCTCGTCGAGCTCCGTGACGAGGACGAGTTCGCCGAGCACCGGGAGCGGTTCGGCTACCCGCCGGAGCTGGTCGCCGAGGCGGAGGCGGCGGCCCGGTGGCTGCTCGGCGCGCTGGGCGACGGAACCGAACCGTTCCGCACGGCGTACCGCAAGTGGCTGGCCCTGGTGCTCTGAGAGGGCTTCACCAGGCCGGCGGCCAACGGTCATCGCCGCCGAGACCCGGCAGGCCGAGTAGCTTGTCCGGGTTGAACTGATTGAAGATGCCGGTGATCCGCCCGTCGGCGATGGCGAAGGCGGCCACCATCCGCAGGGCCCGGCCGTCGGTGTGCACCGTCTCCAGCTGCAACCCGAGCACGCCGTCCACCAGCACCGGCCGGCTCAGCACCCGCTGGCCGTAGCGGCCGGCCCGGCCGAAGAGCCCCAGGACAAACCGGCCGACGTTGTCCGCGCCGGTGACCGGCCGGCGGGCCGAGGGGAAGTGCCCGCCACTGTCCGCGATCAGTTGCACGTCGGGCGCCAGCGCCCGGAGCAGGTCGCCCAGGTCGCCGGACTCGGTGGCCGCGGCGAAGGCGGCCACCACCCGTCGCTGCTCGGCGGGGTCGGCGGTGTGTCGGGGCGCGTCCGGCGCGTCGACCGCCTTGCGGGCGCGGGAGGCGAGCTGTCGGGCTGCTTCCGGTGTGCCGCCCAACACCTCGGCGATCCGGGCGAACGGCACCGCGAAGACGTCGTGCAGGACGAAGGCGACCCGCTGCTCGGGGGTGAGCCGTTCCAGTACCACCATCAGGGCGGTGCCGATCTGGTCCCGGCGGACCGCCCGTTCGGCCGGGTCGGGGGCGTAGCCGTCCGCCTCGGGGCCGGGGCGCAGCGGGTCCACCAGCGGCTCGGGAAGCCACTGCCCCGGGTAGGTCTCCCGGCGTACCCGGGCGGAGCGAAGCACGTCCAGGCAGATCCGGGCGCAGGTGGTGGTCAGCCAGCCGCCGAGGTGCCGGATCTCGGCGCGGGCCGCCGGGTCGCCGAGCGCCGAGGCGTACCGCAGCCAGGTCTCCTGGACGGCGTCCTCGGCCTCACTGCGGCTGCCGAGCATCCGGTACGCCACCGCCGTCAACCGCCCGCGCTGGGCCTCGAACTCCGCCACCGTGTCCACCGTCATCCGGACCTCCCGCCGTCGGTGTGCATTCTCCC
>NZ_SMKN01000352.1 GCF_004348675.1 Micromonospora sp. KC606 | reverse complement strand
GAACGGGATGTGGCAGTGCTGGCGTTGGCGCTGTGTGCGGGATTGCGCCTGTCGGAGCTGTTGGCGTTGCGGGTGTCGTCGGTGGCGGGTCGGCCGGGCGAGCGGCGGGTGGACGTGGCGGGCAAGGGTGGCCGGCCGAGGGTGGTGCCCATCGAGCCGGAGCTGGACCGGGTGCTGGTGACCTATCTGGAGAGTCGAGCGCGGCGGTTCGGTTCGCGCACGGTGCGGCCGGATTCGCCGTTTCTGGTGGACCGGCGGGGTGAGCCGCTGCGCCGGGGCGGGCTGCAGTATCTGGTGGACTCGTGTTACCGGCGGGCGGGCATCGGTGACCGGGTGCCACGGGGTGCGCGGTTGCACGCGCTGCGGCACACCTTCGCGACGCGGTTGGCGGAGGACGGGGCGGGTGCGGCGGAGATCATGCGGTTGCTGGGACATGCGTCGTTGGCGTCGTCGCAGACGTACATCGAGGTGACAGCGGGTCAGCAGCGGGCGGCGGTGCGGTCCAACCGTACGCATCGGGTGCTGGCGGGCCTGCTCGCGGATCAGGATGGCTGAGCGGTGAGGAGCGCCGGGTGGAGGGCGGTGAGCGCGGTGGTGGTTCGGTGCCTGGCACGACCCGATTCCAGCGGTGTTGGATCGGATCGACCGGCTACACCACGACGTGTGCGACCTGCCGCCGCTGCCCACGTGCGTGCGGGTCGAGGGAGACGACGGTGAGCGCGTCGCCGGGGCCGGATGTACTCGAACACCTTGGTCAGCTCGGGCCGGTCGGAGTTGATGAACAGTGACTGCGTGGCGAGCGCTTTGCGGAGCTCGGTCGCCCTGCGAATGTCGGCCAGCGCCGAGTGAGCCGTTGAGTCGCCCGTTGTCTCCGCAGTGGGGGTCTTGACGAAGAACTACTACGTCCTGCGATACTACGCAGAACGTAGTAAGGGAGGTGCTGCTTGTCTGGGCTATCGGAGCTCGGCAGGTTCTCCGAGCCAGCGGTGCTCATCATGATCAGTTTGGCGGCGGGTCCGAAGCATGGTTATGCCATGCAGGACGACATCGCCGAGTTGGCCGGTGAACGGCCGGGCCCTGGCACGCTGTATGGCGCGATCCGGCGCCTGGAGGAGCGCCATTACATCGAGGCGCTGCCTGAGCAGGATCGACGCAAGCCTTACCAGCTCACCGATACCGGTCGGGCGGCGCTGAACGCGGAGTTGAAGCGCATGCACGCGGTGGCCGGCACCGGTCTGCGCCGGCTGGCGGTGGCCTGATGTCGCCGCGGCTCATCCGGGGCCTGCTAGCGCTGTATCCGCGCCTGGTCCGTGAACGCTATGGCGATGAGATCGCAGACCTGCTCACCCACTCATCCCGACCGGTCCGTGACCTGGCCGACGTGGCCTGGTGCGCGCTGACTGATCGAAGGGAGCACTTCACCGTGCATCGCCCATGTATCGCCAAGTCAACCATGGTGAAACTTCTCGCTGCACCTGCAATTTTCGGCATGGCCCTGCTGATTGCGCTGTCTGCCGTCCTGATGGTGTTCAACAACATCGATAACGCCCGCACCGGTTATCAGTCGATTGCGATCGCCAGCGCGGCGACGGTGCTCCCGGTTGCGCTGCTGGCCGTCCGGTGGGGACGATCGATAGGACGCAGGGGCGCGATCGCAGCGCCTGGGCTGGTAGTGCCTGCCGCATTGGCGACAGTTGTCACCGCCTTGTGGGTACTGCCATCGATTCCCCTGTCGGGTGAGTCGCTGGGTGCGAGCCTGGTCGCCACACTTCCGGCCACAGTCACGTGGTGTGTTGGCATGTCGGTACTGATCACGGTGACGGCGAGGCTGCGCGGGCGTGGTGTGTTGTCCGCCGTGGTCACCGTGGCAGGCGGGTACCTGGTGCTGGAGCTGAGCACCATCGCCAACGTCCTTTCCGTGCTCGACGCGCAGGCTGCGCCGCGGCAAGACGCACTGTTGTGGTATCCGGCGACGATCACCGGCTACGATCCGGGGCTGGTCATGGGCACCAACGACATGCTTCACGACGCGGTGGGAATCCTGCCTGCCGTACTGACCATCTGCACCGTGTTCGCGCTGGCCATCGTCACCAACGCCGCCACCGACGAAACCCCAGAGCCCGTTGTCGCGCTGGCGTGACAGGATCACGGTGGTGCGGGGTAGGGGCCGGGCCGTCCGCGCTCTTCGTGCAGGCAGCCCGCCGCTGCCGTGCCGCCGCCGTCCGGCGCTGGTCATGAAACCACCCGCGAGACCGGGCATTAGCGAGCGAGTCCAGAGCCTTCAGCTCTGGATTCGCTCGT
The DNA here is from genome assembly GCF_004348675.1 of Micromonospora sp. KC606. Lineage (GTDB taxonomy): Bacteria > Actinomycetota > Actinomycetes > Mycobacteriales > Micromonosporaceae > Micromonospora. The sequence goes on along the minus strand of NZ_SMKN01000352.1, from coordinate 765 downwards.
ATGCCCGGTCGAACTGCTGTCGAGCTGGTGGCCGCGGCGCGCGACGGGCGAGACCCAGCGGTGAAAGGCAGATCTGATTCTGCGGAATCGGAGGAAGTGCGGCCCGCCAGGGACCGCCCTCGTCGTACCAGCGCCCTACGGTTCCGACTGGCCCGCGGCGTGGGTCCTGTCTCTCATCGCGATCGCGGGGCTTCGCCGTTTCACTCCAGCGAATCCAGGTCGTCATCGTCGGCCTCGCCGACGCGGTCCTCGGCAGCGTGCTCGACGAGCCGATCCAGCTTTCGCTCGACGGGGCGATCCCCGCACGCCGCAAGGCGGTCGCGAAGCTGGCCGACGAGTCGATGGCCCCAAAAACCCCGACGAACCACGACATCGCAATGGGCATCGCCCGGAGCTGGATCAAGTATCGGGAGAGCCAGAACGTCCCGGTCGTTGCCAACAACGCCCTGCACGCCCTCAAGTCGCTGATCCTGCCGTTCCTTGATCACGACTACGCCGAGGCCGAGGTCAAGCGAGCCCTCAACGGCCTCGAGGAGGGCCTGCCCTCCAAGGCCCAGATGGAGCGGGCGCTGGTCCGCGTCCGTGGCCGGGGCACCCGGCCTGCCCACCGCTCCAACCAGGCTCCCGGCACCCTCAACGTCAACGACGCCTGGGCCGACAACGTGACCACTCGCCCGGCCATGGCCGGCGCCGCGCAGGGAGGTGACCAGTGGTGACCCAGTCGTGTGCGCGGGTGGCGGGGGCGATCACGCCGCGGGTCGGTGG
>NZ_SMKN01000351.1 GCF_004348675.1 Micromonospora sp. KC606 | reverse complement strand
CCCCCTGCCCGCCCCGACCGGGGCGGCGGCTCCTCCTCGAAGCTGAGCAGGTCGTCGAGGCCGGTCCGCTCGCTCATTGCACTGACCCCGTTCGCGACTGCGGGGCTCGCAAACGCGGCTCACTCCTCGCGCTCACCGAACCCACCCCGTTCGCGACTGCGGGGCTCGCAAACCCGGCTCACTCCTCGCGCTCACCGAACCCACCCCATTCGCGACTGCGGGGCTCGCAAACGCGGCTCACTCCTCGCGCTCACCCGGTCACCCCCGGATGCCTCGCGCTCATGCGGGCATCTCGCCGGCCGTGGCGAGGGCCGCCAGTTCGCCGCGCAGCCGGCGCAGCGCGGCCCGGGCCTGGTCACGCATCCGCGCGTCCACCGTGTGCGTGGCGTACCGGGCCTCGCGGTAGACGTGAGCGAAGCTGTCGAGCACGTCGGCGCTGGCGATGGCGGGCACCCCGGCAGCCGGGTCGCCCCGGAGCAGCCGGGTGACCAGGTCGGTCGGGGTGTCGCCAGTGTGGCGCGGCACTCCGGCCTCGGTGGCGGCCTCCTCCAACCGGACCCAGCAGGCGATGACGGCGGTGCGGGGGTCGGTGTCGGCGTCGTCCAACTCGACCAGGCCGGCGTCGAGGGCGGCGACCACCTCGCGGGCGGTGCCCTCGGCGCTGCGCCGGGCCCGTGCGGCCGGGACGGCGCGGGTGGTACGGCGCAACGCGCCGCGCAGCAGCGTCCAGGTCAGGTAGCCGAGCGCGGCCAGAACGGCGAGTCCGAGCAGGACGACCGCCACGGTGGCGATCCACTGCGGCACGTTCGCCCGGGTGGCCTCCGCGCCGTCGCGGGGCTCGACCGGGATCGAGGGCGCCGGTTCGGCGGTCGGGTACTGCGGGACGTACGGGATGTTGTCGGCGGCGGGCGGGATGCGGCTGGCGCCGATCGAGGAGTGCCCGGCGGCGAGCGCGGCGGCGGCGAGCAGGAGGGCCATCGCGGCTACGGGCCACCACCTGCGCAGCACGCCGAGGTCCATCGCCACCGCCCCACGCAGTTCAGTCCACCCCGGCGAGTTGTTTCGCCCGGGCGAACACGTCGTCCAGCATCCCTGGTGTCAGCCGTCCCGTGAACGTGTTCTGCTGGCTGACGTGGTAGCAGCCGAGCAGTGTGGGGGCGGCCGTCCCGGACCAGTGTGCCCCATGGCCGAAGACCGGTCGCGGGCTGGGCGGGCGGTTGCCGTACACCTGGCGCAGCACCGGCCACCAGGCGGCCCACGCGAAGGCGCCCAGCGCCACCACGACGCGCAGGGTGGGCCGAATCAGCGCGACCTCGCGGTGCAGCCAGGGGGCGCAGGCGTCCCGTTCGGTCGGGGTCGGTTTGTTGTCCGGCGGGGCGCAGCGGACCGCGCTGAAGACACGGACGTCACGCAGGGCCAGCCCGTCGTCGGCGGCCACGCTGGTCGGCTGGGTGGCCAGGCCGGCCCGGTGCAGCGCGGCGAACAGCACGTCGCCGGAGCGGTCGCCGGTGAAGATGCGGCCGGTGCGGTTGCCGCCGTGTGCGGCGGGCGCCAGGCCGAGAATGGCGATGCGGGCGTCCGGCGGGCCGAAGCCGGGCACCGGCCGGCCCCAGTAGTCCTGGTCCCGGAAGGCCGCCCGTCTCGTCCGGGCGACCTCCTCCCGCCAGGTGACCAGCCGGGGGCAGGCGAAGCAGTCGCTGACCGCGCCGTCGAGGTCGGCCAGGTCGGTCGCCCGCGCGGCGCGGGCGACCACCTCGGCGGGGTTACGGACCTCAACCAAGCTTGGCCCGGAAGAGTTCGAGGGTACGGGCCCAGGCGGTGGCGGCGGCCCGCTGGTCGAAGTGCTCCGGCCGGTCCTCGTTGAAGAAAGCGTGCGCGGTGCCCGGGTAGTCGTAGGTCTGGCAGGTGCCGCCGGCGGCCTCGACAGCCCGCTGGACGGTCTGCACTCCGTCCGCGCTGGAGGTGCCGTCGGCCTCGGAGCAGTGGACGACCGCGGCCTTGCCCGCGTAGTCGGTCCACTCCCGGCTCATCCCCTCCCAGGGCAGCCGGGGATAGAAGGCGGCGGTGGCGACGATCCGCTCGGAGTGGGTGGCCGCCCAGAGGGCCAGGCTGGCGCCGGCGCAGAACCCGGCACAGCCGATCTTGCCGGTGACGTCGAGCCGGCCGGCCAGGTACTCGGCGGCGCTGGCGATGTCCGCCGCCGCCTCGTCCATCTGCGCGCTGTTCAGCATCTGGCGGGGCTCACTCGGCTTGCTGGCCGGCTCGCCGTGCCGGAAGTCCGGGGCGAGGGCGACGAAGCCGGCCTCGGCGAACCGGTCCACGACCGCCTGGACGTGGGGTACCAGCCCCCACCAGTCCTGGATGACGATGACCGCCGGGCTGGCCGCACCGCTGGAGGGTATCGCGAGATACCCCCCGCGAGGCCCTGCGTTGCCGGTGTAACTCACCATCTCGCCCATGGGTCTGCCCTCCTGACGGTCAGTCATCATTGGCTGGTCGCACAGTGGTCGTACGTGCCGGTAGCCTGCCACGCCGTGGACGCGTCGGGAAGATGCGAGAACAGTGGCATTTACCTCCCGTTCACCTCGGCGGAGACCCGAAACACCGGCGGCGGTCCCGGGACGGTGCCCGCGCCGCCGCCGGTGAGGCTCGGTCAGCCCTTCTTCGTCAGGCAGAGCAGGTAGCCCCGCTCGCCTGAAGCGATGTTGTAGAAGACGTAACCGTCCTGGCCGGGCGCGACGAACTGTTCGCACGCCTTGCCGGACCGGGCCTGTTCCTGGGTCTGGTCGGGCACCCGACCGACCACCGTGTACGCCGCCTCGGCGGTGCCGCAGTCGACTACCGCCACGTCCCGTACCGTCCGCTCCTCCATACCGCTGACCTGCGGCAACTCGGTCAGGCAGTCACCGGCCCGCGCCCGCTGCACCGGGTCGGGTTGGAGCAGGTCGGCGAGGGCCTCGGCAGCGCCGAACTTCAGTGCGGCGGCGACGAGCAGCCCGACCACCACGGCGACTATGGCGAGCGCCTTCAGGACGCCGATTCCGGCGGCCAGCGCCCCCGGCCGCTCGCTGCCCGGCTCATCTCC
>NZ_SMKN01000350.1 GCF_004348675.1 Micromonospora sp. KC606 | reverse complement strand
CCCACCCGGGTGCTGGACACCCGCACCCCCGCCGGCCGTGCCCGACTGTTGGCGGGTGCCGGTGCGATCGACTCGCGGGGCCGGGCCGTCGCCGACGCCTGGCTGCTGGTGCACCTTGACGGCATCGTCCGGTACGGCGACGGCATGTTCGGCAACATCACCGTGGCGAACACCGAGAAGGGCGGCTTCGCCACGGTGTACGGCGGGGGATCAGCCCCGACCGCCTCCACCATCAACTGGTGGACCGCCGGTCAGCTTCTCTCCAACGGCGTGATCACGCAGCTCGGCTGGCACTCCGAGCGGTACCCGGATGTGGTGGCCGTCTGGGTGCAGCGCAGCGCCAGCGCGGTGATCCTCGACGTCACCGGCCTGCTGGTCTACCACCCCGAGTCCGCGGTGATCAACAATCCGAAGCGGCTGGCCGGGTCGGCCGAGGGCGACGTCCGCGCCGACGCGCTCAGGGCGCGCGCCGCCCGCGGCGACCGGAGGGTGCAGCCCCGTGCGTGACCACCGAACCGAGGAGACCAGCATGACCACCGGGGAGACCCCCTCGACCACCCGCCGGCAGATCATCCGGACCGGCGTCGCGGTCGGGGCCGGGGCGGGCACGGCGGCACTGATCGCTTCGCCGGCCGCCGCCGCTCCTGGCGATGCGGTGATCATCGGGCAGGACAACAACGCCGGCGAGGCGGAGACCGTCCTGGTCGGCGGTTCGTCGGCCAACCCCACCCTGTCGCTGACCGGCACCAGCCCGATGCTGGTCCTGGCGCCGACGCCGGAGGCGGACATCCCGCAGGAACTTCCGACCGGCTCGCTCGCCGTCACACCCGTGGGCGACCTGGTCATCGGCGGCAAGGCCGGTACGAAGGCGTACATCAACACGTCCCGCTGGGCCAACCGGACGTTGGCCGTCCCGCCGCAACGCATCCTGGACACCCGGTCGATCGCCAACTACAGCGCCCACATCCGGGCGGGCGGCGACGGGGTCACCTCGGGCAAGCTCAACGCCGGCCGGGTCATCCACCTGACCGTGAGCAACGTGCCACCGGCAGCGGCCGAGAAGGCCACCGCCGCGTACGTAAACATCACCGTCGCGGGCACGGTGTCCGCCGGGTTCCTCACCGCGTACCCCTCGTCGATCAGCAGGCCGCAGACGTCGTCGCTGAACTGGTGGGGGCCCAACCAGATCCTCTCCAACCTGGTCGAGGTGCAGCTCGGCAGCTACAACGGCCTCCCGCTGTCGTTCGCGATCCACGTCACCGCCGCGGCGTCCGTCATCGTGGACGTGTCCGGCCTGATCCTGTCCGACCCCGACCGGGGTTACTGAACGGCGTGCGGGTCGCCGTCGGTGCGGGTTCACCGTCGCGGCGGTGACCGGCCACCGGCGGCCGGGCCACCGACGCGGCCGTGGGATTCTTGGGTACGTGACCAGTCCTGCCGCTCCCGTCGTCCGCCGCCCGTTCACCCTCGGGCGGCACCAGGTGTGGCCGCCGGTGGTGCTCGCCCCAATGGCCGGCATCACCAACGTCGGCTTCCGGCAGCTCTGCCGCGAGCAGGGCGGTGGCATCTACGTCTGCGAGATGATCACCACGGTCGCGCTGGTCGAGCGGAACCCGAAGACGCTGCGCATGATCGCCTTCGGCGCCGACGAGCAGCCGCGCAGCCTCCAGCTCTACGGCACCGACCCGGAGATCACCGCCGCCGCCGTGCGGATCGTGGTGGAGAAGGACCTCGCCGACCACATCGACCTCAACTTCGGCTGCCCGGTGCCGAAGGTGACCCGCAAGGGCGGCGGCTCGGCGCTGCCGTGGCGGCGACGGCTCTTCGCCCGGCTGGTGCGGGCCGCGGTGGAGGCGGCGTCGCCCGCCGGGGTGCCGGTGACCGTGAAGATGCGCAAGGGCATCGACGACGACCACCTGACGTACGTCGAGGCGGGGCTCGCCGCCCAGGACGCCGGGGTGGCGGCGGTCGCCCTGCACGGGCGTACGGCCGCCCAGCGGTACTCGGGCACCGCCGACTGGGATGCCATCGCCACCCTCAAGCAGGCCCTCGACGTGCCGGTGCTCGGCAACGGCGACATCTGGGAGGCCGACGACGCGCTGCGGATGGTCGCGCACACCAACGTCGACGGGGTGGTCATCGGCCGGGGCTGCCTGGGCCGGCCGTGGCTCTTCGCCGATCTGGAGGCCGCGTTCGACGGCCGCCCCGAGCGGCGGCTGCCCGCCCTCGGGGAGGTCGCGGCGACCATGCGCCGCCACGCCGAGCTGCTGGTCGACCAGTTTCGCGCCGGGGCACGCTCCCCGGCCCGGGGCGAGCGGGACGGCTGCACCGACTTCCGCAAGCACGTCGCGTGGTACCTGAAGGGTTTCCCGGTCGGCAGCGAGCTGCGCCGGGAGCTGGCGATGGTGGAGAGCCTGGCCCAGCTCGACGACCTGCTCGGCAAGCTCGACCCGGGCGTGCCGTACCCGGTGGAGACGCTGGGCCAGCCCCGTGGCCGGACGAACTCCCCGGGCAAGGTCTTCCTGCCGGACGGCTGGCTAACCAGCCGGGACGACGACACCGTCCCCGAGGGTGCCGAGCTGGCCGACTCGGGCGGCTGAGACGCCGGGAGGCCGACCCCGGATGGGGTCGGCCTCTCGGGTGGGTGGGTCAGTGGGAGTAGCCGCGGGTGGCGGCCCAGTCGGCGAGGGTGTCGATGTCCATCTGGTAGCTGGCCGTGGCCGGGTTGGCCGAGTCGGCGATGGTCACGATCTTCCCGCCGTCGCGGTAGCCGGTGACGCTGATGTAGTGCCCGCCTTCGAAGGAGTGCACGCCGCCGTCGGTGTCGGTGGCGGTGCCGGCGATGTTGACCACGACACCCCGGCCGTCGTCGATGGCGGCGACGATGTCGCTGCGCATCCTGTCGGTCTGCTTGTCGTCGGCCTTCGGCGTCTTGATCTCGACGCTGTGGTAGACGTTCTTGCCGGTTTCCTTGTTCAGGACGGGGGTGATGTCGTTGATGCTGTTGGTGCCGTTCTCGGTGGTGCCCATGATCTTGGCCATGGCGTCGACATCGATGTTCTTGCCTTGGACGGAGAGGGCGTTGCGGGCTGCGGCGGGGCCGCAGTAGTAGAAGTTGGGC
>NZ_SMKN01000034.1 GCF_004348675.1 Micromonospora sp. KC606 | reverse complement strand
GCCGTACCCGGTCGGCCCGCCGGTTGCCAAGAAGTCCAACGTCGGCAAGATCGTGCTGATCTCGCTCGCCGCGGTGCTGGTGCTCTGCCTGGGCGGCGTCGCGGTCACGATCTTCGCTCTCAAGGACGAGGCCAAGGAGGCCGTCGAGGCCGTCAACACCCGGGTCGTCGCGCCGGACACCCTCGCCGGCCGGGCCAAGGCCACCGACCCCAGCCTGCTCGCTGGCGCCAAGGAGCTCGAGGCCGAGCTGAACAAGTCCCTGCCGGACGCCACCAGCACCGCCGGCGCGTTCTACGGCACCGTGGAGCAGAAGGACCTGGTGATGGTGGCTGCGGCCTCCGGCCTCAACACCGACCCGGCCAAGACCCTCGAGGACACCCTCACCGGCGCCGGCCAGACCGACGTGCGGTTCAAGGAGATGAAGAGCGTCGACGCCGGCCCGCTCGGCGGGCTCGCCAAGTGCGGTGACGCGGAGGCATCGAGCGTGCCGCTCGGCGTCTGCGTGTGGAGCGACAAGGGCAGCATCGGCATGATCATCATCTACTTCAAGAGCGGCCAGGAGGCCGCCGCCGAGTTGCCGACCATGCGCGGACAGATCCAGCAGAAGAACTGACCTCGGCCGTGCCCGGGCCCCGTCCACACCCGTGGGCGGGGGCCCGCTGATGCGGCGCGGGCGCGGCAGTCCTCGTCTCGGAGCCGGTGCCGCGCCTGCTCGACCAGGTCTCGGTACTCCGGCTGAAGGGGCCCGACAAGCACCCGTTCGAGGACCGGCGAGATTCCACAGCGCTCGTCGCTCGGCCTGGTTCGCCCCTGGTGCCCGCTCATGACCGCTGCCGTCCGCCGCAACTCGCCCATGGATGGCCCGCAACGCCCTGCTGCTCAGGCTCGACACGTCGACGGCGGCAGACTCGACTGCTGGGTTTGTGCCGCTGTTGTCCGCCCATTGCTCGCGAGTTCGCCGACGTACGGGACGCAGGCACCGGTCGTGCTCCTGCGTCCCGTACGCGGCGGCCCGGCGAGTTGGCCACGGAGGTGTCAGGCTGGCCGTCCGGGGTGTCAGCGCAGGTAGCTGACCAGGGGGAGGTTGTGCTCGCGGATGCCCTCAACGACCAGGTCGGCCATCCTGCCGGCACCGTACTCCGAGAAGTGGGTGTTGTCGGTGACCCCGTCGGCCGACTGGCGCAGGTAGATCTGGGCCGAGTTGGTCGGGCCCATCGACTCGACCAGCGCCTCACTCTTGGCGGTCAGGTCGATCACCGGCACGCCCAACGAGGAGCCCAACCTGCGCATCTCGGCCGGCAGGTTCACGCCGACGCCGTTGACGTGCAACGCGGTGGCGTCGAGCTGGTTTCCGTTGAACCGCCGCCGCACCGGCGGGGTGACCAGGACCGGGACGCCGCCCCTGTCCCGCACCTGGTTGACCATCGTGGTGAGGTTGCCGCGGAACGCCGACGCCGACGTGGACTTGTCGTTGTGCCCGAACTGGATCAGCACCAGGTCGTTCCGCTTGATCAACGGCCGCATCGTGGGGAACAGCGCCGAGTTGCTCAGGAAACTGCCGGAGCTCTCGCCCGAATCGGCATAGTTGGCGATCACCGCACCAGCCGACACGTGCCTGGTGAGGAGCTGCCCCCAACCGGTGTACGGGGCGGTGAACTGGTCACACACCGTCGAGTCGCCCGCCAGGTACACCGCGAGCGGGTTGCTCGCCGCCTGCACGGTCAGACCGGAGAGCTTCGGCGCGGAGCCGGCGAACGTGATGGTCAACCCCGGCGTGCCCGTGCCACCCTGCCCGGTCGGTTGTCCCTCCGGTTGCCGTACGTTGATCGTGAAGACGTGCTGCGTGATCGTGCCGGCCGTGGTGCTGACCGCAGACAGGATCCGTCGGCGGGCCTCCACGGACATCGATGTGTTGCCGGCGGAGGCGCGGTCGCCGATCCACGCCGTGACCGTGTAGTTGCCCGGGGAGACCGGGAAGTGACACGTGATCGGCGAACTCCCGGTGCACTGGGCCGGCCGGCCGGGCGGCGGGGAGGCCGTCGCCGAGGGCGAGGGTGAGGGCGAGGCGCCGACCTCGAAGTCCAGGTAGTCCACGTTGGCCAATCCGCTGCTGGTCGTCGGACTCAACCGGATCGTGTTGTCACCCGCGTTCACCGGCACTGTCAACGACTGGGTCGCCCACCTGTTCCAGCCGCCGGTGGGATCGAACGCGCTACCCGACCGGGCGACTACGCCGTTGACCAGCACGTCGGCCGGCCGGTTGGTGGTCGCACCATTGGCGTACCGGATTCCGATGGTCGCCGTGCCGGACATGGAGGCGGTCACCGTGAACTGCGCCGCCGCGCCTACCGCGCTGTTGCCGTTGCAGAAGCCGCTACCGGAGTACCCGGCATGGTTCGAATCGATCGAACCGTCGCACGTGGCCGGGGCGCTTTCGGCCTCGTAGCGGGTCGCTGCGGCGGAGGCCACGCTGACCGTGGCGACCGTGGCGCCGACCGCCACCGCCACGCAGGCGGACAGCAGCCCGATGCGCCGTCTGTGTGAAACCATGATGATCTCCTACATGTTGGGCGGGAGTCGTGGTAGGACCTTCTGGCCACGTGTCGGTCGCATGTGAATCGTTTCAGTGCGTGCGTGTCGAGCCATCTTTGCGCCGAGCCGAAGGTCGCGTGGCCCGTGAGCGCTCACAGAGGAACCGTTCAGTGGGGATGAATGTCGGCCGCGCCGGCTCGGCCACCTGCGTAGGTTGAGGTCATGGTCATCTGTGAGCGCTCCCATAAGCGGCACACACCAAGAGTCTCGCGACCGGAAAGCCGACTGTCAATCGACAGACTTCAACTTCTCCGCACCTGCACCACTGCGGCGCACGTCCCTGTACAGCCAAACCACCAGTGACGCGAGTTTCGGTCGAGCGCTGGCGCGGTCCTGGTTCTCACGTCGCGGCCACCGCGTCCGCCGCCGGCAGGGTGACCGTCACCTCCAGCCCGCCGCCGCGCTGGGCGACGACCCGGACGGTGCCGCCGTGCGCGTCGCAGACCGCCCGGACGATGGACAACCCCAGCCCGGAGCCGCGGGCCCCGGTCCGCTCCCGACCGCCACGCCGGAACGGCTCGAACAGTCCCGGCACGTCGGCCTGGTCCACCTCGAACCCGGTGTTGCCCACCACCAACCAGGAGCTGCGCCCGTCGCTGCCGGTACGCACCCACAGCCGGCCGTGCAGGTGGTTGTAGCGGACCGCGTTCTCGATCAGGTTGCCGGCCAGCCGGTCCAGCAGCCCCGGGTCCCCGGTCACCGGAGCCGACCTGAGCGAGGTCTGCACCCGCAGCCCGATCCGCTCCACCTCGCGGGCCATCGCCGACAACGCGTTGGCCGTACCGGAGGCGAGGTCGCACTCGGTGCGGCGGGCGAGCCCCTGCCCGGCCTGGGCCTCGCTGCGGGCCAGCACCAGCAGCGCGTCGACCAGGCTGTTGGCCCGCTCGGAGGCGTCCCGGACCACGGTCGCCATCCGACGGTACTCGGCGGCGTCCGCCTCGTCGTCGCTGAGCGTCACGTCGATCTCGGTCCGCATCACCGCCAACGGGGTACGCAGCTCGTGCGAGGCGTTCGCGACGAACCGCTTCTGCGCCTCGAAGGCGGCGGCGATCCGGTCCAGCATCGCGTCGAACGTGCGGGCCAGCTCGGCGACCTCGTCGTCCGCCCCGGACCAGCGGATCCGCTGGTCGAGGGTGGCCTCGCCGAGCCGGCGCGCGGTGGCGGTGACCTGGTGCAGCGGGCGCAGCGCCCGGCCGGCCACCAGGTACGCCCCGGCGACCCCGACCACGCTGATCGCCAGCAACGCGAGCAGTCCCTTGACTAGCAGCTCCCGCGACGCGGCGTCGACCAGTTGACGCTGCCAGACCGCCGCGTCGAGGGACCGCCCGTCGGCCAGCCCCACGGTGGTGCCGGGGCGCAGCTCGTCGGTGGGGCGCAGCGCGTCGTGGACCAGCAGCCAGGCCAGCACCAGCAGGATCGCCCCGGCGCCGACCAGCAGCACCCCGTTGAGCAGGGTCAACCGCAGGCGCAGGGTCGGGCGCAGCTGGCGGGTCACCGCGGCGCCCCGCTGCGCGACGCCGGGGCTGGCCGCCCCGGTTCGCTCCGGGCGCTCACCTGACCTCCCCGGCGGTGCGGTAGCCGGCGCCGACCACCGTCTCGATCAACGGCGGGTCGCCGAGCTTCTTGCGCAGGGTCATCACGGTCACCCGGACGATCGTGGTGAACGGGTCGGTGTTGGCGTCCCAGACCCGCTCCAGCAGTTCCTCGCTGGAGACCACCGCGCCGCGCGCCTTGACCAGCTCGGCCAGCACACCGAACTCCTTGTTGGTCAGGTCGACCGGCACGCCGCCCCGGGTGACCACTCGCCGGGCCGGGTCGATCACCACGTCGGCGACCGCCAGCACCGGGGGCAGGGCGGGGGTGGCCCGCCGCCCGAGCGCCTGCACCCGGGCCACCAGCTCGTCGAAGGCGAACGGTTTGGGCAGGTAGTCGTCGGCGCCCAGCCCCAGCCCCTCGACCCGGTCGGCGACGCTGTCGCTGGCGGTCAGCATCAGCACCCGGGTCAGCGTCCCGGAGGCGGCCAGCTCGGCGCAGATCTGGTCGCCGTGCATCCCGGGCAGGTCCCGGTCCAGCACCACCACGTCGTAGCGGGTGACGAAGGCCGCCTCGTGACCGGCGTCGCCGTCGTACGCCACATCGACCGCCATCCCGCGTTTGCGCAGCCCGCGCGCGATCGCGTCGGCGAGGTTCCGCTCGTCCTCGACCACCAGCACCCGCATCCCGACCTCCTCGCCGACCTGCCCGACAACCTAGTGCCGCGCGCCAAACGCCGGTCACGCCCCACCCGCCGGGCCGGCCGGCGGTCAGGACGGCAGCCGCCACACCCCGAACTGGCCGGTGGGCCGCCAGCAGACCAGGGTCCGCCCGGCCTGGTGGGAGCAGTCCCGCCAGCCACCGGCAAACACGTCGCGGATCCGCACCTCGCCGGTCGCCGGGTCCAACTCGCCGAGGAGCTGCCGGCCACCGGCCAGCTCCCGGCTCACCAGCAGCGGACGCCCGGCACCCGGCCCGTCGGGCACGTCGTCGGTGATCAGCCGCCACGGGCCCAGTTCGGCCACGACCCGCCCGTCGGCCCGATCCAGCAGGGCGTACGTCTCCCGTTCGCGGTGCCCGCGGACCGCCAGCCACCGCCGCCCCACCGTCACCACCGGTGACCACTCTCCGGCGAGCCGCTGCTGCCGTCCGGTGGCCGGGTCGACGACCAGGGTGCCGTCGGCCCGGACGAGGCAGACGACGTCCGCGCACCGACCGGCATCGGTGACGCCGTCCGGGTCGAACGGCAACCGCCAGCGCACCGACCGCGACCACGGCGGCGGGGCGGGCGCGACGCGGCCGGCGGGACGTCGCGGCCGTGGCCGACCTCGCCCAGGTCGATGAGGGTCACGCCCGTCCTCCTGCTGTCGACCTCCGTGCCCGGCCACGGGCCGGAATGAGGACCAGTCGCCGCCTGTACGATGGCCCGTCGTGGCTGTGCCGGTGGTAGATCCCTCGCTGAACCCGACGTCCGCACCGCAGGCGGTGGCGTCCGCGACCGACCCGGCGCGACGGCCCCGGTGGCGGCCGCGACGCGCCGACGTCCTGGCCATCGGAGCCTATGTGCTGCTGGGCGTTTTCGTGTGCCTGAACTACTGGGTGGACGTGCAGCACCGGGTCTCCTCGCACCTGCCGACCGACCACAGTTGGTTCGAGTGGCTCTTCTCGCACGGCGCGTACTCGGTGCGGCACCTGGAGAACCCGCTGTTCACCGCGCGGCAGAACGCCCCGGACGGGGTGAACATGATGGCCAACACCTCGCTGCTGGGCATGACCATCCCGCTGGCGCCGGTCACCCTCCTGTTCGGACCGCAGGTGACCTACGCGCTCTACCTGGGCGGGGCGTTGGCCGCGACCGCGGCCACCTCGTACTGGGTGCTCTCCCGGCACCTGGTGCGATCCCGGGCCGGCGCGTTCGTCGGGGGGGCCTTCCTCGGCTTCGCCCCGGGCATCGTGCACCACGCCAACGGGCAGCCGAACTTCGTCTCCAACTTCCTGCTGCCGCTGATCGTGGCCCGGGTGCTGCGCCTCGGGCAGGACGGCCGGTGGCGGCGCGACGGGATCGTGTTGGGCCTGCTGGTGGCGTACCAGATCTTCATCAACGAGGAGATGCTGCTGCTCGCCGCGCTGGCCTGCCTGGTGATCGTGGTGGCGTACGCGGTGCAGCGACCGCGCGCCACGCGGAAGCGGGCCGGTGGCTTCCTGGCCGCGCTCGGCCTGGGCGGCGGGCTGGCCCTGCTGCTGACCGCGTACCCCATCTGGTTCCAGTTCAACGGCCCGCAGTCCTACCGGGGCCTGCAGGGCGGTGTGTTCCACAACTGGGGCGAGGACCTGGTGGCCTTCGTCACCTTCGCCCGGGACACCGTGGCCGGCGACGAGGCGGTGGAGAAGACCATCGGCCTGACCGAGCAGAACACCTGGTTCGGTTGGCCGCTGGTGCTGGTCGCGCTGGCCGCCCTGGCACTGCTCTGGCGGCGTTCGCTGGCCGCCCGGATCTGCGGCGTGTTGGTGGTGCTCTTCACCGTCGCCGCGATCGGCCCGAAGGTGCGCTTCGACGGGGTGGAGACCACCGTCGACGGCCCGTGGGCGTACATCCCGGACGACGTGCCGCTGGTCGAGATGATGATGCCGACCCGGCTCGCGCTGGTGACGACCGCGGCGGTCGGTGTGCTGCTGGCGCTGGCCTGGAACGCGGCAGCCGGGTACGGCGGCCGGACGACGCCGGCCCCCCGCCCGGCCGCCGACGACACCGACGCCGCCGGTGCCCCGCCCGCCGCCGGGTCGACGCGCCGCCGCTGGGTCCGGCCGGTCGGGTACGCGGCCGTCGCCCTCGCCGTGCTGCCGCTGTTCCCGCGCCCGCTGCCGGCGCAGCACGTGGACCCGCCGCCGCGCTTCATCACAGCCGGCGGTTGGCGGCCGTACGTGCCGGCGGGACGCACCCTGGTGCCGGTGCCCATCCCGAGCAACGTGCACGGCCTGTCCACGCTGCGCTGGAGTGCGCTGACCGGCCACGAGTTCCCCGTGCCGGGCGGCTACTTCATCGGGCCGAACGAGAAGGGCGAGGGGGTCTTCGGCGCGCCGAACCGGCCGACCAGCACGCTCATCTACACCACGATGGATGCCGGGCGGGTGCCCGGGCTGACCGCCGAGAACCGCCGCCAGGTGGTCGAGGACCTGAGGTTCTGGAAGGCGTCGGTTGTGGTGCTCGGCGACCACCCGCGCGAGGCGGTGCTGCGGGAGTTGATGACCGGTCTGCTGGGCCCGGCGCGGCGGGTCGACGACGTGTGGCTCTGGGACGTCCGCCCACTGGTCGGCTGACTGGCTTGAGGCCGAGGCCGGCCAGATGGCCGGGCCGGTCAGACGGCCGGGCCGGTCAGACGGCCGGGCCGGTCAGACGGCCGGGCCGGTCAGACGGCCGGGCCGGTCAGACGGCCGGGCCGGTCAGACGGCCGGGCCGGTCAGACGGCCGGGGTACGGGCCGACAGGGGGCGCACGTCCCACACCCAGACGTCCAGCTCCCGGCGGGCGGGGCCGACGAGCTGCTCGACGGTGCGCCGCAGCGGCTCGACGTGGTGCTGACCCACCGGCAGGACCAGCACGGCGGCGTTCCAGTGGCGCAGCTCGTCCAGGCTGCGCCGGCGCTGCCGGTCGTTGAGCTTGGGGGCACGGCCGGTGGTGGACACCTCGTTGAGCAGCTCGCCGATGCCGCTGGGCCGGCCGCCGAAGCGCCCCGGGTCGCCGGTGTTGCCGTTGCGGGGGGCGAGGAAATAGCCCCCGGGGATCTTGAAGTCGAGGTTGGTGGACGCGGCCCAGCGCATGCCGTGGGTGTTGCCCATGCTCGGCACGGGCACCGGCACCAGGGTCTGGTCGGCTGCGACGTACTCCCGCCAACGGCCGGAGGTGATGAAATCCGGTACCGGCGGACGGGAGGTCACCTTCAGCGGCATCGGCACGATCGGCAGCAACGCCAGGACCAGCGCGGCCACCGTGACGGTCCTCGCGTGCCGCCACTCGGGGCCGCGCAGCGTCCAGGCCCGCTGCACGGCCAGCGCCAGCAACATCCCGATCACCACGCTGGTGATCAGCGCGAACCGGGTCGGCACCACCGCGTCGAGCAGCGGCAACCGGACCAGCAGCTCCCACGGGCCGGTGACGAGTTCCCGGTCCCACCAGGACACCCGCTCGCCGAGGGAGAGCACGGCGAAGAAGAACCCGGTGACGGCGAGCGCCCGGACCAGCACCTCGCGGCGCAGCCAGACCACGATGCCCACGGCGATCAGCGACAGGCTCCAGCCGAAGAAGGCGTTCTCCTCGGAGTAGTTCGGGGCCAGGTTGACGTTGGCCCGCTCGTGGCCGCCGAAGGTCGGCGAGCCGGGCGCGAAGAAGGCGGCGATGTCGTTGCCGTAGTCGCGGACCGCGTCGCTGAGCCCGTGGTACGCCATCGGCCCGGCGAACTGGATGTAGAGCGGGTACGCCAGCAGGGAACCCGCCACCACGGTGCAGACCGGCAGCCCCTTGGCCAGCGGACGCCACGCCGTCGACCACAGCGCCGGGCGCTGCGCCACCATCGCGATGAGGAAGACGCCGCAGGCGAGCGCGGTGAAGAGCAGGATCTCCTCGTTGATGAACGCCTGCACGGTGACCAGCAGGGCGAGCAGGGCACCGTCGCGTACCGGGCGGGTCGAGCGGGTCAGCACCATCACCCGCCAGACGATGAACGGCAGCAGCCACTGGGAGATGATGTTCGGGTGCCAGTTGGCGTGTGACAGCATCGCCGGTGAGAAACCGCAGAACCAGCCGCCCACGGCGGCGGCCAGCCGGCGGCGGACGAGGTGCCGTGAGAAGACGTGGTACCAGGCCGACGCGGTGCCGGCGAGCGCGACGGTGACCAGCACCACGAACGACACGGCCGGTCCGAAGAGCAGGGTGATCGGCACCATCGGGATGCCCAGCGCCAGCACGGCCGTGTTGGCCATCAGATTGACGCCGTCGGGATAGTTGAACTGGTCGGTGAAGAACGGAAACTCGCCGTGCAGCACCACCCGCACCGAGTGGGCCATGAAGAACTGCACCTGCGCCGGGTCGCTGCTGTATAGGGCCGCGACCCGGCCGGCCGGGTCGACCCAGATCTGGCTGGTCACCCAGAGCGCGACGAGCAGGAAGGTGCCGTAGACGGCGAGGTCCTTGCGTCGGGCCGTCCAGCGCCAGCGCCGGGCCGGCTTGGCCGCGGTCGCGCCGTCGCCCGCCGCCGGGCCCGGCCGCTTCCCGGGTACGCCCACCGCCCGCGAGCCACGGGCAGGCGCATCGGTCTCCGGGGCGACGGTCCCCGGGGCGACGACGGTACCGACCGCCTGGGCGACCGGGGAACCGCCGACGGTGCGATCCTGGGTGGTCCCGCTACGCTCGTGGGTGGTCCCGCCGTCGGCGGGGGCGGTGTCGAGTTCGGGCGCCGCCGGTGGAGGCGCGGTCGCGGTGGCCGTGGCGCCACGGCCGAAGCCGGTGGAGCCGTCGGGGTCCGGTGCGGAGGCGGCACGGGGCTCGACAGACGTCACAGTCGGCGGAGTCTACCGGAGCCGATAAATCAGCCGAAATCCACGCTGGTGTCCCTTGTGGCCGTCCGGCACGCGCCCGGAGCAGCGCCGGGCGGGCGAGTTCCGCGCCGGGCCGGATCAGCCGATTCAGCCATCGCCGCGGCCGTTGCGTACCATGTGGCTTCCGACAACGACGGCGAGGCGATCGGGGGCGTACAGGTGGCTTTGCGGGCCGCGGGACCGAACGTGGTGTCAGTCCGCCGCCACCACATGTCGGTCTCCGCACTGCTGGCCCTGGTGCTGGCGCTGGCCGGGTGCGGTCCGGTCGCCGAGCGCCAGGCCCGCCAACTGTCGATCGGCTACGACAGTCTGGACGGCACACTGCCGGTCTGGCCGCCGCGCGGCTCACTCGCCCGTGACGCCGCCGCCACCGCCGCGGTGACCGAGGCGGTCCGCGCCTGGCGGTCCCCGATTGACGACCGGGCCCACCTGCCCTCGTCCGGCATCCTCTGGTCCGGCGAGGTCGGCGGGACACCGCTGGCGCTGGTCGCCGCCGATGTGCCCGGCGAGGCGGCGTCCTGGCTGCTCCAGCTCACCGGATCCGGCGGCCGGTACGCCGTCGACCGGGCCACCGAGTACACCGATCGCGGCTACCTCGCCTACGCCGACGTCCTGCCGGTGCGGTTGGCCGACGGCCGCCGTTACCTCGTCTCCAACCGGGTGCAGCGGCTGCTCGGCCCGGACGGCAGGGCCCTGCGGTTCACCGACGGCCTGACCGGTCGGGTCGCCGTGCCCGAGTGCGCGGCCGTGCCGGTGACCGCGACGTTGCGGCCCACCGAGTCGCTGCCGCGCGGCCGGTCCGCCGACCGGCTGCTCGACCTGGGTACCGCGACCACCGACCCGCGTCACCCGCTGGTCCGCGACGAGACCGGTTCGGGCCGGCGCGCACTGGACGGGTTGGACACCTGCGTCCTCGCCGGCGAGCGGGGCCCGTTCGGGAGCATTCCCCGCCGCATCGGCGACCGGGACGCCCCGGCGTCGGTGCCCGAGTCGTGGCCGATGGAGAAGCTGGCCGTCCGAGGCATCGGCGAGATGGCGCTCGGCGGCGGCGACGACCCGGGTGACCTTGAGCAGCTGACCTGGGAGACCGATGTCGGCACGATGACGGCGGTGATCTACCGCCCGGCGGGGAACGGCGCCCCGGTGGTCTCCCCCGCCGACCGGTCCCACCCGTTGCAGGCGTATCCGCTGCCGGTGCCGGGACAGCCGCTGGTGGTGCTCACCTGGCGGGGCAGCCGGGATTCCTCCCTGTCTGTGCCGCCCGGGACACCCCGCCTGGTGGATCGCCCCGGCCTGGTGGTCGTGCCGATGCCCACCGCGAAGCAGACGTTCAGCCTGGCCACCGCCGAGAAGACCCACTACCGCTCCGTCGACGGCCGCTGACCCCATCGCAGTCTCCCGTGCCTTACGGACTTGAGTACGGAAGTGGCTCAGACACCGCGAGCGATGATCGCCATCCTGGACGGCGGCGCACTCGTACGACTCATATCCGCACTCAAGTGCTGTAGTCACCGCGAGGCACTCCGACAGCGGCAGCCAACCTGGACGGCGGGGCCACCCGGGGCGCAGGGCGACGGGCGGCCCCCGGCGCACCGGGACCGCCCGTCGGGGCGTACGGGTCAGTGGCGGCTGGTGTCGCGGGCCGGGAGACGGACCGGCTCGACGGGCGCGGTGTCCAGGCCGGAGATCCAGCCGGTGACGTCCCGGGCCACGTCCTGTGCGGTGAGGCCCAGATCGGCCAGGATCTGCGCGCGGGTGCCGTGCGGGTGCCAGTCGGCGGGCACGCCGAGGTCCCGCAGCGGAACCCGGACGTCGGCGTCCCGCAGCGCCTGGGCCAGCGCGTCGCCGACGCCGCCGACCCGGACGCCGTCCTCGACGGTGACCACCAGCCGGTGCGCGGCGGCCAGCTCGACCAGCTCCGCCGGGACCGGCCGCACCCAGCGCGGGTCGACCACGGTGACCCCGTAGCCCTGCTCGGCGAGGCGGGCGGCGACCTCCATGCCCAGCTGCCCAAAGGAGCCGACCGCGACCAGCAGCACGTCGGTACGCGCCGACTCGGCCAGCACGTCGACCGCGCCGACCCGGCGCACGGCCGGCAGGTCGGCGGCGACGGTGCCGGTCGGGAAGCGGACGATGGTCGGGCCGTCGTCGACCGCGACCGCCTCGCGCAGTTCCTCCCGTAGGCTGGCGGCGTCCCGGGGTGCGGCGATCCGCAGGCCGGGCACCACCCCGAAGACCGACATGTCCCAGATGCCGTAGTGGCTCGGCCCGTCCGGGCCGGTGACGCCGGCCCGGTCCAGCACGAAGGTCACCGGCAGCCGGTGCATCGCCACGTCCAGCAGGACCTGGTCGAAGGCGCGGTTGAGGAAGGTCGCGTAGACCGCCACGACCGGGTGCAGGCCACCCATCGCCAGGCCGGCCGCCGAGGTGGCGGCGTGCTGTTCGGCGATGCCCACGTCGTACACCCGCTCGGGGTGCTTGCGGGCCAGGGTGGCGATGCCGGTGGGCTCGGCCATCGCGGCGGTGATGCCGACCACGTCGGGCCGCTCGTCGGCGATCCTGACCAGCTCGTCGGCGAAGACGTGGGTCCACTTCACCGACGGGGCGGCGAGCAGCTTGCCGGTCTCGACGTCGAAGGCGCCCGGGCCGTGCAGGCAGTCTGCCTCGTCCTCCTCGGCGGGACGGTAGCCGTAGCCCTTGCGGGTGACCGCGTGCACGATCACCGGGCCGCCGAAGTTCTTCGCGGCGCGCAGCGACGACTCCACGGCGGCGATGTCGTGCCCGTCGACCGGACCGACGTACTTGATGCCCAGGTCCTCGAACATCGCCTGCGGCGCGACCGCGTCCTTGATGCCCTTCTTGACCGCGTGCAGCACCTCGTACATCGGCTTGCCGACGAACGGGGTGTTGCCGAGGGCGTCCTTGACGGTGTCCAGGACCTTCTCGTAGCCCGGGTTGAGCCGCAGCGCGGAGAGGTGGTCGGCGAGGCCGCCGATGGTCGGCGAGTAGGACCGGCCGTTGTCGTTGACCACGATGACCAGCGGATTGCCGGCGGTGGCGATGTTGTTCAACGCCTCCCAGCACATGCCACCGGTCAACGCGCCGTCGCCGACCACGGCCACCACGGCGCGCTGCTCGCCGCGCAGGGCGTACGCCTTGGCCAGCCCGTCGGCGTACGACAGGGCGGTGGAGGCGTGCGAGTTCTCGATCAGGTCGTGCTCGCTCTCGGCCTGGCTCGGGTACCCGGAGAGGCCGCCGCGTTGGCGGAGCTTGTCGAAGCCCTCCTGCCGGCCGGTGAGGATCTTGTGCACGTACGCCTGGTGGCCGGTGTCGAACAGGAGCCGGTCCCGGGGAGAGTCGAAGACCCGGTGCATGGCCAGGGTCAGCTCCACCACACCCAGGTTGGGGCCGACGTGCCCACCGGTGCGGGACACCTTGGCGATCAGGAAGTCACGGATCTCGGCGGCGAGGATGTCCAGCTGCTCGGCGGTCATCCGCTTCACGTCCTGCGGCCCGCGCACCGCGCTCAGCAGCCGACCGTGGTTGGCCGTGCCCTCTTCAACACTCATGACCGAAGAGTCTATCGGCCACGCGACACTCCGCAGCCCGGCCGTGGATCAACACCGCCAGCCGCCGGGACCACCTCGGCCCAGCGGCGCCGCCCGTCCGCCTCGGGTCATTCGACGGGTGGCAGGAACAGCCCGACCAACTCGACGTGCTGGGTCATCGGGAACAGGTCGTACCCGCGCAGCGCGGCGAGCCGCCAGTCACCCCCGGTGAAGGTGCGCACGTCCCGGGCGAAGGCGGCCGGGTCGCAGGCCACGTACGCGACCGCCCGGGGCCCGGCGGCCAGCACGGCGCGCACCACCGCCGCGCCCGCGCCGGAACGCGGCGGATCGAGCACCACCACGTCGACCGGGCCGGTGATCCGGCGACGGGCCAGCGCGGTCTCCACCCGGGCCGCCACCACCTCCACCCGTGGCAGGTCACGCAGGTTCTCCCGGGCCGCGGCGACCCCGTCCCCGGCAGCCTCGACCAGGGTGACCCGGCCGGTGTCGCCGACCCGGTCGGCCAGGGCCGCCGCGAACAGCCCGGCGCCGCCGTAGAGGTCCCATGCGCTCTCCCCGGGCTGCGGGTCGACCAGCTCCAGCACCGCGCCGGCCAGGGTGTCGGTCGCCGCCGGATGGACCTGCCAGAACGCCGTCGCGGGCAGCGCCCACTGCCGGCCGACGGCGCGCTCGCGGACCCGGCGGGGCCCGCTCGCCGGCGTGGCGACCCCCTCGGTGACCGTGGCGACGCTGACGTCGCCACCGGTGGAGGCGACCGTCTCGACCGCCTCGGCGTCCGGCCAACGCGCGCCGGACGGGGTGAGCACCGGCAGCTCCTGGATCGCCGGGTGGGCGATCAGGCAGCGGTCGATCGGCACCACCTCGTGCGAGCGGTGCTTGAGCAGCCCGGCCCGACCGGCGGCGTCGACCGCGTACCGGACCCGGGAGCGCCAGCCGAGCGGCCCGCCGGGCAGCGCCGCGACGGTGACACCGAGTGCGTCTACCTGCCCGGCGGTGAGCCCGCCGAGGCGGGTGAGCTGCTCGCGGACCACCTCGGTCTTCCAGCGCAGCTGGGCGGCGGGGGTGACGTGTTGCAGGTCGCAGCCGCCACAGCGGCCCGGCTTCGCGTACGGACAGGGTGGCTCGATCCTGTCCGGGGAGGCGTGCAGGATCTCGACGGCCTCGGCACGGGCGAAGCCCTTGTGCAGTTCGGTCACCTCGGCGACCACCCGCTCGCCGGGCAGCGCGTGCCGGACGAAGACCACCTGCCCGTCGACCCGGGCCACGCAGTGCCCGCCGGGGGCGACCGCGTCGACGGTCAACTCGACCCGCTCGGCCTCCTCCAGCCCCCGCCGCCCGTCGTCGGCCGGCTCCGGCCCCGCGGCCCGTTGCGGGTGTCGGGCGGTCACCGGCGGTCCCCGCCGCCCGGACCGGCCTCGCCGGGCGGGGCGGAGGCCGCCGGGGGAACGCTCGGCGGCAGGGTGCTGCGGGGCGCCACCCGGGGCCCCCGGGCCGGGGTCCGGGTCAGGTTCTCGTCGAGGCGGTCCAGGTTCTTGTTGGCGGTGGAGGCGAGCTGCCACGGCACGCTGGTCACCATCACGCCCGGCTCGAAGAGCAGCCGCCCCTTGAGCCGCAGCGCGCTCTGGTTGTGCAGCAGGTTCTCCCACCAGCGGCCCACGACGTACTCGGGAATGAAGACGGTGACCACGTCGCGGGGCGACTCCCGGCGGGTGTTGGCGACGAAGTTCAGGATCGGGCGGGTGATCTCCCGGTACGGGGAGTCGACCACGGTGAGCGGAACGGGCAGTTCCCGCCGTTCCCACTCCTGCTGGAGCTGGCGGGTATCCTTCTCGTCCACGTTGACGGTGACCGCGGTGAGGGTGTCCGGCCGGGTGGCCCGCGCGTAGGCGATGGCCCGCAGGGTCGGCTGGTGCAGCTTGCTGACCAGCACGATGGCGTGGTTGCGGGCGGGCAGCACGCCCCGGATCTCGGTCGGTTCCAGTTCCTCGGCGACCCGGTCGTAGTGGCGACGGATGGCGAGCATCAGCACGTAGATCAGCGCCATCGCGGCGATGGCGATCCACGCGCCCAGCAGGAACTTGGTGGCCAGCACGATGACCAGCACGATCCCGGTCATCGCCATGCCGAACGTGTTGATCGCCCGGGAGCGGATCATTCGCCGGCGTGCCTCGGGATCCCGCTCGCGGCTCAGGTGCCGGTTCCAGTGCCGGATCATGCCGGCCTGGGAGAGCGTGAAGGAGACGAACACCCCGACGATGTAGAGCTGGATGAGCTTGGTCACCTCGGCCTGGAAGCCGACGATGAGCACGACCGCGAAGACGGCGAGGAAGAGGATGCCGTTGGAGAAGGCCAGTCGGTCGCCCCGGGTGTGCAGCTGGCGGGGCAGGTACCGGTCCTGCGCCAGGATCGAGCCGAGCACCGGGAATCCGTTGAAGGCCGTGTTCGCGGCCAGAAAGAGGATCAGGGCGGTCATCGCGGCGACCACGAAGAGCAGCACCGAGCCGGCGCCGAAGACGGTCTCGCCGAGCTGGGCGGTGACGGTTTTCTGCACGTACCCCTCGGGGCCGGAGACGATCTGCAGCTCCGGGTCCTCGACGAACTGCAGGCCGGTCAGCCGGGACAGCCAGATGATGCCGACCAGCATGGTCACCGAGATGGTGCCGAGCAGCAGCAGGGTGGTCGCCGCGTTGCGGCTCTTCGGGGCCTTGAAGGCCGGCACGCCGTTGGAGATGGCCTCCACGCCGGTCAGCGCGGCACAGCCGGAGGAGAAGGTGCGCAGCAGCAGGAAGACCAGGGCGAAACCGGTCACGCTGTGCTCGGCCTGGATCTCCAGCCCGGCGCTGGGGGCCCGCAGGTCCTCGCCGAGCACCAGAACCCGGACCAGCCCGGTCGCGACCATGCCGACGATCACGATGATGAAGCCGTACGTCGGGATGGCGAAGGCCCGGCCCGACTCACGCAGGCCGCGCAGGTTCATGGCGGTCAGCAGCACCACCGCGATGACCGCGATCAGCACCTTGTGGGTGGCGACGAAGGGCACCACCGAGCCGAGGTTGGCCACCCCGGAGGAGACCGAGACCGCGACCGTGAGCACGTAGTCGACCAGCAGTGCGCTGGCCACCGCCAGACCCGCCCGGGGACCGAGGTTGACCGTCGCCACCTCGTAGTCACCGCCGCCCGAGGGGTACGCGTGCACGTTCTGCCGGTAGCTGGCCACCACGGTCAGCATCACCACGACGACCGCGAGCGCGATCCACGGTGAGAAGAGGTACGCCGACGCGCCCGCGATCGAGAGCGTCAGCAGGATCTCGTCCGGGGCGTACGCGACGCTGGAGAGCGCGTCGGAGGCGAAGACCGGCAACGCGATGCGCTTCGGTAGGAGGGTGTGCTGGAGCCGGTCGGACCGGAACGGTCGACCGACGAGGAGCCGCTTCAGCAGCGAGGTGGGACTGGCCACAAGCGCTAAGGGTACGACCACCCCCTGCTGGCCGTCGGGGGTGCCTGACCACGCCGGTCGGGCCGGCGCGGTACGGTTCGGTCCCCCGCCGTCGCGCCGGACGTGGCAGGCTCGATTGTCGGCGCCGCCGCCGTCGACGGGGACGCACTTCGGGAGGGACACCGTGCATGTCGTGATCATGGGCTGCGGCCGGGTCGGGTCGACCCTCGCCCACAGTCTGGAGTCCCGGGGCCACTCGGTGGCGGTGATCGACCATGACGCCGACGCCTTCCGCCGGCTCGGCCCCGACTTCGCCGGCATCACCGTGACCGGGGAGGGTTTCGACGGCGAGGTGCTGCGCCAGGCCGGCATCGAACGGGCCGACGCCTTCGCCGCGGTCTCCAGCGGCGACAACTCCAACATCATCTCCGCCCGGCTGGCCCGTGAGACGTTCGGCGTCTCCCGGGTCGCGGCGCGCATCTACGATCAGCGCCGGGCCCAGGTGTACGAACGACTGGGCATCCCCACCGTGGCGACCGTCCGCTGGACGGCCGACCGGATCCTGCGGCAGCTGGTGCCGGAGGGCCACGTGGAGATCTTCCGCGACCCGACCAGCACCGTCTCGATCATGGAGATTCCGGTACACAGGGACTGGGTGGGCCGGCCGCTGCGCCAGTTGGAGGAGGCGGCCGGGGTTCGGGTGGCGTACCTCACCCGGTTCGGCATCGGCACGCTGCCCACCGCGTCCACCGTCGTACAGGAGGGTGATCAGCTCTACGTGCTGGTCACCGACGACATCGCCGCGTCGGTCACCGCGGTGGCCGCGGCGCCGCCCGAAGGAGGGCACTGAGCCATGCGGATCGCCATCGCCGGCGCCGGGAACGTGGGCCGCTCGATCGCGCAGGAGCTGATCGACAACGGCCACCAGGTGATGCTGATCGAGCGCCAGCCCCGGATGCTCCGCCCGGACCGGGTGCCGGCCGCCGACTGGGTGCTGGCCGACGCCTGCGAGCTGGCCAGCCTGGAGGAGGCCAACATCGCCGGTTGCGACGTGGTGGTCGCGGCGACCGGCGACGACAAGGTCAACCTGGTGGTCTCGCTGCTGGCCAAGACCGAGTTCGCGGTGCCCCGCGTGGTCGCCCGGGTGAACCGGGCCGAGAACGAGTGGCTCTTCACCGAACAGTGGGGCGTCGACGTGGCGGTCAGCAAGCCACGGGTGATGGCCGCACTGGTCGAGGAGGCGGTCACCGTCGGTGACCTGGTTCGGCTGATGACCTTCCGGCAGGGCGAGGCGAACCTGGTCGAGATCACCCTGCCGCCGACCGCGCCGTACGTCGGCCAGCCGATCCACGCGGTACCGCTCCCCCGGGACGCCGCCCTGGTGGCGATCGTCCGCGGCAAGCGGGTGCTGGTGCCGAGCCCCGACGACCCGATCGAGGCCGGCGACGAGCTGGTCTTCGTGTGCACCGCCGACGTCGAGGACGAGGTCCGCGCCGTCATCCTCGGGCCGGACAGCGTCGAGCGGACCCGCGGCGGGCGCTGAGCCGCGGCGGGCGCTGAGCCGCGGCGGGCCGGTCAGGTGCCGGACAGCGGCTGCGGCACGGTCTGCCGGGTCTCCCGGCGGACCACCCAGACCGTGATCAGCAGCAGCAGCGCGTACGGCGGGTAGCCCAGCGCCAGCCGGGCCACCCCCAGCGCGGTGTCCTGGTGGGCCAGGTAGAGCCCGGCCTGCACGCCCACCTTCGCCAGCCACACCACGCCCCAGAGCACGGTGAGCCGGGTGAAGGTTCGCACCAGGCGCGGGTCGTCGCGCCATTCGGAGCGCCCCTTGGCGACCAGCACCGACCAGATCCACCCGACGATCGGCTGCCGGATCGCCGCCGAGACCAGCAGGGCCACCCCGTAGGCGATGCCGTAGAGGATGCCGGGAAGGTAGAAGTCCCGCTCGTCGCCGGTCCGCCAGGCGATGGCGGCGCCGACGCCGATGCCGAACAGCCCGTTGAGCGCGTGCCGGACCGGACGCCGCTGAGCCAGCCGGACCACGGCGATCAGCAGCGCGACACCCACCGAGGCGATCACCGCGGGGCGCAGCTCGCCGACGATGTTGGCCACCACGAAGACGACCACGGGGACACTGGACTCGACCAACCCCCGCCAGCCACCGAGTTGGTCGGCCATCTGTTCGGCGATGCTGGGCATCTTCTCGTCGTCCACGGCGGCGGTACGCGGCTCGGCGGCCGGGGGTTGTCCGGTCGTCACTTCGGCGACTCCAGCTCGTAGTGCGGGTTGTAGATGACCTTGCGGTCGTCGCGGACGGCCACCCGGCCCCGGGCGGTCAGGTGCCGGCCCGGCTCGATGCCGGCGATGTGTCGCCGGCCCAGCCAGACCAGCGTCACCACGTCGCTGCCGTCGTAGAGATCCGCCTCCAGGGTCGGCAGGTTCGTCCGGGGGGTGTAGACCACGGTACGCAGCCGCCCGGTGACCGACACCACCTCGCCCCGGCAGCACTGCCGCGCCGGCGTGCCGCCGGACTCGGCGCTCTCGCGCTGGAGTTCCTGCGCCTCGATCTCGGCCTCGCTCGCGGTGAACCGTCGCAGGATCCGCCGAAGCGACCCTCGGCTCTCGTCGGTCGACATGACCTCCGCGCCACCCTCTCCACGCTGACCGGACCACGCCGTTGCCGGCCCGGCCCCGAACGCCGGGACCGTCCCGCCAGCGTACGCCGCTTCCCCAGAGAGCGGACCGCCGTCTCCCCCACCCGGCGACGGGCCCGACGCCGTCGGTGGGACGGCGTCGGGCCCGTTGACGATTATGTGGCGCCGGCCGGTCAGGCCTCCCGGGGGGCGGGCGCCGCGGTGCTGCCCTCGGCGTCGGGCTCCTGGTCGGCGACCTCGCGGGGCAGCCGCAGCGGCAGCGGCTCCCGGACCGGCTTCGCCTCCTGCCCGCGGTCGACCACGAGGCCCTCCAGGCAGGCCGCGAGCGGTCCCGCGGCGGCCGCGTCGGTGGCGGCGGCGCCCTGGAAGACGCCACGGACCATCCAGCGGGGCCCGTCCACGCCGACGAACCGCAGGTCGGTGAGGCCGTCCGGGGTGCGGACCCGGGCCTGTAGCTCGATGCCGTACTCGCCCGGCACCTCCTGGGCGGCGGCGCCGTCGGCGAACAGGGACCGGCGGATCTCCTCGCGCACCTCGTCCCAGATGCCCTCGGTCTTCGGCGCGGCGAAGACCCCGAGCTGGAGGGCGTTCTCCTCGTGCACCAGCACGACCTGCTGGATCACACCCTGCGGATCGGCCTGGACCCGGACCTCGACACCCGGCACCGCCGGGATGTGCAGGCTGCCCAGGTCGAGCCGCTGCACGTCGTCCGGCGCCTCGGAGATGTCGTAGGGACCGCGCGCCGGGGCCGCCGCCCCCTCGGCGTCGTACGAGTCGAGGACCTCGGTGGCCCGCTCGTCACGAGCGGCACCGGCCCGCTTCCGGCTGAAGATCACTTCGCCCACCCTCCGCTGTTCGCACTCACCCTGCCACCTCTTCCGTCTGTCCGCCTGCCCGGTCGGCGATCTCGGACCACCCGATCGGGTCGCCGGGGGGCGGCACCAGCCCGGCGTGCCCCCCGGTCGAACCGTGTCCGCCGGTCCCGCGCGGGGACCCGGGCAGCTCGGCCACCGGCTGGAATTCGGCCCGTTCCACGCGCTGCACAACGAGCTGCGCGATCCGATCGCCACGGGAGATCTTCGCCGGTGTGTCCCGATCATGGTTGATCAGGTTGACCAGGATCTCACCCCGGTAGCCGGCGTCGACCGTACCGGGCGCGTTGAGCACCGTCACACCGAGTCTGGCGGCCAGCCCCGAGCGGGGGTGGACCAGGCCCACGAACCCCTCGGGCAGCGCCAGCGCCACGCCGGTGGGCACCAGGGCCCGGCCGCCGGGGGGAAGTTCGACGTCCGCGGCGGCCACCAGGTCGGCGCCGGCGTCGCCGGGATGGGCGTACGCGGGCAGCGGCAGCTGCGGATCGAGCTGCCGTACGGGCACGGGTACGACGTGGGTCACGGTCTCCCTCTTCCGTCCGATTCGCGGGGTGGTCCTGCCATCCTGCCGGGTCGGCGGCCCGTCGCGCGCCGTACCCTTCCAGGAGTGAGCCTGTCGTCTTCCCCGCCGTCGCCGGCGCCGCGCACCACGTCGGCCGGGCGGTACTCCGAGCGGCTCGGGCTGCCCTGGTGGTTCTGGCTGGCCGGTCTGGCGCTGGCCACGCTGCTCGCGGTCGAGGTGTGGATGGGAGCGTCCGGGGTCCGGGCGTGGCTGCCGTTCGTGGTGCTGCCGCCGGCCACCGCGCTGGGGCTGTGGTGGTTGGGCCGGGTACGGGTGGAGGTGCGCGACGGGCAACTGTGGGTCGATGACGCCCGCCTGCCCGTGCGGTATGTGACCGAAGCGATCCCGCTGGACGCGACCGGGCGGCGGGAGGTGCTCGGTGTCGGCGCCGATCCGCTCGCCTTCGTGGTGCAACGCCCCTGGGTCGCCGGCGCGGTGCAGGTGGTCCTGGACGACCCGGCCGACCCGACCCCGTTCTGGGTGGTGAGCAGCCGGCGTCCAGCCGAGCTGGCCGGTGCGGTCCTGGCGGCCCGGGACGCCGGCTGAGCGTCAGGGCAGGGCGGGGCGCCCGCCGCCCAGCGCCGTACGCTGCCGGCGCAGGTCCCGTCGGAGCTGGTCGGCCAGGGCGCGGGTGGCCCGGCGGTTGAGGTAGCTGGCGACCGCCGCGCCGGTCAGGAACGGGCCGAGCGTGGTGAGGTTGCGGCCGAACCGCTTGAGCAGGCTGTCCCGCAGTTCCTTGCGGGCCGCGGTGCCCAGCACCGCGCCGACGCCCACCCCGGGCACCATCGGGTTGATCCCCCGCTGGCTCGCCCAGGACTGCACCAGGGCGACCGTCCGCTGGGTGCCGCCGATGGGCAGCGGCACGCCGTACACCTCGTGCAGCTCGCCGATCAGCTTCAGCTCGACCGCCACGACGGCGACGGTCTCGGCGGCCAGCAGCACGGGCGCGGAGAGCAGTGCGGGAGTGACGGCCCACTCGACCGCGGCCACTCCACCGCCGGCCGCGCCCACCCCGGCGGTCGCCCGGCTCGCGTTGCGGACCAGCCGCTCCGCGAGTGCCTCGTCGTCCAGGCCGGGGAAGTGCCGGCGCAGGGTGGCCAGGTCGCGGACCGGCACGTGCGGCGCGATGTCGGCGACCGTGTCAGCCATCCAGCGCAGCGCGGCCTTCGGCTTGAACAGGTCGGCCAACCCGCGCGAGCGGGCCTGCCCCACCAGCCGGGTGAGCAGTTGACGGCGACGCGCGGGCTCGATGTCGTCGGCGGTCAGCGCCGCGACCGTCGCGCCCAGATCGTCACCCGCCTGGTCGGTCTCGGCCGGCGTCGCCCCGGCACCGGACCGGTCGGTGTCGGTGGGCGTCGCCCCGGCACCGGAAAGGTCGGCTCCATCCGCTGACCGGCCCGACCGCGGAACCGCCGGCGTCACGCCGGCCGCGCCGTCCGGCTGCGGCTGCCCGCCGTCACGAGGGCCGTCCGCTTCGGACCGGCCCGTCCGTCCACTCATCCGCTCGACCTCCCGAGGTTGGGTCGGCGTGCCGACCGCCCGTCAACGAGTCAAGCAGCTTCCCGCCGCGCGCGCACGGCACGGCAGCGGGACGGCAGCGGCGGCCCCGTCGGGGAGGCCGCCGCCCGGCACGGGTTCAGACGCACTCGCGGCAGATCAGGTCGCCGTTGCGCTCGACGGCCAGCTGGCTGCGGTGGTGGACGAGAAAGCATCGGCCGCACCGGAACTCGTCCTGCTGCATCGGTAGGACCTTGACGGTCAGCTCCTCGTCGGCCAGGTCGGCGCCGGGCAGCTCGAAGCTCTCGGCCACCTCGGCCTCGTCGACGTCCACGGCGCCCGACTGTGAGTCGACCCGCCGGGCCTTGAGCTCTTCCAGGCTGTCCTCGCCGAGGTCGACCTCGTCGCGACGCGGGGCGTCGTAGTCGGTGGCCATCGGTTCACTCTCCCATATCGATATTGTCGCTGCCGGTGATAACGCCGGGCGACGTTGTTTCGGTTCCCACTGGCCGGCCACCACGTGTGTCGGTCACCCGACCCGACGGCCGTTCGGGCCGGTGCCGCCAGAGGACTCCCCGGCGAGCGCGGAACCTTACCCCCCTCCGGGCGAGGCATGTATACCGCCCTCGCGGCTGAGATGTACGCCCCAGCGCCCTGAGTTGTTCCCAATGTGACTCAGGCGACACGAAGATAGGGGTAGTAGTACCCGCTTCCCGGGTGGCGCGCCGGCATGTCGGACTGTTTCCACGCGACGGTCGGACACCCGTTAACCTCAGCGGCGTACCCGACGGCCGGCGGGGTCCGACCGTCGGCCGCCGCCACCCACCACTGTCCGGGAGCGCCCAGATGAGCTTTGCGCGAGTGCGAGCACTCGTCGTCGTCGGTCTGCTGGCGGTGGTCGCCCTGGTCTTCGTGGTGGTCGCGATCGTCAAGGACAGCCAGCGCGGGGCGGGTGCCAACGGCGGCTGTCCCGAGGGCTGGCCGCTGGCCGACGTGGCCCTGCGCGAGCGCAAGGACGTGAAGCTCAACGTGCTCAACGCCACGGACCGTCCCGGCCTGGCCCGCGAGGTCGCCGACGAGTTCCGCAACCGGCAGTTCCAGGTCAAGAAGGTCGCCGACGAGAAGAAGCAGATCGACCGCGTGGCGGTGCTGCGGTACGGCCCGAAGGGCGTGGGCTCGGCGCACCTGCTGCGGGCCTACTTCCTCGACAATGCCCATCAGGACTTCGACGCCGAGCGTGACGACGACACGGTCGACGTCGTGCTCGGCAGCGGCTTCCAGCAGCTGGCCACCACCACCGAGGTCAACCAGTCCCTCGGCGACCTGGGCGCCCCGAGGGCGCCGGACGGCACCTGCCCGATGCCAGTCGACCGGTAGGCAGCTCCCGATCGCGGTGGCGGCGGTGTCCCACGTGCGGGACACCGCCGTCGGGTACCCGTCGACGTCGCAGCCGCGGTCACGGGCCGCCGGAGGCGTCCAGGGCGACGAGCCGGTCGTGCAGGAGCGCGAACAGCGCCGGCGGCGCGGCGATCACCAGATCCGGCCCGGCCGGGCGGCCCCCGAGTCCGGTGACCCGCAGCCCCGCCTCGGCCGCGACCAGTCCGCCCGCCGCCAGGTCCCAGGCGGCCAGGCCCTTCTCGTAGTACGCGTCGACCCGGCCCTCGGCGGCCAGGCAGAGGTCCAGCGAGGCGGCGCCCTGGCGTCGGATGTCGCGCACGTGCGGGATCAACCCGGCGACCACCCGGGCCTGGTGCGCCCGCCGGGCCGAGTCGTAGCCGAATCCGGTGGCGACCAGCGTCTGACCCAGGTCGGTCTCGGTGGAGCAGCGCAGCCGTCGCCCGTCCCGCCAGGCTCCGCCGCCGGCGGTGGCGGTCCACTCCTCACCGGTGTACAGGTTCCGGACCACTCCGGCGACCACCTCGCCGTCGACCTCGGCGGCCAGGGAGACCGCGCAGTACGGGATGCCGTAGAGGTAGTTGACGGTGCCGTCGATGGGATCGACGATCCAGCGCACACCGGAGCCCGCGCCCTCCCCCGCGCCGTACTCCTCGCCCAACACCGCGTCGTCCGGGCGGAGCTTGGCCAGGGCGTCGAGGACCTGGCGCTCCACCGCCCGGTCGGCGGCGGTGACCACGTCGGTGACGGTGCTCTTGGTCGCAGCGACCGAGACCCCCTCCGCGCGCATCCGGTACGCGGTGTCCGCCGCCTCCCGGGCCACGTCGACCGCGATCTCCAGCAGTTCCGTCGGCGCCGGCGCCGAACGACTCATGATTCGTCCCCTTCCCGCGCTGATCGGGACTTCCCGCCGCGCGCGCGGTTATCATCCTTACAAAGTCCACAACTGCGCCGAATCGGCGGTCCCGCCGCCGGTACGCCGTGCGCCGCAGGATGATCGCCGCAGACGGCGTTACAATTCACCCTGCCCACGCGCCACGGACCGCCGCCGAACGGCGGGCCGGGGACACGGGGGTCTCTCAACGACATCGCCCGGCACGGTGCCCCGTGCTGCGCCGGACGACCCGGCCGTGCTCGCTCTTCGCCTCCGGAAGGTCATTCGTGACAGAACCCCGCCAGACCGGCGCCGACGTTCGCTCGCTCACCGACACTCTGATCGCGCACGCGCAGAGCGCGGGCGGTCAGTTGACGTCGGCCCAGCTCGCGCGCACCGTCGAGTCCGCCGAGGTGACCCCGGCCCAGGCCAAGAAGATCCTGCGGGCGCTCTCCGAGGCGGGAGTGACCGTGGTCGTGGACGGCTCGGCCAGCACCCGCCGCCGGGTCGCCGCCGCCCGGTCCGCCACGCCGGCGTCGCGGGCCACCACCGCCAAGACCACCAAGAAGGCCGCCGCGCCCGCCCCGAAGCAGGCGCCCGCCGCCGACGAGTCCCCGGCGCCGGCCCCGCGCAAGGCGACGGCCCGCAAGGCCGCCCCCGCCGCCGGGGTGACCAAGGCCGCCGCGCCGGCCGCGAAGGCGACCAGGTCCACCCGCGCCACCAAGGCGACCGTGGCCGCCGCCGACGCGACCAAGGCCGCCGGGAAGACCAAGGGCGAGGGGGCCGAGGGTGACATCGACCCCGAGGCGCTCGCGGCCGAGATCGAGGACGTGGTGGTCGAGGAGCCGGCCGAGCTGACCCAGGCCGCCGAGACCGACGCCGCCAACTCCGCCAGCGACAACGACTTCGAGTGGGACGACGAGGAGTCCGAGGCGCTCAAGCAGGCCCGGCGGGACGCCGAGCTGACCGCGTCCGCCGACTCCGTCCGGGCCTATCTCAAGCAGATCGGCAAGGTACCGCTGCTCAACGCCGAGCAGGAGGTGGAACTCGCCAAGCGGATCGAGGCCGGGCTCTACGCCGCCGAGCGGCTGCGCGCGGCCGAGGAGGGCGAGGAGAAGCTCACCCGCGAGATGCAGCGGGATCTGCTCTGGATCTCCCGCGACGGCGAGCGCGCCAAGAACCACCTGCTGGAGGCCAACCTGCGGCTGGTCGTCTCGCTGGCCAAGCGCTACACCGGCCGCGGCATGGCCTTCCTGGACCTGATCCAGGAGGGCAACCTGGGGCTGATCCGCGCGGTCGAGAAGTTCGACTACACCAAGGGCTACAAGTTCTCCACCTACGCCACCTGGTGGATCCGCCAGGCGATCACCCGCGCCATGGCCGACCAGGCCCGCACCATCCGCATCCCGGTGCACATGGTCGAGGTGATCAACAAGCTCGGCCGGATCCAACGCGAGCTGCTCCAGGACCTGGGCCGCGAGCCCACTCCGGAGGAGCTGGCCAAGGAGATGGACATCACACCCGAGAAGGTGCTGGAGATCCAGCAGTACGCTCGGGAGCCCATCTCGCTCGATCAGACCATCGGCGACGAGGGCGACAGCCAGCTCGGTGACTTCATCGAGGACTCGGAGGCCGTGGTGGCGGTCGACGCCGTCTCGTTCTCGCTGCTGCAGGACCAGCTCCAGCAGGTGCTGCAGACGCTCTCCGAGCGTGAGGCGGGCGTGGTACGCCTGCGCTTCGGTCTGACCGACGGCCAGCCCCGCACGCTGGACGAGATCGGCCAGGTGTACGGGGTGACCCGGGAGCGGATCCGGCAGATCGAGTCGAAGACGATGTCGAAACTCCGACACCCGTCCCGATCCCAGGTGCTGCGCGACTACCTGGACTGACCCCCGTCCGTCAACCAGCCGTGTCGGTTTGATCACCAGCCGTAGAACACTCAAAGGTAATCGGTCGATTGCCCGTTTGTGATCGTTGACGTGGCACCCTTGGCACACGGCACACTGTCTTCCTGCCAGGTGTGACCTCCGTCGCCCGGGGGCACACAGGGAAGGCAGGGCCTGGCAAGGGTGTTGCACGATGGGTGAGCAACGACCGAAGAGAGTGTTCATCGGTGACGACCAGAGGAGGAAGGCGATGACCCCGACCCTCACGCCGCCGCCCGAGACGGTGGCTCCCCCAGCCGCCGATGAACGGTGCGACCGCTGCAATGCTGCCGGCAAGCTCCGGATCACTCTGGCGGGTGGGAGCGAGCTGGTGTTCTGTGGGCACCACGCGAACAAGTACGCGGAGGATCTCGTCAAGATCACCGTGAAGTACGCGACGGACCCGGAGTTCAGCTGGCGTGGCGCCGATCTGATGGCGAACTGAGTCCGCAAACCGCAAGAGTGACGACATAGCCGACCGGAGGTGGCCCGACAGGGCGCCTCCGGTCGGTTTTCCGCGCCCGGGGCGCGCCGACCCGCAGCCCATCGGCCCGACCGGCATGATCCACTGCGGATGCGGCATGCCGCGGTAACCCCATCCTGGGACGCCGCGCCATGCCGCATTCGGCGCGCACCGACTCGGAGCTCACCCGACTCGGACGCTCACATGTCGGGGTGGGGCCGCCCGACCGGGCGTGGCCTCCGATCCGGACGTCCGGCCCCGACCGGGACGACCGCCCCGATCCGGACGACCGGCCGCTGGACGCCCGGCTCGGCGGGACCGGCGGTCAGAGGGTCTGGACGGTGGCGATGCGCTCTTCGAGCTGCTCGATCGTCGCCTGGGCGCTGGGCGGGCCGCCGCACATCCGGCGGAGCTCGGCGTGGATCTTGCCGTGCGGCTGCCCGGTGCGGTGGTGCCGGGCGGCCACCAGGGCGTTCAGCTGGCGTCGCAGCGCCACCCGACGCTGGGCGGCGCTCATCGGCGCGGGCGACGGTGCGGAGACCGTAGCGGCCGGCTCACCGGCCCTGGCGGCGGCCCTGCGTCGCTGGACGGCGAGCTGCTCGGCCTGCCGCTTGGTGAGCAGCAGGGAGACCTGGTCGGCGGTGAGCAGCCCGGGCAGTCCGAGATACTCCTCCTCTTCCGGGGTGCCGGCCTGGGCGGCGGTGCCGAAGGACGCCCCGTCGAAGATGACCTGGTCCAGCTCGGCGGTGGCGGAGAGCGCCGTGAAACGCTTTTCCAGCTCCCCGCTGGCCTGCTCGTTCCGTTGGGCGCGTTCCAGCAGGTCGTCGTCGAAGCCCTCACGGTCCTTGGGCTTGCCGAGGACGTGGTCGCGGGCGGCCTCCATCTCGCTGGCCAGACCGAGTAGGTGCGGCACGCTGGGCAGGAAGACCGAGGCTGTCTCGCCGGGGCGGCGGGCACGCACGAAACGCCCGATCGCCTGGGCGAAGTAGAGCGGGGTGCTGGCGCTGGTGGCGTACACACCCACGGCCAGCCGGGGAATGTCGACGCCCTCGGAGACCATCCGGACGGCGACCAGCCACCGCTGCTCGGACGCCGCGAACGTCGCGATCCGGGCGGACGCTCCCACGTCGTCGGAGAGCACCACGGCGGCCTTCTCGCCGGTGACGCGCTCGATGAGCCTGGCGTACGAGCGGGCGTTCTGCTGGTCACTGGCGATGACCAGGCCGCCGGCGTCCGGCATGCCGGCGTTGCGCAGCACGGTCAGCCGGGCGTCGGCGGCTCGCAACACCTGCGGCATCCAGTCCCCGGCCGGGTCCAGGGCGGTACGCCAGGCCTGCGCCACGAGATCCTGGGTCATCGGCTCGCCGAGGCGCGCCGCCAGCTCGTCCCCGGCGCTGGTGCGCCACCGGGTCTCCCCGGAGTACGCCAGGAAGAGCACCGGCCGGACGACGCCGTCGCGCAGCGCGTCGGAGTAGCCGTAGACCGAGTCGGCGCGGGAGCGCAGGAAGTTGTCCCCGCCGCGTTCGTAGCTGACGAACGGGATGGGGTTGTCGTCGGAGCGGAACGGCGTACCGGTCAGCATGAGGCGGCGTACCGCGGGCTCGAAGGCCGCCTTGACCCCGTCGCCCCAGGTCCGGGAGTCACCGGCGTGGTGGATCTCGTCCAGGATGACCAGGGTGCGCCGGGTGAGGGTGCGCCGCCGGTGCACCTGCGGAGCCATGCCGACCTGGGCGTACGTGACGACCGCGCCGTGGAAGTCGGCGGCGGAGTGCACGTCGGCGTTGCGGAAGGCGGCGTCGAGCTGGATGCCCACCCGTGCGGCGGCCTGCGCCCACTGGGTCTTCAGGTGCTCGGTCGGGGCGACCACGGTGACCGCCTCGACGGTGCCGTCGACGAGCAGCTCGGCGGCGATCCGCAGGGCGAAGGTGGTCTTGCCGGCGCCGGGGGTGGCGACCGCGGTGAAGTCCTCGGTCCGGCGGCGCAGGTACTCCACCATCGCCCTGCGCTGCCAGGCGCGCAGGGGTGGGAACGTGTCGAGCGCCGGCAACCGGGGTGCCACGCGTAGCTCCTCTCCGACCGCACCATGGCGGACCCCGGCCGAGGGCCACGGGTACCGCCGCCCATGAAAAGGCCCTCGCGCATGGGGTGCCGCGAAGGCCGACTCAGCATAACCAGCGGCGGCCCTTCGACCCACACGGCCACACTGCGGACGGTGGAGATGGTCAGCGCCGAAGGTCACGTGGGGCGGCCGGGCGGTTGCCTCGGATCACTCGACGTACGAGTCGTAGATCTCCTTGCACTTCGGGCACACCGGGGAGCCGGGCTTCGCGGCCTTGGTGACCGGAAACGTCTCACCGCAGAGCGCGACCACGTAGGTGCCCATGACGGCACTCTCGGCGATCTTCTCCTTGCGGACGTAGTGGAACATCTCGGGACCGGTGTCGGCGTCCTTCAGTTCCGGACGCTCAAGAACCTGCGTACTCACATCGCACCTCCAACTTTTTAGTCTGGCAGGTCGGAAGGGCCGGGTCCACCGCAGCCCGCCCCGACGGCGGCCGTACGGTACCGAGGTGACCAACTTCCACATCCGTCCCGGCGCGGAGGTCGCCGCCGCACTGCGCGCCGGCCGTCCCGTCGTCGCCCTGGAGAGCACCATCGTCTCGCACGGCCTGCCCCGGCCGGACAACCTACGGGTGGCCCGGGAGATCGAGCAGGCGGTGCGGGACGCCGGGGCGGTCCCGGCGACCATCGGCATGATCGGCGGCGAACTGGTCGTCGGGCTGAACGACACCGAGTTGACCCGGCTCGCCACCGCCGACGGGGTGAGCAAGCTCTCCGTTCGCGACCTCGCGGTGGCCGCCGCGACCGGCGCGGACGGGGCGACCACGGTGGCCGCCACCAGCGCGGTGGCCGCGGCTGCCGGAATCGGCGTGTTCGCCACCGGCGGGCTCGGCGGGGTGCACCGGGAGGCCGCGCAGACCTTCGACGAGTCCGCCGACCTGATCACCCTGGCCCGCACCCCGATCACGGTGGTCTGCGCCGGGGTCAAGTCGATCCTCGACGTGGGTGCCACCCTGGAGCGGCTGGAAACCCTCGGGGTCGCGGTGGTCGGCTACCGCACCCGACGCTTCCCCGGCTTCTACCTCACCGATGCCGGCTTCGACCTGGACTGGTCGGTGGACTCCCCTGAGCAGGTGGCGGACGTGCTCGCCGCCCGGGAGCGGCAGGGCGTGCACGGCGGCGGGCTGATCGTGGCGAACCCGCTGCCGGTGGACGAGCAGCTCGACCCGGAGTTGCACGACCGCACCCTCGCCGAGGGTCTGGCCCTGCTGGCCCGGCACGGGGTGACCGGCAAGGCCGTGACGCCGTTCCTGCTGTCGCACTTCCACTCGGCCACCGAGGGCGCGAGCCTGGCGGTCAACGTACGGATCATTCTGCGCAACGCCGACCTGGCCGGCCGGATCGCCGTGGCCGCCGCCCGGCGCGACCCGGCATGACCCGCCCGTCCCGGGTCGTGGTGGTCGGTGACCTGATCACCGACGTGGTGGCGGTGCTGGCCGGACCGCTCGCCACCGGCTCGGACACCGGGGCGGCCATCCGGGTCGTCGGAGGTGGCCAGGCGGCGAACACGGCCGCCTGGATCGCCGCGCAGGGCGTACCGGTGACCCTGGTGGGTGCGGTCGGCGACGACAGCGCCGGCCGGGACCGGGTGGCCGAACTGGAGCGGGTCGGGGTGGACTGCGTGGTCGAGGTACATCCCGGTGTCCCCACCGGCACGGTGATCGTGCTGGCCACCGGTGACGAACGCACCATGGTCACCGAGCGTGGCGCGAACCTGCGGCTGACCGCCGGGCACGTCGAGCGGGGCCTGGCGGCGTCACCCGACGCCGCCCACCTGCACCTGTCCGGGTACCCGCTGCTGGACGCCGCGTCCCGACCGGCCGGGCTGGCCGCGCTGACCACCGCGCGCGCCCGCGGCCTGACCACGAGCGTGGACGCGGCCTCCGCGACGCCGCTGCGGCGGGCCGGCGCGGCAGCGTTCCTGGCCTGGGTACGCGACGTCGACCTGCTGTTGGTCAACGCCGACGAGGCCGGCGTGCTGGCCGGCGGGCTGGACCCGGAGGCGCAGGCGCGGGCGTTGTCGGCCTCGGCCCGGCGGGTGGTCGTGAAGCGGGGCGGGGCCGGCGCGGTCTGGTGCGACCGGAGCGCGACGGTGGCGGTGACGCCGTCCCGGCGGGTGGCGGTGGTCGACGTCACCGGCGCCGGGGACGCGTTCGCGGCGGGACTGCTGGCGGCCTGGCTGGCCGGTGCGGCGCCACGGGCGGCGCTGACCCGCGCCGGCGACCTGGGCGCCCGGGCGGTCTCGCTGGTCGGCGCCCGGCCGGTGGCCTGACCGTTCGGAGGTTTCCGGGGCGACAACCACGCCCGGGAATCCCGACGCCGGTCAGGGTTCGGCGTCGATGACCTTGTGGGGGTGTTCCTCGGCGGCCAGGCTCATCGGCGGCGTCTCGTCCCGCCGGCGCGGCTGGAACCTGCCGGCCAGCCGGTGCTGCTCCTTCGGCGGCCGGTCGTTCGCCAGCAGCACGGCCAGCCACGGGATGAGGATCATCCCGAGCGCCACCAGCGGCAGCCAGAGCCAGAGCAGCGGGGCCTGCGTGCCGACCAGGATCGCGCCGACGATCACGCAGGCCACCCGGACGCCCATCATCAGCACGTAGCGCTTCTGCCGGCTGTTGAGCTGATCGTCCTGGCTGCGGGAGGCGTCGGTTATCAGGATCGGCTGGTACGCCTGACGCTTCACCACGGACCTCCTCGAGGGGTACGCCCCATCCTGTCACCGGTCGG
Source organism: Micromonospora sp. KC606 (assembly GCF_004348675.1). Classification (GTDB taxonomy): domain Bacteria; phylum Actinomycetota; class Actinomycetes; order Mycobacteriales; family Micromonosporaceae; genus Micromonospora. Next base: position 7,705 of record NZ_SMKN01000034.1, on the reverse strand, counting down.
CCTTGATCAGCGACAATCCATTCGAATCGCATGCGTGTTACGTCCGTGGTACGCTCCGCTCGTGGGCAGCCGGTTCAGCTTCACCGCCGAGGCGTTGGCCAACCTGCGGGTCTACGACGTCACGCCCGGGGAAGTCTGGGAGGCGCTGCACAGCACCCGCCGGGTGATCCGCCACCTGGGTGACGACGTCATGGTCGTCTACGCGGCCACCCACCGCGGCCGACGACTGGCCGTGCTGCTCACCGAGGCCGACGGCACCGACAACGACTGGGACATCCTCTCCGCCCGCGAGCTGAGCGACGTCGAGGCCAAGCGCTACGACGAGGCGGTGCGGAGGGACCGGCGACGAGGGGACGGTCACCATGCACCGTGACGAGGCGACCAAGCGGTTCCACGACGGCGGCGACGCGCTCGCCGAGCTGATCGACGAGAGTCAGCCGGCGGAACTACCCACTCCCGACACCGACGTGCCGATGGTCAGCCGCTCGGTACGCCTGCCGCTGGAGACGTACGAGCGGGTGCGGGCCGCCGCCGAGGCCAGGGGCATCGGCGTCACCACCCTGATGCGACAGTGGATCGAGGCCGGGCTGGCCGACCTGGACGACTCCGCCACCGTCTCGCTCGCCGACGTGCGGCGCGCGCTGGCGTCACTGTCCCGGCCCACCGCGGCCTGAACCACCGCGCCGCCCGAATTACCACGCCGCCTGGGCCCGGCGCAGGCTGAACCGCCCAGGCCGGCGCGTCAGCCCTTCGCGGCCTTCGCCTCGGCCTTGGCGGCCTGCTTGAACTCGCGCACCCGGCGCAGCGACTCCGGGTCGGCCACGTCCGCCACCGACCGGAACGCGCCCTCCTCGCCGTACCCGCCGGCTGCCTCACGCCAGCCCGCCGGACGGACGTCGTACCGCTTGCCGAGCAGGGCCACGAAGATCTGCGCCTTCTGCCTGCCGAATCCGGGCAGTTCACCGACACGGCGCAGCAGTTCCACGCCGTCGGCGGCGTCGGCCCACAGCCGGACGGCGTCGCCGTCGTACCGGTCGACCAGCGCCAGACACAACTCCTGCACCCGGGCGGCCATCGCCTTCGGGAAGCGGTGCAACGCGGGCGGCCGGGCGAAGATCTCCAGCAGCGCATCCGGGTCAAACCCGGCCAACTCCCGGGCGTCCAGGTCGTGGCCGAGCCGCTGGGACAGCAGGTACGGCGAGCAGAACGCCTTCTCCATCGGAATCTGCTGGTCCAACACGAGCCCGAGGACGAGTGCCAGAGCATTCCGATTAAGAAGTTCGTTCGCCGCAGGATCGATCGGCAGGGAGAGCGCCATGGCGACCATGCTGCCACCACGCCACCTCCCGGCCGCAGACAAACCGCCGTACGGAACGAGGCCCCCACCAGCCGCGCTCCTGTCACCGGAGCCGCAGGCTGTCGGTTCGTCCGACCCAGGGCCTACAGTGGCGGAAACTTACCCGCGTGGCGTCCTTCGGACGCTGCGGGCGACGCCGCACCTGACGCGTCCGAGGAGAACACGGACATCAGCAGGAGATCCCCAGACGCGCGTAGTGTCTTGTCAGCACGAGGGAGACATTGATGGCGATCGGCAGTGAGCAGCGCCGCCGCGAACGCCGCCCAGAGGTCGAGGCCCTCTTCGGCCCGAAACGCGTCGAGGCCGCCCTCGATCTTCTGCACCTGGCCGACATGGCGTGGCACGACTGCTATCCCAATGACCTGGAGATCGAGCCAAGGGTCCTCGCCGACATCCTGCTGTGTTCCCGGGGTGATCTGGCCACGCTGATCCGGGTGGCACTTGAGGCGATCATCGATTTCCGGGACGTGCGCCTCGCGGCCGACGAGCTACGCGCGGAGCAGGCTCAGTAGCGGGGCGACAGGGCCACGCGTGGGAAGCAGACTTTCCACGGTCAGACCATGTGCTGGTCCAGCAGCATCCCGGTGAGCAGGGCCAGCGGGCTGCGGTTGAGCAGGTCGTTCGCGGCAGGATCGATCGGGAGGGACAGCGCCATGTCCTGATGATGCCGCACCCCGCCGGGCTGGCTGGCCGTTGACCTGATCTCGGTGCCGACGCCGGCACCCGCCGCTCAGCGGACGGCGACAGCCGATGCGGGCGAGCAGCCGTCCACCCGCCTCGGCTCCCGCCCGGCGCGGTGATCGACTCCGTTTGCGCCGATCGGCGGTGTCCACGGCAAGGGATACCGCCGCTTGGCGCACACGGAGTCCGTCGATGATCAGGTTGGTGCCGCGCCGGGCCGGAATCACCAGCCCGGGCACCGTCAGCGGCCGCACCCAGGGGGTCAGCACCGCACCCCACCCGCTCGGTGCCGCGCCGGAACCGGGGCAGCTCGACCGGGGCACCCGCCCCGTTCTCGCGCGGCGCCATCCCCGGAACGACCCGAGCCGGTTGACCAGGCCCACCGCTCGCTCCCTCTCTGCCGCCATCGCCGCTACGATCACCCAAAGTAGCCGCCCTCGCAGGCAAACCGCAGCACCAGTGCCGCGAAACGCCGGTCAACGCCTCTGTCGCGCCGGTGGCAGCAGAGCAGAGCGGCACGAGAAGGCACCGACGCCCCGCCCGCTGGCGTGACGGAGCGTGTATGCCCGCACGGCGCAGCCCTCGTGCCGACCTTCCGGCACCAGCCCGACAAGACCGGCCGGGGAGCCCATCGGTGTGTCGTCCATCCCGCCCGCCACCAGGGCCGATACGGTGTGAGGTTAGGCTGTGCTAACTTCAGGCCGATCGGCGGGCGCCCGTCGAACGAGCTGGAAGGAGTACACCGTGCCCATCCCCGCCCGCAGGCCACTCGCGGCCGTCGCCGTCGCTGGCCTGCTCTCGTTCGGCCTGGTCGCCTGCGGCTCCGGCGACGACGCCGGGGATCCGGGCAAGCCCGGCGACAAGACGATCACGGTCTACAGCGGCCGGAACGAGACCCTGGTCAAGCCGCTGCTGGACAGGTTCAGCGAGCAGACCGGAATCACGGTCAAGACCCGGTACGCCACCACCGCGCAGCTCGCCGCCCAGCTCCTCGAGGAGGGCGACAAGTCCCCCGCCGACGCCTTCTTCGCCCAGGACGCCGGCGCCCTCGGCGCGGTCGCCAAGCGCGACATGTTCGCCCCGCTGCCCGCCGCCGACCTGGAGAAGGTGCCGCAGTCCTTCCGGGCCCGCACCGGCCAGTGGGTGGGCGTCAGCGCGCGGTCCCGGGTGCTCGCCTACAACGCCGACGCGGTGCCCGCCACCGAGCTGCCCAAGTCGGTGTTCGAGCTGACCGACCCGAAGTGGAGGGGCAAGATCGGCCTCGCCCCGACCAACGCCTCGTTCCAGGCGTTCGTCACCGCGGTCCGGGTGCAGCACGGCGACCAGAAGGCCAAGGACTTCCTCACCGGCCTCAGGGCCAACGAGCCCCAGATCCGCGACAACAACGTCAAGATCGTCGAGGACGTGGACAACGGAACCATCCCGGTCGGCCTGGTGAACCACTACTACGTCGGCGAGGTCGCCAAGGAGAAGGGCACCACGCCCGACGGGCTCAGGGTGAAGCTGCACTTCTTCCCCGGGGGCGACACCGGCGCGCTGGTCAACGTCGCCGGCGTCGGCGTGCTCAAGCGCTCCGCCGAGGACCCGGACACCAAGGCCTTCGTCGACTTCCTGCTCAACCCGGAGTCGCAGAAGTACTTCGCCGAGCAGACCTTCGAGTACCCGGTGGTGACCGGTGTCGCCGCGCCGGCCGGGGTGCCGCCGCTGGCCGACCTGGACACGCCCGACATCGACCTGAACGACCTGGACACGCTCGACGCCACCATCAAGATGATCACGGAGTCGGGCCTGGTGCCCTGAGCATGACCACCACCCCCGACGCGGGGCCGGCCCGGATCGGGCCGGCCCGGATCGGCGTACGCGAGTCGGCGCGTCGGCTGGCCCCCCGCCCGGCCCTGCTCGCGGCCTCGACCGCCGCGGTCGCCGTGGCCCTGATCCCTCTGGTCTATCTCGCGGTGCGCACCGCCGAGGCCGGCGTCGGGCGGCTCGGCGCGCAACTGTGGACCGAGCGGGTCGCGCTGCTCGCCGCCCGCAGTCTCGGGCTCGCCACCGTGGTCACCATCGCCTGCGTGGTGCTCGGGGTGGCCACCGCCTGGCTGGTCACCCGCACCGACCTGCCCGGGCGACGGTTCTTCGCGGTGCTCGCCGCGCTGCCGCTGGCCGTGCCCACCTACATCGCCGCGTTCGCCTGGGTCTCCACCGTCGACCGCCTCGAAGGGTTCTGGCCGGCGGCGCTCGTGCTGACCCTCTGTTCCTACCCGTACGTCTTCCTGCCCGTCGCCGCCGCGCTCAAGGGCGCCGACCCGGCGCAGGAGGAGGTCTCCCGCTCGCTGGGCCGGGGCGGCTGGCGCACCTTCACCGACGTCACGCTGCGCCAGATCCGCCCGGCCACCGCCGCCGGGGCGCTGCTGGTCGCGCTCTACGTGCTGGCCGACTTCGGCGCGGTGTCGATCCTGCGCACCGACACCTTCACCCGGGCCATCTTCGTCGCCTTCGACCTGGGCTTCGACCGCACCGGCGCGCTGGTGCTCTCCAGCGTCCTGGTGGCGCTGACCGTGCTGCTGCTGGCCGGCGAGACCGCGACCCGGCGGCGCGGCGCCCGGTACGCCCGCCTCGGCGGGGCCCGCCGCCCGGCCACCCGGCGGCGGCTCGGCCCGGCTCGCTGGCCAGCCCTGGCGGCGCTGCTCGGCGTCGCCGGGCTGGCGCTCGGGGTGCCGGCGGTCAGCCTGGCCCGCCGGCTGGTCGGCGGGGTGTCCCGCCCCGGCGCGCTGGCCGAGGTCGCCGCAGCCGCCGGCAACTCGCTCTGGCTGTCGCTGGCCGGCGCCGCCCTGACCATGTTGCTGGCCCTGCCGCTCGGGCTGCTCACCGCCCGCGCCCCCGGCCCGCTGGCGACCGTGCTGGACCGGCTCGCCTACCTCGCCCACGCGCTGCCCGGCGTGGTGATCGGACTGTCGCTGATCTTCTTCGGCATCACCGTGGCCCGACCGCTCTACCAGACGTCGTGGCTGCTGGCGCTCGCCTACGCCACGCTCTTCCTGCCACTGGCCGTCGGCGCGGTGGCGGGCGCCGCCGGCCAGGCCCCGCCCGGGTTGGAGGAGGTGGCCCGCTCGCTCGGGCGTGGGCCGCTGGCGGTGCTGCGCACCGTCACCCTGCCGCTGACCCTGCCCGGGATCGGGGCGGGGGCGGCCCTGGTCTTCCTCACCGGCATGAAGGAACTGCCGGCCACCCTGCTGCTCCGACCGACCGGCACCGACACCCTCGCCACCGAGCTGTGGACGGCCACCTCCGTCGGGGCGTACGCCGCCGCCGCGCCGTACGCCGCGCTGCTGGTGGCCATCTCGGCGCTGCCGACCTGGTGGCTGGTCGCCCGGGGCGGCCTGCTCGACAAGGAGGCCCGATGAGTGAGGTCGTGCTGGCCGGCGTCGGGAAACGGTACGGCCCGGTGACCGCGCTGGACGGGGTGGACCTCACCGTCCCGGCTGGTGCGCTGACCGCGGTGCTCGGCCCGTCCGGCTGCGGCAAGACCACCCTGCTGCGCTGCCTGGCCGGCTTCGAGCGGCTGGACGCCGGCACCGTCCAGGTCGACGGGCGGGAGGTGGCCGGCCCGGGCCGCCACCTGCCGGCGCACCGCCGCCGGATCGCCGTGGTGCCGCAGGAGGGCGCGCTCTTCCCGCACCTGACGGTGGCCGCCAACATCGGGTACGGCCTGGATCGGGCCGCCCGGCGCGGCGACCGGGTCGACGAGGTGCTGGCCCTGGTCGGGCTGGCCGGGTACGGCGACCGGATGCCGCACCAGCTCTCCGGCGGCCAGCAGCAGCGGGTCGCGGTGGCTCGGGCGCTCGCGCCGCGGCCGTCGTTGGTGCTGCTGGACGAGCCGTTCAGCGCGCTGGACGCCGGGCTGCGGGCCGGGCTGCGGCACGACATCCGGGAAGCGCTGCGCGCCGACGGCGCGACCGCGGTGCTGGTCACCCATGACCAGGGTGAGGCCCTGTCGGTGGCGGACCGGGTGGTGGTGCTGCGCTCCGGGCGGGTGGTGCAGGCAGCCCCACCGACCACGCTCTACCGCGAACCCGCGGACGAGTGGGTGGCCGGGTTCGTCGGGGAGGCGGTGCTGCTGCCGGCGGTCGCCTCCGGCGACACCGCCCGCACCCCGCTGGGAATCCTGCCGATCATCGGCGCGGCGCACGGCCCAGTGACGGTGTTGCTCCGGCCGGAGCAGCTGCGGCTGACCCCCGCCGCGGGCGGGGCGGCGGTTACCGCCACCGTGCTGCGCCACGACTTCCACGGCCACGATGCGCTGGTCGCCCTGCGGCTGGCCGACGGCACCCGGGTCACCGCGCGGATCTGGGACGAGGCGGACCCGGTGCCGGTCGGCGCCGAGGTCGGCGTCCACGTCGAGGGTCGGGCCCGCGCCTGGCCCGCCGAGCCGACCGCCACGCCGGTGGCGGCTCCGGCGCTGCCGGTCGGCTGATCGCCGGAAGGCAGCGGGCAACGCGACACGGCCCGGTGGACGGGGTGACGTCCACCGGGCCGCGCGGAACGCGGATCGTCAGTTGACGATGTAGAGCAGCCGGTTCGGCGAGCCGCTGCCCGGGTTGGTCACCACGCCGGTGGTGGCGTTGCCGGTCAGGTAGCTGCCCACCTGCGCCGGGGTGTACGAGGGGTTGGCGTTCAGCACGAGCGCGGCGGCGCCGGCCACGTGCGGCGCGGCCATCGAGGTGCCGCTGAGGCTGCTGGTGGCGGTGTCGCTGGTCCGGTACGCCGAGACGATGTTCGAGCCGGGGGCGAAGATGTCCACGCAGCTGCCGTAGTTCGAGAAGGACGAACGGGCGTCGGTGCTGGTGGTGGCGCCGACGGTGAGGCCGGCGGCGACCCGGGCCGGCGACGAGTTGCAGGCGTTGGCGTTGGAGTTGCCGGCCGCCAGCGCGTACGTGATGCCGGACCTGATCGAGTTGGACACCGCGTTGTCCAGCGTGGTGCTGGCGCCGCCGCCGAGGCTCATGTTGGCCACGGCCGGCTTGACGGCGTTGGCGGTCACCCAGTTGACGCCGTTGACGACGCCGGTGGTGCTGCCGCTGCCGCTGCAGTTGAGCACCTTGACGGCGACCAGGCGGACGCCCTTGGCAACGCCGTACGCGGTGCCGCCGACGGTGCCGGCGACGTGGGTGCCGTGACCGTTGCAGTCGGTGTTGTTGCTGTCGACGGTGTTGGTGCCCCAGGTCGCCCGGCCACCGAAGTCGGTGTGGGTGGTCCGGATGCCGGTGTCGATGATGTAGGCCCGCACGTTCGAGGCGGTGTTCGGGTAGGTGTAGCTACGGCTCAACGGCAGGTTGCGCTGGTCGATCCGGTCCAGACCCCAGGACGGCGGGTTGGCCTGCGTCGCCTGGACGGTGAGCACCTGGTCCTGCTCGACGTAGGCGACCGCGGGGTCGGCCGCCAGCCGGCGGGCCTGGGCGGCGCTCATCTTGGCGCTGAAGCCGGTGATGGCGGCGCTGTAGACGTCGCCGACGCTGCCCCCGTACCGCTTCGTCAGGGCGGTGGCCCGGTCCGGCACGGCCGTACGGGCGGCGCGGGTGTTGGCGGTGCCGACGACGTCGCTCTTCAGGACGACGAGGTAGCTGCCGCTGATCGCGTTCGGGGCGGAGGCGTGGCGGACCTCGCCCGCCG
>NZ_SMKN01000349.1 GCF_004348675.1 Micromonospora sp. KC606 | reverse complement strand
GGGTCAGTGAGTGGGGTGGGGGCGTTCGCCGGCGTCGAGGACGGCCTGGGTCCAGCCGCCCTCGATGACGCCGGTGCCGTCCAGCAGGGCCCAGTCGACCACGTCCGCCGCCTCCACCACGACCGGGGAGCCGATCCGCACGGTCGGGTCGGTGTTGGCGTCGCTGGCGCTGGCGCCGACGATCCGCTCGGGAGCCTCCCACGAGGTCACCGCGGCCCAGACGTACTCGGGGCCCTCGTCGCCGGGCAGGCCGTACTTGACCACCAGCTGTGACTCCGGTGGGAGCTGACCGGCGACGAACCGGGCCCGGATGTCGTGCAGGCCGGCCCGCGCGGTGGCGACCGCCCGGCTCATCGCGTCACCGGAGCGGGCGTAGCGGACGTCCGGCTGGATGCCGGAGAAGAGCGTGGCGCAGGCCACCGCGAAGTACTTCCCGTCCGGCCCCGGGTGACCGGGCGGCGGGCGCAGGCTGAGGAACGAGTCGGCCTCCGGGTCCGTCGCCGGATCCAGCTCCAGCCGCAGCAGCACCGGGGCGGTGGCGCCGTGCTGCTCCGGGTTGCCGTACGCCACCGCGATGTCGTGCCCGGTCACCGTCGCCAGCACCGGCAACTGCACGAACGCGGGCACCTCCTCGCCGGCCAGCCCGTCGGTCCAGTCCCGCAGCAGCCGCCGGGCCGCGCCGGTCATCACCGCGCCCCAGGCCCGGGTGAGATGGTCGGGCACACCCTGGGTCTGCAACTCCAGCAGCCCGAACCGGCGCAGCCCCTTGGTGGTGAACCAGAGCCCCTCCGCGTCCGAGGAGTACGGCACCAGCACCCAGTCGACCAGGCGTACCCGGCCCTGCGCGTCGGGCAACGAGCGCAGCGCGGTCGCCGGGTCGAGGAACTGCAGGCCGAAGACGTCCACCACATCACCGTCGGCCGACTCGGCGACCGCGGCGGCGACCGCGCGGGCCGCCCACTCGTGGGCCGGCGGCCACCCGGGCCGGTACTCGGCCTGCACCACCACCAGGTGGCTGGCCGCGGCCAGCCGGCCGAGCTGCGCCTCGGTGGCCCCGAACGCGGTGAGCAGATCCGGCGGCAGCTCCGGGAACTCGTCGATCGGCCGGGTGTCCACGCTCATCAGCGGGCTGTCCAGCATCTGCCGCGCGAGCCCGTGCACCGGCTCGGCCAGTCGCCCTTCCAGGGCCCGGACCGCGGTCTTCGGGCTCACCCGGGGCATCCCCGCCATCGGCACCAGGTAGGTCGCGCTCAGCGACTCCGGCACCGGAACCGGCAGGAAGTCGTCCGTGATGAGCATGCGTCCCCCAGGTGCGCCGGTGCCGTCGGGGCAAACGCTACCCGGGAACGTGGGCCGCATTCAGGCGGACAGCACGAGCCCCAGGTAGACCAGCGTGGTGACGGTCTCCACACCCGCCCCGAGCACGTCGCCGGTGACGCCGCCGAACCGGCGTACCGCATGCCGCAGGAGCCCGGCGGCGACGGCCAGCGCGGCCAGCACCACCAGCGGGCCCTGCCACGGCCGGCCCGGCACCGCCGGGGCGGCCGCGAGCGCGACGGCGGCCGTGCCGAGCACGAGTGGGACCGGTCCGACCGTGCCGGCGACCAGCGCCCCCAGCCCGTCCGGCCGGGCCGCCGGCACCCCGCGCCGGCAGGCGAGACCCACCGCGAGCCGTCCCGCCGCCGTCGCCGCGACCACCGCCGCGAGCGCCGCCGGCCGGGACCGTCCGGCCAGCTCCGCGAGCGTCGCCGCCTGGAGCAGGAGTACGACCACCAACGCGACCACCCCGAACGGCCCCACGTCCGGCTTCTTCATGATCTCCAGCGCCGCCGACCCCCGCCGATACGATCCCAGCGCGTCCACGGTGTCGGCGAGCCCGTCCAGGTGCAGGCCCCGGGTGCCCAGGGCCGCGCAGCCCACGGTCACCCCGGCGGCGACCAGGGGCGGGACGAACGGGGCCAGGAGCAGCAGCACACCCGCCAGCGCCGCGCCGAGCCCCGCCCCGACCAGCGGGGCGAGCGCCATCGCCCGGCCGGCGACCGCCCGATCGATCCGGCCGGCGCGGACCGGCAGTGTGGTGAAGGTGGTCAGTGCCAGCCGTAGGCCGTCGACCCGGCCCGGTTCAGCCGGCACGCCGGCCGGACGGGTCCGCCTCCGTCGCCGTGTCGGTCGGGCCGGGTGCGGCCGGCTCGGCTTCGGTGAAGTCGGGTTGAATGGTGGTGGGGCCGGGTGCGGCCGGCTCGGATCCCGTGAAGTCGGGCTGGGTGGTGGTGGGGCCCGGTCCGGCCGGTTCCGGTTCGGTGAAGTCCAGCTCGTCGGAGTCGGGCCCGCCCAACTGCGGATGGCTGGGCAGCGCGGCGGCCAGCGACAGCACCGAACGCAACAACGGCAGCGCGGCCAGCGCGTTCGCCCCCTCACCGAGGTCCAGGCGCAGGTCGAGCAGCGGGGTCAGGCCGAGCACGTCGGCGGCGAGCCGGACGGCCGGTTGGCCGCCGTGGTCGGCCAGCAGGCACCAGTGCCGGACCTGCCCGGCCAGGTCCCGGCTGATCATGCCGGCGGCCAGGCCGACCGGGCCGTCCAACAGCACAGGCAGCCGGCGGGCGGCCGCCCCGAGCAGCACGCCGGTAGCCACCGCGACGTCCCCGCCACCCAGCTCGGCGAGCACCTCCTTGGCGTCCCGGGAGGACTGGCGGGTGCGGTGCAGCGCGTCCCGGACCGCCGCGCACCGCACCATCCACGCCGCGTCGTCGATCTGGCCGTCGGCGGTGTACACCCGGCTGAGCACCGCCGGGGCCTCGGCGCCGGCGGTGGCGGTGAGCACGGCGGCTGCCGCCGTCTCGGCACCGGCCCCGCACGCCCCGAGCACCAGCAGTTGTACACCCGCGTCGGCGGCCTCCTCGGCCAGCCGCCAGCCGTGGCGCAGGGCCGACTCGACGGCGGCGGCGCCGAGCGCCGGCTCCTGTTCCATCGGCGCGGCCGACGGGGTGTCCACCACCTGGAGAGTCGCACCGGCCTCGGCGGCCAGCCGGGCCAGCGGTCCGGTGCCGGCCCGGGCCTGCCGGGCACGGCGGGACGACTCGCCGGGCAGCGACCCGGCGGCGGCCCCACCGGTGTGGTCGCCGTGCAGCAGCAGCGCCCGCACGGTCGGCCAGGGGGCGGGGGTGGGGG
>NZ_SMKN01000348.1 GCF_004348675.1 Micromonospora sp. KC606 | reverse complement strand
CGCCCGCCCCAGCACCCCGACGGCGCCGGCCGCCCGCGCACCCCGACGCGCCCGCGGTGAGGGGCAGTGGGCGCTCGGGCACCGCGAGCCGCTCAACGCCAACGAGCGGATCAAGAAGGACGACAACCCGCTGAACGTTCGGGCCCGGATCGAGAACATCTACGCCCACCGGGGCTTCGCCTCCATCGACCCGCAGGACCTGCGGGGCCGGTTCCGCTGGTGGGGCCTCTACACCCAGCGCAAGGCGGGCATCGACGGCGGCCGGACGGCCGTGCTGGAACCGCACGAGCTGGAGGACGAGTTCTTCATGCTCCGGGTCCGGATCGACGGCGGGCAGCTCAACCTGGCCCAGCTGCGGGTGGTCGCCGACATCTCCCGGGAGTTCGCCCGGGACACGGCCGACATCACCGATCGGCAGAACGTCCAGTACCACTGGATCCGGGTCGAGGACATGCCGGAGATCTGGCGCCGGCTGGAGTCGGTCGGCCTGCAGACCACCGAGGCGTGCGGTGACTGCCCGCGCATCGTGCTCGGCAGTCCGGTCGCCGGGGTGGCCGAGGCCGAGCTGGTCGACCCGACCCCGGCCATCGACGAGATCGTCCGCCGGTACGTCGGCGACAAGGCGTACTCCAACCTGCCGCGCAAGTTCAAGACCTCGATCTCCTGGCTGGTCGACACCCCGTACGAGGCCAACGACATCGCCTTCCTCGGCGTGGACCACCCCGAGCACGGCCCTGGCTTCGACGTCTGGGTCGGCGGCGGGCTCTCCACCAATCCGATGCTGGCCAAGCGGCTCGGCGTCTGGGTGCCGCTGACCGAGGTGCCGGACGTCTGGGCCGGAGTGGTCGGCATCTTCCGCGACTACGGCTACCGCCGGCTGCGCAACCGGGCCCGGCTGAAGTTCCTGGTCGCCGACTGGGGTGTGGAGAAGTTCCGGGAGGTGCTGGAGAAGGAGTACCTGGGCCGGACCCTGCTGGACGGCCCCGCCCCGCAACTGCCGGCGAAGCCGGTCGACCACATCGGCGTGCACCGGCAGCGTGACGGGCGGAACCTCGTCGGGGCCGCTCCGGTGGTGGGGCGGGTCTCCGGCACCCAGCTGGCCCAGCTCGCCGACGTGGCCGAGGCGCACGGCAGCGACCGGGTGCGGCTCACCCCGTACCAGAAACTGTTGGTGCTGGACGTGGCGCCGGAGCGGACGGAGTCCCTGGTCGACGCGCTGCGCGGGATCGGCCTGGAGGCACGGCCGTCGGCCTGGCGGCGCGGCACCATGGCCTGCACCGGCATCGAGTACTGCAAGCTCGCCATCGTCGAGACCAAGCGGCGCGGCGAGGAACTGGTGGCCCGGCTGGAGCAGCGGCTGCGCGACTTCGACGCCGACATCTCCATCCACATCAACGGTTGCCCGAACGCCTGCGCCCGCACGCAGGTCGCCGACATCGGGCTCAAGGGCCAGCTGGTGGTGGGCCCGGACGGCCGCCAGGTGGAGGGCTTCCAGGTGCACCTCGGCGGTGGCCTGGGCATGGCACAGGGGCAGAGCGCCGGGTTCGGCCGCAAGCTGCGTGGCCTGAGGACCACCGCCGACGAGCTTCCCGAGTACGTGGAACGACTGGCCCGCCGTTACCTGGCGAGCCGGACCGAGGGCGAGACGTTCGCCAACTGGGTGATCAGGGTCGACGAGGAGGAACTGCGTTGAGTGAGACACGATCCGCGCCTCTCTACTGCCCCTACTGCGGTGAGGAGGACCTGCGGCCGAACGAGGCCGGGCACGGCGCCTGGGAGTGCCACGCCTGCGCGCGGGTCTTCACCGTGAAGTTCACCGGCCTGCTCAGCAAGGTGGTGGCCCGATGAAGCTGCTGTCCGCGACGAACCTGGGCCTGGTCGGCCCGGGCGGGCCGCAACCGGCCGACCCGGCCCGCCGCGGCCCCGAGGAGCTGCGCGCGCTGGCCGAGCGGGCCGGCCGCGAGCTGGAGGGCGCGCCGGCGCTGGAGATCGCCCGCTGGGCGGCCGAGACCTTCGGCGACCGGTTCTGCGTCACCAGCTCGATGGCGGACGCCGTCCTCGCCCACCTGGTGTCCCGGGTCGCTCCCGGGGTCGACGTGGTCTTCCTCGACACCGGGCTGCACTTCCCGGAGACCCTCAAGGTCCGCGACGAGGTGGCCCGCCGCCTGCCGGTGAACGTCCGGTCGATCCGGCCCCGGCAGACCGTCGGCCAGCAGGACGCCGAGTACGGCCCCCGGCTGTTCAACCGCTCCCCGGACGACTGCTGCCAGCTGCGCAAGGTGGAGCCGCTGGAGCGGGCCCTCGCGGGGTACGACGCCTGGGCGGCCGGGCTGCGCCGGGACGAGTCGCCCACCCGGGCGAACACGCCGGTGGTGACCTTCGACCCTCGGCGGGGAAAGGTGAAGGTCAACCCGATCGCCGCCTGGACCCAGGCCGACGTCGACTCCTACATCGCCCGATACGACATCCCGGTCAACGAGCTGTTCAGCCGCGGCTACGGCTCGATCGGCTGCTGGCCCTGCACCCGGCGGACCAAGGCCGGGGAGGACCCGCGGGCCGGCCGGTGGGCCATGTTCGAGAAGACCGAGTGCGGCCTGCACGTCTGACCGGGCCGGACACTCCTCCGGCGGCCGGCGTGGGCGGCGGCGCGCCGGTGGTGCTGGTCGCGCACGGCAGCCGGGACGGGCGGGCGGCGGAAGCCACCCGGGCGCTCGCCCGGGCCGTCGAGGCGGCCCGTCCCGGCACGGTGGTGCTGCCGAGCTGGCTGGACCACACCGACCCGGGGCCGACGGAGGTGCTGCTCGGCCTCGCGGCGGCCGGGCATGCCGAGGCGGTGGTGGTGCCGCTGTTGCTCACCGCCGCGTACCACCGGCGGGTGGACGTCCCGGCGGCGGTGGCGGCGGCCCGTGAGTCGGCCCCGGAGTTGGCGGTACGGGTGACCGACGTGCTGGGGCCCGCGGACGGCACGGTGGACCCGGGGCTGCTGGCCGGGCTGCGCCGACGGTTGGCTGAGGTGGAGTCGGGCGGGCTGGACGCGCTGGTGCTGGCGGCGGCGGGCACCCGGGTCGCCCGGGCACGGGCCTCGGTGGGCCGGGTCGCCGCCGCGCTGGGCGCGGAGTTCGCGGTGCCCTGCACCGTCTCGTACGCCTCGGCGGCCCCGCCCACGAC
>NZ_SMKN01000347.1 GCF_004348675.1 Micromonospora sp. KC606 | reverse complement strand
GGGTCGGGCAGCTCGGGTTCCGGGCGCAGCGACGGCCAGCGGGACCAGCCGGCCAGCAGGGTGTACGTCACGGCGGCGGCGAACGCCGGCAGCAACACGTTGCCGAAGGGCACCGGCAGCACGCCGAATACCCACTCGATGCCGCCGGCGCGCAGGTCGGCGGGCTTGCTGAAGGCGGTGCCGTCCGGGGCGCCGGCCAGCAGCCGCTCGTAGCCGGCCAGCCCGATGCGGCGGCCCAGCTGCCAGGCGACCAGCGCGGCCCCGAGCGCGCCGAGGGCGGTCACGCCGAGCACGGCGGGCCCTCGGCGGCGGCGCAGCACCACCCACAGCCCGATCGCGACGAGCACCCCGAACCCGAACCCGAGCAGGCTGAACCAGCCGTCGGCAGCGATCGGCTGCTCTGGCTGGGGCTGAGCGTAGATCGCGCCGCCGGGGGTCTTGATCACGGGGGTTTCCGGCGCCACGACGGCCCACAGCAGGCCGAGCGGCACCCCCAGCGCGGTGAGCCCGAGCAGGGTCGCGGCGGCCACCGCCACGCCGCGCCGGGCCGGGCCGGGCGGCTGCGGGGCGCCGGCGTACGCCGGGGGCCAGGACAGCCCGGGCGGCGGCCAGGAGCCGGCCTGCGGCCCGGCATCGGGCGAGACGGCCGCCGAGGGGCCGGCGGATGCCGGATCGGCACCACCCGGCTCGTCGGGACGGTCGACGGGCCGGTGCGGTTCGGGGGTGTCCGGGCTCACCGGACGATCTTCTCAGGTGAGGCTGTGCTGCGGGGCGTCGGTGGCCAGGCACCCACTCAGCGGGCGAACGGCTCCAACATCACCGCGGCGGCCCGCAGCCACGCCTGCCGGGTCTCGGGCTGGAGCTGGTGGTAGTCGATCGAGGAGCCGGTCTCCAGCGCCGGATCGTACGGCACCACGGCCACCGCCCTGGTGCGGGTGGCGAAGTGCCGCTCCAGGTCGGCCTGGAGGCTGGTGCGACCCGGCGTGGGGCAGGAGATCAGGGTCACCGCGTTGTCGGCCAGTTCGCCCATGCCCACCTCGTGCAGCAGGTCCAGCATCCAGTCGGCGCTGAACGCGGCGTCCTCCCGGGGCACGGTGGTCACCACGAGCTGGTCGGCGGCGTTCATGACCGTCCGCCAGTTCGGGCTCTCCACGTTGTTGCCGGTGTCCACGCAGACCACGTCGTGGGTGCGGCGCAGCAGCTCCAGCACCCGCTTGACGGTGAACTGGTCCAAACGCTGAGCGAACCGCGGGCTCTCCTCGCCGGCCAACACGTCGTACGAGCCGTCGGAGGCGTGCCGCAGGTAGTCGTCGAGGGCGGCCAGCAGCTCGGCCCCCTCGCGAATCTCGATATGCGCCAGGTCGCTGATCAGGTGCCGGATCGTCCGGGCGTGCCGGGCGCTGCCCGCGCGCAGCCCGAGGGTGCCCCGAAGCTCGTTGTCGTCCCACGCCAGCACGCCCCGGCCACGGACACTACCGACGGTGGCGGCGGCGAGCACCGTGGCGGTGGTCTTGTGCACCCCGCCCTTCGGGTTGGCGAAGGCGAGCACCCGGGGGGTGCCCAGGTCACGGCGGAGAACGGCGGCGGCCCTCTCCTGCTCGTCCTGCGGGGTCTGCGCACGCCACTCGATCCGGGCCGGCTCGATCCGCGCCGGGTATCCCCGGTCGGCCGCCACCGCCGGCGGGTACGCCGGCTCCGGCTGGTAGGTCGGCTCGGGCTGGAACGTCGGCGGCTGCGGGTACGCCGGGTCCGGCGGGGCGTAGCCGGGCCGGTAGCCCTCGTCGAGCAGCGGCGCGTAGCGCGACTCCGTCGGCGGCGGTTCATGCCGGTAGCCGTTGTCGAGCAGCGCGTACCGCGACTCGGCCACCGGCTCCGGGTACCCCGGGTCGGGCCGGTAGCCCGGCTCGGACGGGTAGCCCGGCTCGGGCTGGTGGCCGGTCTGGGCGCGGTAGCCCGGCTCGGGCTGGTGGCCGGTCTGGGCGCGGTAGCCCGGGTCGGGCCGGTACGTCCCCTCCGCCTGGTAGCCGGGATCAGCGCCGTACGTCGGTTGCGGCGGCACGGCGGCCGAGCCCCGCCCGGACCAGCCGTTGCCCTGCCCACGCCGGGGCAGCGGCTCGCGCGGCGGCTCCTCCGCCCGACGGTCGGGCTCCCCGTGCTCGGCGGCCCGGCCGCCGAGGCGGGCACGGTCGAGCAGCGCCCGCCATCGCGGTGCCGCTTCGGCCGACCGACCCCAGCCGGTCTCGGTGCCGTCCAAGGCTCGCCCTCCCGCACCATCGATCTCCGCCTGACAGGCTACGAACGAAACCCTATTCGGACCACACCTGTCCGTGCACATCCACTGACGGCATCCTTGCCACATTCCGGGCCACGACGGCCGCCCGAGCCGTGTTTTTGGAGGTGGCACCCGGTGTCAGGGCTGCGGCCCCACCGTCGGGCGGCGGTGAGGAACTGATCACGGCCGGTGCCGCTTCCGACGAATCGCCCACCGCCGGGGCGGTCGGGACGAGCGCCGTGGACACGTCAGTCGCGCAGGATCGCCAGCGCGCGCGCCAGGTCGTCCGGGTACTCGCTGACAAAGGTCACCTCGTCGCCGGTGCGCGGATGCCGGAAGCTCAGCGACCGGGCGTGCAGCCACTGCCGGCCCAGCCCCAGCCGGCCCGACAGGGTCGGGTCCGCGCCGTAGGTCAGGTCGCCCACGCACGGGTGCCGCAGGGTCGAGAAGTGCACCCGGATCTGGTGCGTCCGGCCGGTCTCCAGCCTGACGTCGAGCAGGCTGGCGGCAGGGAACGCCTCCAGGGTGTCGTAGTGGGTGACGCTGGGCTTGCCGCCAGAGACCACGGCCCAGCGGTAGTCGTGGTGTGGGTGCCGGTCGATCGGGGCGTCGATGGTGCCGCGCAGCGGATCGGGGTGACCCTGCACGACGGCGTGATAGCGCTTCTCCACCTCGCGGTACTTGAAAGCCCGCTTCAACGCCGTGTACGCCTGCTCGCTCTTGGCCACCACCATGATCCCGGTGGTGCCCACGTCGAGGCGGTGCACCACGCCCTGGCGCTCGGCGGCGCCGCTGGTGGAGATGCGGTGCCCGATGCCGGCCAGGCCGCCGATCACCGTCGGCCCGCTCCAACCCGGGCTGGGGTGGGCGGCGACCCCGACCGGCTTGTCGACCACCACGATGTCGTCGTCGGCGTGGACGACCCTCAGGCCGGCCACCGCCTGCGGCACCACGGTCGGCGGGGCGGGCGGGGCG
>NZ_SMKN01000346.1 GCF_004348675.1 Micromonospora sp. KC606 | reverse complement strand
CCGGGACGGCGAGGACCAGGCGGGCGAAGGGGCGGGCAGGAACGATCAGGCAGGCGCGGAGCGGGCACGGACATGTAGGCGTTCCCCCTGCGGCCCGAAGAGGCTGAGGATCTCCAGCGCAGCGTCGAACGGGTTGCCGAACCAGTGCGGCGTACGGGTGTCGAACTCGGCGACCTCGCCCGCCTCCAGGGTTAACTCGTGCCGGCCGAGCAGCAGCCGGCACCGGCCGGCGAGCACGTACAGCCATTCGTAGCCCTCGTGCACCTGCTGTTCCGGCTCGCGGGTCGCCGTCCGCGGCGGGTAGATCATCTTGTACGCCTGGACGCCGCCGGGGCGGCGGGTCAGCGGCAGGATGGTCACCTCGCCCCGGCGCACCGGCCGGGGCCGGACCCGGGGATCCCCGGTCTCCGGCGCGCCCACCAGGTCGTCGAGCGGCACCCGGTGGAACCGGGCCAACGCCAACAGCAGCTCCAGGGTGGGCCGGCGGCCCCCGGACTCCAGCCTCGACAGCGTGCTGACCGAGATCCCGGTGGCCGCGGAGAGCTGGGCCAGGGTCACGTTCCGCTGCTGGCGCAGCGCCCGCAGCCGTGGCCCGACCGCCGTCAGGACCTCGTCCGGCGTGTCCGGGCCAGGCAAAGCCGGGAAAGCGTTCTCCGTCATCCCGCGAGTTTGCCATCCCGGCAACATTTCTTGTCAACACGGCCGGCGACCCGGACGATCCGGAGCACCGAACGGAGTGGAGACGACGATGACAGATTCGTACGACGTGGTGGTGGTCGGCGGCGGGGCGGCCGGGCTGAGCGGGGCGCTGGCGCTGGGGCGCTCGCGCCGGTCGGTGCTGGTGGTGGACGGCGGCGCACCCCGCAACGCCCCCTCCGCCCAGGTGCACAACCTGCTGACCAACGACGGGGTGCCCCCGGCCGAGCTGTACGCCAAGGGCCGCGCCGAACTCGCCCGGTACGGCGTCGAGGTGATCGACGGCACGGTCACCACGGCCCTCCGGTCGGACACTCCCGACGGCCTCCGGCTCACCGTGGAGCTGACCGGCGGGCGGCAGGTGCTCGCACGCCGGCTGCTGGTGACCACCGGGCTGGTCGACGAGCTGCCCGAGATCGCCGGGCTCGCCGGACGGTGGGGCCGAGACGTGCTGCACTGCCCGTACTGCCACGGCTGGGAGGTCCGCGACCAGGCCGTCGGGGTGCTCGCCACCGGTCCCACCGCCGTCCACCAAGCCCTGCTGTTCCGCCAGCTCACCGACGACGTGGTGCTGTTCGCGCACACCGGACCGGCGTTGACCCCGGACCAGACTGAGCAGCTCGCGGCGCGGGGCGTGCGGATCGTCGGAGGCGAGGTGACGGCGGTGGAGGTGACCGACGACCGGCTCACCGGCGTGCGGCTGGCCTCCGGGGCGGTGGTGCCCCGGCAGGCGCTGGTGGTGGCGCCCCGGGCGCGGGTACGGGCCGACCTGCTCGCCGGGCTCGGCCTGGCGCTGGCGGAGTTCGTGGTGGCCGGCACGGTGACCGGCGATCACGTGCCGGCCGACCCGCAGGGCGCGACGGCGGTGCCGGGGGTACGGGTGGCGGGCAACGTGACCGACCCGATGGCCACCGTCCCCGTCGCCATGGCGGCGGGGATGAAGGCCGGGGCGGCGCTCAACGCCGAACTGGTCGCCGAGGAGACCGACCGGGCGGTCGCCGCCCGCCGCGCGGCCACGGCCGTCGGGCCCACCGCCGAGGCGACGGACGGCGGACGGAGCGCCGAGGCGACGACCGACGACCGAGCGGCCTCGGCGGACGGACCGGTCGACGCGGAGACCGCTCGGCACTGGGACGCGCTCTACGCCGAGCGGGAGCGGCGGTGGAGCGGCCGGCCCAACGCCCGGCTGGTCGAGGTCGCCGAGGCGCTGCCGGCCGGCACCGTGCTGGATCTGGGGTGCGGGGAGGGCGCCGACGCGGTCTGGCTGGCCCGCCAGGGCTGGCGGGTGACCGCGGTCGACATCTCCCGTACCGCCCTGGACCGGGCGGCGGCTGAGGCCGCCGCAGCCGGGGTGGCCGACCGGATCGACTTCCGGCGGCACGACCTGGCCCGCGGCTTCCCGGACGGCAGCTTCGACCTGGTCTCCGCCCAGTTCCTCCAGTCGAAGCTGGAGTTCCCCCGGGCCGAGGTGCTGCGGGCCGCGGCGCGGGCGGTGGCGCCGGGCGGCCGACTGCTGATCGTCGAGCACGGCGCGCCGCCGTCGTGGTCCCGGGCGTTCCACCCGGAGGTGCGGTTCCCCACCCCGCAGGAGACCCTGGCGACGCTCGACCTGAACCCGGACGGCTGGTACCCCGAGCGGCTGGACGCGCCGGTGCGGGAGGTGACCGGGCCGGACGGGCAGCCGGCCACCCTGGTCGACCACCTGGTGCTGGTCCGCCGCCGGTGACGGTGTCGCAAGTCAGGACTCCATGACCCGCTGCATCGCCGCCCGGCAGCGCCGACCGGTGCGCAGATACTCGTCGAGGAACTCGCCGGGGTCGTCGCGGCCGAGCAACCGCACCACCCCGGCCAGCTCCACGCCGTGTCGGGGCATCTGGTCACCGGCCCGGCCCCGGACCAGCATCAGCGCGTTGCGGACCTGCGCGGCCAGGGTCCAGCCGGCGGTCATCTCCGCAGCGTCCGTCGGGTCGACCAGGCCGGCGTCGCGGGCCGCCGCGAGCGCGTCGAGGGTGCGCGTGCCGCGCAGTCCCGGGTGCGCTCCGGCGTACCGGAGCTGGAGCAGCTGCACGGCCCACTCGACGTCGGCCAGGCCACCCCGGCCGAGCTTGGTGTGGGTGGCCGGGTCGGCGCCCCGGGGCAGCCGCTCGGTCTCCACCCGGGCCTTGATCCGGCGGATCTCCACCGCCTGCTCGCGGGTCAGGCCGCCGACCGGGTAGCGGATCGGGTCGATCATTGCCTGGAACTCGGCGCCCAGATCGGCGTCGCCGCAGACGAACCGGGCCCGCAGCAGCGCCTGCGCCTCCCACACCTTCGACCACCGGGCGTAGTACTGGGCGTACGCGGCGAGGCTGCGCACCAGCGGCCCCTGGCGGCCCTCGGGCCGCAGGTCGGCGTCGACGCCGAGCGGCGGGTCGGGGGCGGGCATGCCGAGCAGCCGGCGTAGCTCCTCGGCGATGTCGTGTGCGGCGGCGCTGGCCGCGCTCTCGTCCGCCCCGGCGGGCGGGTCGTAGACGAAGAGCACGTCGGCGTCGGACAGGTAGTTGGACTCGTACCCGCCGAGACGGCCCATGCCGATCACCGCGAAACGCAGGCCGGGCGGCGCGGGG
>NZ_SMKN01000345.1 GCF_004348675.1 Micromonospora sp. KC606 | reverse complement strand
GCCGGGCGGGCGGTGACACGGCGGGCCACGTACGAGCGGACAATCGCAGGGGACATAGCGGGTGGAGCGACCTCCGAATCTTGCGGCGGCGATCGACGCGGCGGCCGAGGCCCTGATCGGGGTGCTCGAGTCGGCCACCTCGCGGCACCACGTGACCGTTTCGCCGACCCAGTTGCGGGTGCTCTCCCTGATCACCGAACGGCCGGAGACCAATGTGAACCGGCTGGCCGAGTTGCTGGACGTCGTACCGTCGTCGGCGAGCCGGCTCTGTGACCGGCTGGAGGCAACCGGTCTGCTACGCCGGGTGGCCGATCCCCGCGACCGGCGGGAGGTCCGCCTGGTGCCCACCGCGGCGGCGGAGGCTCTGCTGCGGGAGCTGAAGGAGCGTCGCCACCGGGCGGTGCAGGCGGTGCTGGACCGGATGCCGCAGCGGACCCAGCACGAGTTGCTGCTGGCGCTGGTGGCTTTCGCGCAGGCGGCCGAGGCGGGAACCGCGACTTCGACCGACGCGCCGGCCCGGACCGCCTGATCCTCTGCCGCGATGGCCGACCCATCACGTCACGCCACTAGTGTCCTAGGATGCTTTACGGATGGTGACGCACCCCACGGCGCACGACCCACCACGGGGCAAACACGCAACCCGGAACCGAAGACGTGAGCCCGATATAGTGGCTGCGCAAACCCGCCGGCCACGGCCACTGGCCCGCCGCCGGCAACCAGGGGGAGATCCCGCCCGGGATCGCCGAGGCGCCGGCGTGGCCGGCCCGTCAGCGCGCACGTCTCACCGAGGTGTCCCGCCGGGGCACCCGGTGCGTGCTGCGGAGGGAGGTTCGGTGTCGCGTCGGCCGGTTCGGGCAGGGCACCCTCAGGACTCGGACGGGATCGCGGGCGCCGGTGACCGGGTGCTGACCCTGCCGAACCTGATCAGCTTCGTCCGGCTGCTCGGGGTGCCCCTGTTTCTCTACCTGTTTCTGGTGGTGGAGGCCGACGTGGCAGCCGTCGTGGTACTCGTGGTCGGCGGCACCACCGACTGGGTGGACGGCTGGATCGCCCGGCGACTCGGCCAGGTCAGCCGCCTCGGCGAGCTGTTGGATCCGTTCGCCGACCGGCTTTACATCCTCGCCACGTTGCTCGCCTTCACCGCCCGCGAGGTGGTGCCGTGGCAGTTCACCGCGGCGTTGCTGGCCCGGGAGCTGCTGTTGCTGGGCTCGCTGGCGGTGCTGCGCCGGCACGGGTACGGCCCGCCTCCGGTGCACTACGTGGGCAAGACGGCGACGTTCCTGCTCCTTGCCGCCTTCCCGCTCCTGTTGCTGGCCGCCTCGGTGGCGACGGTGGCGACGGCCGCCTCCGCGATCGGCTGGGGGTTGGCCTGGTGGGGGCTGGTGCTCTACTGGGTAGCCGGTGCGATGTACGTGGTCCAGGCAGGCCGGCTGGTGCGTGCGACCCGCGCCCGGTCCGGGGGAGCGGCGGCATGAGCGGCGGCCCGGACTCCGGCGGTCGTCCGCCGCGCGCGTTCACCCCGGACTTCCTCACCGAGTTGTTCCGCAACCCGTTGGACCCGGGGTACGCCGACGCGGCGGCCCGGCGACGGGAGTTCCCGTCTCCGTCCGGGTGGCGCGCGACCACCGTGCGTGCGGTCAGCGTCCTGGTGGTGGCGGTGGTGGGTTTTCTGTTCGCGGTGGCGTATCGGGAGGCCCTCGCCGAGGAGCCGAGCCGCAGCCAGGCGCGGGCCGGGTTGATCGCGCAGATCAAGCAGCGGGAGGCGGAGACCGACGAGTTGACCGCCCGCGCGGACCGGCTGCGGGAGGAGGTGAACCGGCAGCGGGACGCGGCGCTGAGCGGTTCGCAGGCGGCCCGGTTGCGCAGCCTGGAGGCGGGCACCGGGCTGGGGCGGGTGCGCGGGGATGGTCTGGTGGTGCGGCTGGTCGACGCGGCGCCGAAGGAGGGCGACGCGGTGACCGGTGACTCGGACGCGGGTCCGGATCGGGTTATCTACTCGGACCTGCAGAAGGTGGCCAACGACCTGTGGGCGGCGGGCGCGGAGGCGGTGGCGGTCAATGGGCAGCGGTTGACGGCGACGTCGACGATCCGGTCGGCGGGTGCGGCGATCCTGGTTGACTTCCGGCCGGTGACGAGTCCGTACGAGGTGTCGGCGATCGGGCCGGGGTCGATGCGGGACAGGTTCGAGGAGAGCCGGTCGGCGTATCTGATGCGTCGGGTGGCGAAGCAGACCGGCCTGTCGTTCGAGGTGCGAGAGGCCGAGGGTCTCACCCTGCCGGCGGCGCCGGAGCCGCGGCTACGCTACGCGGAGCCGTCGGTCAGTCCGGGTTCGTCGCCGTCGGATACTGCCGTTAATCGTTCGTCCAGTTCCGGGCCGTCGGGTCCGGGTACGTCCAGTCCTTCCGGAGGTGTCCGATGATCGCGGTGCTGGCGTTGCTCGCCGGTGTGGTGCTCGGGATCTATTTGGATCCGACCGTGCCCGCCGCGTTGCAGCCGTACCTGCCGATCGCGGTGGTGGCCGCGTTGGACGCGGTGTTCGGTGGGGTGCGGGCGAAGCTGGACCGGATCTTCGACGACAAGCAGTTCGTGGTGTCGTTCATCTCGAACGTGCTGGTGGCGGGTCTGATCGTGTACCTGGGCGACCAGTTGGGGGTGGGTGGTCAGCTGTCCACCGGCGTGGTGGTCGTGTTGGGGGTGCGGATCTTCGGCAACGTGGCGGCGATTCGTCGTCACCTGTTCCGGGCGTAGGTTTGTGGTGATGGACGACGAGCAGCGGGAGACCGGGACGGGGTGGCCGGGGCCGGCGGCGCCGGGGCGTCCGGCGGGGCCGGCGGGTGAGCCGGATCCGAGGCCGGAGGCTCCGGACCCGGATGAGATCAGTCCGTTGGCGCCGGTGGAGGAATCGCAGGAGGGCGCCGGTGACGGTGGTGCGGTGGACGCGGCGCCGGCCGCCCCGGTGCTGGAGCGGGACTCCGAGCCGGCGTCTGGTGCGGCAACTGGGTTCGGTGGGGTCGGGCGGGTCAGTTCGGCGGGCGTGATGATCGCGGTGCTGTTGGCGTTGCTGGGGTTCACCCTGGTGGTGCAGTTGAAGACGACGTCGACTGATCCGACGTTGGCGGCGACCCGGCAGGAGGATCTGGTCCGGATCTACTCGGATCTGGATTCGCGGGAGAAGCGGCTGCAGCAGGACATCGAGGCGCTGGAGGAGAGTCAACGGCAGTTGCGCTCCGGTGAGCAGGGTCGGCAGGCGGCGTTGGAGGAGGCGCGGCGGCGGGCGGACGAGCTGGGGATCCTGGCGGGGACGTTGCCCTGT
>NZ_SMKN01000344.1 GCF_004348675.1 Micromonospora sp. KC606 | reverse complement strand
GGACGGCACTGTGGCCCGGGTGGAGAGCGAGGCCGGTGCCGGGGAGAAGGTGGCGTCCTCGGTGGCGCTGACCGGGTCGGGGGCCGGGGCCTGAGTGAACCCGGGCGCCGGGACGAACGCCGTTCCACCCGGCTCGGGCCGGGGCGCGGTGAACCAGAGCGGTGCGAGTGCGAACACCAGCATGGCGACCACGCCGACCGCGAGGCAGCCGAGTACCAGCGTCCGGGTCGGGTGGTCGGGGGATCTCTGGGACGTCGCCGGTAAGGGCGGCTGGGTGGTCTGCCGGGACGGCGCGGGCACGGACTGCTGCCACCGGTCCCGGATGGGGTCGGGGTGCGGCGCGGGTGGCTGGGCCGGTTGGCGGGAGTCGGGCAGCCAACCACCGATACGCAGGGTCGCGCCGATGGGAGGTGTTTCGTCGGATGATTTGGCCATGGCCCGTTTCGGAGGGTGTGCGGAGCCACTCCACTGGTGGCACTGGGGAACGATTATCCGGGGAGAGCGCTCCCCGCCGTCAATGGCTCCACAGGGTGGAAAAACGTAACTTTTGCTCGTAGCAGGCTGGGTGGCGGCGCGGTCGTGACGCAGCGCTTAGCAGATCATCGCCGGGCGTGGTGGCTGTCCACAGGAGGTGTCGTCATCCACAGGTGACGGCGGAGGGCCGGCGGGCCGGTGTTGACCGGAGCAGGGTCTCGGTCGACACCCGAGCCCGACCGCTGGAGGCGTGATGTCCCTCCGTACCACCGCACCGCCGCGCCGACTGCCGCTGCTGGTAACCGCCGACAGCGACCTCCTCGACGAACTGCTCCGGCTCGCCGCGGCGGGCGGCACCGAGGTCGAACTGGCCGCCGACCCCGCCGCCGCACGGGCCCGCTGGCTGCCCGCCCCGCTCGTTCTGATCGGCCACGACCAGGCCCAGGCGTGCCTGCGAGCCCGGTTGCCCCGGCGGACGCGTACCGTGATGGTCGGCCGCACCGGGGAGATCGACCCGGGCTGGGAGGTCGCCGAACTCGTCGGCGCCGAACACGTCGCCACCCTCCCGGCCGCCGAACCCTGGCTGGTGGACCGGTTCACCGAATGCCGGGTGGACGCCCGGCTCGACCGGCCGGCACGCACGGTCGCGGTGCTCGGCGGCCGAGGTGGTGCCGGGGCCAGCGTCCTCGCCGGCGGGCTCGCGGTCACCGCCGCCCGGGCCCGGCTGCGTACGCTCCTCGTCGACGCCGACCCGCTCGGCGGCGGCCTCGACCTGGTGCTCGGCTGGGAGGAACTGGACGGCCTCCGCTGGCCAGCGCTCACCGACGCCGACGGCCGGGTGGACGCCCCCGCGCTGGTGCAGGCGTTGCCCAGCCGCGGCGACCTGGTGGTGCTCTCCTGGGACCGAGGCGACCTGCTCGCCCTGCCCGCCCAGGCGATGGCCGCCACGGTCGATGCCGCCCGTCGGGGCCGGGACTTCGTCGTGGTGGACGTGCCCCGCCAGCTCGACGACGCCGCCGTCGTCGCGTTACAGGCGGCCGATCAGGCGTACCTGGTCGTCCCCGCAGAGCTGCGAGCCGCTGCGGCGGCGGCCCGGGTGGTCGCCGCCGCCGCGCCGCACTGCGCGGCGCTCGGCGTCATCGTGCGGGGCCCCGCCCCCGGGCGGTTGAAGGCCGTCGAGGTGGCCCGTGCACTGGCGCTGCCGCTCGCCGGCACGCTCCGGCCCGAGCCGGCACTGTGCCGAGGGCTGGAACGCGGCGAAGCCCCTACAGCGGGCGGGCGTGGGCCACTGGCCACGCTCTGCCGTCGTCTCGTCGGCGAACTGACCGGCCTGCCCGTGCCGGGTGCGGCATGACCGCGCACCCCGACGATCTGTCGGCCCGGGTACGGCAGCGCATCGCCGGCGACGTCACCCCGGTCACCCCGGCCGCGATCGTCTCCGCCGTACGCGCCGAGTCGACCGCCGCCGTTCTCGGCGACACCGCCGTGCTGCGGATAGCCGACCGGGTGCGTGACGACCTCGTCGGCGCCGGGCCACTCGCCCCGCTGCTGGCCGACCCGCAGGTCACCGACGTGCTGGTCAACGGGGTACGGGTCTGGGTCGACCGAGGCGACGGGCTACGTCAGGTGGCGGTGCCGATCGGTACCGTCGACGACGTACGGCGTCTGGCGCAGCGGCTTGCCGCGACCGCCGGACGCAGGCTGGACGACGGCTGCCCGTACGCCGACGCGCGGCTGCCCGACGGCACCCGGCTGCACGCCGTCCTGCCACCGGTGGCGACCGACGGGCCCTACCTGTCCCTGCGTACCTTCCGGCAACAGCCGTTCACCCTCGACGAGTTGGTACGCCACGGCACCGTGCCCCGCCCCGTCGCCCCGCTGCTCGCCGCCGTCGTCGCGGCCCGGCTCGCGTACCTGGTCACCGGCGGCACCGGTTCGGGCAAGACCACTCTGCTCAACACACTGCTCGGGATGGTCCCGCCGACCGAGCGGATCGTGTTGGTCGAGGACGCCGCCGAACTGCATCCCGTGCACCCGCACGTGGTCGGGCTCCAGGCGCGCACGGCCAACGTGGAGGGATCGGGCGCCGTCGGTCTCAGCGAACTCGTCCGGCAGGCACTGCGGATGCGCCCCGACCGGCTGGTGGTGGGGGAGTGCCGGGGCGCGGAGGTGGTCGACCTGCTCGCCGCGCTCAACACCGGCCACGACGGCGGGGCGGGGACGCTGCATGCGAACACCCCGGCGGACGTGCCGGCCCGGCTGGAGGCGCTGGGGTTGCTCGGCGGGCTGCCCCGGGCGGCGCTGCACGCCCAGGTGGCCGCTGCGTTGCAGGTGCTCCTTCAGGTACGTCGTGGGTCCGACGGCCGGGTGCTGGAGTCGGTCTGTCTCCTGCTGCCAGAAGGGCCCGACCGACTGGTCACTGTCGTGCCGGCCTGGCTCCGGGGACGGGGCATCGGATTGGCCGGGCGGGCACTGGCCACCCTGTTCCGGGGCCGGGGGGTTGCGGTGCCGCCGATCCTCAGCGAACCGTGGCCCGGCGCGGCGGGACCGGCATGACGCCGCTGCTCTGGCTGGTTACGGCGCTCCTGATCGTGGCGGCGGCGGTGGTGGCCTGGCCGGTGCGCTCTGGCCGGCGCCGTTGCCGGGCCCTGCTCGGGCCGTCCACTCCGGTCCGGCCGCGCTCCGGCGTGCCACTGATGGGCAGGCGGGCCGTCATGGCCGGCGGGTCATCCATCACGCCGCGCACCCCAACGCCGGGCACGAGCACACCGCGGCCGGCGGGACCGCCCAGACCGCCGCTCGCCCGGCCCCCGGGGCGGCACGACTCCCGTCGCCCGTCCGCGCCCACCCCGGCGGGCAGCGCGCTGGACACCTGGCTCCCGGAGCTGTCCGCAGC
>NZ_SMKN01000343.1 GCF_004348675.1 Micromonospora sp. KC606 | reverse complement strand
GGAGGGGGTGGCGTTGGACGTTTTCCTCGCGGCCGGGGCCTACGCCGACCACGCTGACCCGGGTGCCGGTGAGTTCCTCGATGCGGGCGACGTAGCGGCGGGCGTTCTCCGGGAGTTCGGCCTCGGTCCGGGCCTTGGAGATGTCCTCCCACCAGCCGTCGAGCTCCTCGTAGATCGGCTTCGCGTGGTGGAATTCGGTCTGCGTCATCGGCATGTCGTCGAAGCGCTCGCCGTTGATCTCGTACCCGACGCAGATCGGCACCTTCGCCAGGCCGGTGAGCACGTCCAGTTTGGTGACGACCAGATCCGTGACGCCGTTGAGGCGGCAGGCGTACCGGGCGACGACGGCGTCGAACCAGCCGCAGCGCCGTTCCCGGCCGGTGGTGGTGCCGTACTCGTGGCCGATCTTGCGCAGGTGCTGGCCGTTGTCGTCGAACAGCTCGGTCGGGAACGGGCCGCTACCCACCCGCGTGGTGTACGCCTTGCTGACCGCGATCACCCGGTTGATCGCGGTCGGCGGGATGCCCGCGCCCACGCACGCCCCGCCGGCCGTCGGATTCGACGAGGTCACGAAGGGGTACGTGCCGTGGTCCATGTCGAGCATGGTGGCCTGGGCACCCTCCAGCAGCACCGTCTCGCCCCGGTCGAGGGCGTCCCAGAGCATGACCCTGGTCTCCGCGATGTACGGCTTCAGCCGCTCCGCGTACCCCAGGTACTCCTCGATCGTCGCGTCGACGTCCATCGCCTTGCGGTTGTAGACCTTGAACAGCAGTTGGTTCTTCTCGCGCAGCGCCAGCTCCAGCTTCTTGCGCAGGATGCCCGGGTCGAGCAGGTCCTGCAGCCGGATGCCCATCCGGGCGACCTTGTCGCCGTACGCGGGGCCGATGCCCCGGCCGGTGGTGCCGATCCGGGCGCTGCCCAGGTAGCGCTCGACCACCCGGTCCAGCGCCCGGTGGTGCGGCATGATCAGGTGCGCGTCGCCGGAGATGCGCAGGCGGGAGACGTCCACGCCCCGCTCGGCGAGGCCGTCGATCTCGGCCAGCAGCACCTTCGGGTCGACGACCACCCCGTTGCCGATGATGATCATCGCGCTCGGCGACAGCGCCCCGGACGGCATCAGGTGCAGCGCGTACTTCTGCCCGTCGGGGGTGATAACCGTGTGCCCGGCGTTGTTGCCGCCGGAGTAGCGCACCACGTAGTCGACCCGCTCACCCAGCAGGTCGGTAACCTTGCCCTTGCCCTCGTCGCCCCACTGAGCGCCGATGAGCACGATCGCTGGCATCTTCTTCGCC
Source organism: Micromonospora sp. KC606 (assembly GCF_004348675.1). Taxonomy (GTDB): domain Bacteria; phylum Actinomycetota; class Actinomycetes; order Mycobacteriales; family Micromonosporaceae; genus Micromonospora. The sequence goes on along the minus strand of NZ_SMKN01000343.1, from coordinate 2,090 downwards.
TCCAGAAGGCTCGGGTGCCAGGCGGCGACCGGTCAGCGAGCCCGGGGTGTCAGGCTAACAAGTAGTGACGGCGGGACCGGCAGGGGTTCGTCGAGAAGCAGGAGGCTCCCTCGTGTACGACGTGGTGCTGCTCACCCTCGACTCGGAGCGGGACGCTCCCGGTGAGGGCTGCGGCAGCGACGGAGCCTGCTGCGGTGGCGCCGGCGAGGCCAACTCGGCGAGGCGCGAGGAGCGCTGCGTGACGCCCCGCGTACCAGTGTTGACCTGCGCGGACGTGTTGACCGCCCGGGGTGCCCGGGTGGCGGCGGTGACCGCCCGCTCGGACGCCGAGATCGACGAGGTGCTGACCCGGCTGGATGCGCCGCCGCGCCCCGACGGCCTCACCTGGCCCGACCAGGACTCCAAGACCCGGCTCGTGGTCGCTACGGCCAGTGACTCCCAGTTACGCGCCGTGCTTCGCCGGCTGGTCCGCCGGTACGCCCCGCCGCCCAGCCGCCGCCCGACGGACCTGGCCGGCAACCGCACCGTGCCGGACCTGCCGCCGGTGGGTGTTCTCCCGCTCGACCCGGCCCGTGCCGGCACGCGGCACGACCTGGCCGCGCAGCTCGGCCTGCCGCGCGACCCGGCGGCGGTGGCCGGCGCGGTGCTGGACGGCACGGCCCGCCGCCTCGACCTGCTGCGTAACGACGCCGGCTCGGTGACCCTGGACGGCGCGCTGCTGGGCGCGGCCGACGAGGCGGGCCGCCCGCTGCACTGGCGCGGACGGGTGGAGGTGGACGACGCGGTGCTCGCCGACGGCGAGGACCCGATCCTGGCCTGTGCGGTCGGCAACGCCGGCGGGTACGCGAGCCTCGACGGGCTGCCTCTGCTGGCCGGCCCGGACCCGGCCGACGGCGTGCTGGAGGTGGCGGTGGCCGTTCCCGTGGTCACCCGCTCCGCGTTGGGCAGGAGGAAGGTCCGGTTCGAGGTGCGCCGGGCCCGGGGGCGGGCCGTGGCGGTCGTCCCCCGGGACGAGCGGGTTCCCTTTTTGGACGACGGTGTCGCGGGCGAGCTGAGCCGGAAGCGATCCTGGTGGGTCGAACCGGGTGCCTGGGCGGTCTGGACGATCTGACCCGACCGGCACCTCACTACGCTCCGTAACCGGAACGGGACGGCCTATCCTCGGCAGGAGGAATGGGGAGGAACCGTGGTGGACGAGAACGCCGACCGGGCGCGACTGCCCGGCCAGCAGCCGGTGCCGGAGCGGGACATCGAACCGCTCTGGCCATCCGACGCGACCGACCCCGCCCCGGCCTGGGGTGGCTCGCCCTCGACGCTGTACCCGTCGCTGACCGCCGAGGTCGGCCGGCCGCCGACGAGCGCCTGGGCCCCGCCGCCGCCCGACGGCGACTGGCCGTCGCTCCAGGCCGAGCCGACGGTGCCGACCGCCCCGCCCGAAGAGTCCGCGCCGAACGGCCCCGGCGTGTCCAACGGGTACGGGTACCCGGGTGACGCATCCCACGGAAACACCGTCGGGCAGGCGGCGGCCCAGCCGGCCGAAGGCGGGTACGCGGCCCAGCCGGCCGAAGGGGCCGGGCCGGACCAGTTCCGGTCGCGGCCGGACGGCGGCGAGGCGACGCCGGGCGGTGTGCCCGAACAGCGCGTGCCCGGGCCCCGGGTGGGGCCGAGCGCCCCGGTCGACCTGGACCTCCCGTTCACCCTGGACCAGCCGATGACGCCCGGGCCGGCCGTCCCGCTCGGCACCGGAGATTCGGCCGGCACCTCGGTCGCCACCCAGACGTATCCGGTCGACGCCGGGCCGGTGGCTCCCGTGGAGACCCACTCGGTCCCAGCCCCGTCCACCCCAGGACGGGTGACCGGCGCCGAAACGCAATCCGGCCCGGTCCCGATCGCGCCCGCCGGGGCACCCGTCGACGTGGCCACGCCGAGCGGGCTCGGCACCCCGGTCGTACCCGTGGAGGGCGGCGCCACCCGGGAGTCGCCGTGGGCGCATCCACCGCAGCGGCTCTCGGCCGGCGGCGACGAGGCGGTGGGCAGCGCGGCGGTGCCCGGCCGGACGCAGGACGCCCCGCCCGCCCCGAAGCTGGGCC
>NZ_SMKN01000342.1 GCF_004348675.1 Micromonospora sp. KC606 | reverse complement strand
GGACGGGACCGGCGGGAGCGCTCCCATGGTTGTTCGACACATTTACATCTATGCAACGAGAGTGCAACCGGATGCGGGCCGGGGAGGCCGGGCCTACCGTCTGTCAATCGCGGGGAGTAGTGTCTTGCCTCCAACGCGTGCCGATCTCCTCCGGAGGCGTACACCACGATGGGTGGTCCCCCCCTGCGCATCCTCGTCGTCGGCGCGGGCATCGCCGGTCTCGCCGTGGCCCGGGCGCTGCGCCTGGCGGGCTTCCGGCCGGACGTCACCGAGAAGCTGCCTCCGAACGAGTTCGTCGACGCCGGCCTCTATCTCCCTGGCAACGCCGCGCGGGCGCTGCGCCGGCTGGACCTGGACGGCCCGGTCCGCCCGTTCGGCCGGGTCATCCACCGGCAGCGTTTCCTCGACGCGGCCGGCGAACCGCTCTGTGAGGTGGATCTCGACGCGCTCTGGGCCGGGGTCGGCGAGTGTCGGGCACTGCCCCGTCGGGACCTCTACCAGGTGCTGCTCAGCGGCGCGGGTGGCGCCGTCCGGCACGGCGCCGAGGTCAGCGCCGTCGAGTTGCTGCCCGCCGGCGTCGGGGTCACCTTCACCGACGGCACCGGCGGCGAGTACGACCTGGTCATCGGCGCGGACGGGCCGCGCTCGGCGGTCCGTGCGCTGGCCGCGCTCGGTGGCCCGCCCCAGCCGGCCGGGCAGGTGGTCTACCGCGCCGTGGTCCGGGACGGCCCGGAGGTCGCCGACTGGACGGCCCTGCTCGGCCAGCGCGCCGGCTTCCTGGTCGTGCCGATCGGCGCCGGGCGACTGCACGTGTACGCCGACGAGGCCGGCACCGAGCCCCCCGCCGACCCGCTGGCCCGGCTGCACGAACTCTTCGGCTCCTACGGCGGCCCGGTCCCGGCGGTGCTGGAGGCGCTCGACCGGGTGCAGGTGGGGCTCACCGACGAGGTCGAGCTGGGGCGCTGGCACCGTGGCCGGGTGCTGCTGGTCGGTGATGCCGCGCACGCCACCGCGCCCACGCTGAGCCAGGGCGCGGCGATGGCGCTGGAGGACGCGGTGGTGCTCGCCGAGTCGCTGACCGCGGCCGGCAGCGTCGAGGCGGCGCTGGTCGCGTACGAGAGCCGCCGCCGGCCGCGTACCCGGTGGGTGCGGGACCGGACTCGGGACCGTAACCGGACCCGGGACGTGTCGCCGGCGCTGCGTGACCCGCTGCTGCGCGGTCGCGGCGGGCGAATCTTCCGGGAGCACTACCGGTTGCTCGTGGGCCCGCTGTGAGGGTGGCCCTCCATCCTGCCCGATGACCCCCAGCGGCACTGCCACCTGCCGGGGACTATCCTCCTTGCGGATGACGGCTCGCAGATGACAGGCGCGCGCCGAGCGAGACAACCGAGAACCGGAGGCCATTCGTGACCACCGTCGCACCCAAGCCGGTCGTGACCCGGCCATGGCCGGTCCGAGAGCCGGTCAAGGGGTCGGCCATCGCGCGGCTGCTGCGCACCACGGACGCGAAGCAGATCGGGATCATGTACATGGTCACCGCGTTCGCGTTCTTCATGATCGGTGGCCTGATGGCGCTGATCATGCGGGCCGAGTTGGCTCGGCCGGGGCTGCAGTTCCTCTCGCCTGAGCAGTACAACCAGCTGTTCACCATGCACGGCACGATCATGCTGCTGTTCTTCGCGACGCCGATCGTGTTCGCCTTCGCGAACTACGTCGTACCGCTGCAGATCGGTGCGCCCGACGTCTCCTTTCCCCGGCTGAACGCGTTCGCCTACTGGCTGTACCTGTTCGGCGGCACCATGGCCACGGCCGGTTTCCTCACCCCGAGTGGCGCGGCCGACTTCGGCTGGACCGCCTACACCCCGCTGAGCACCGCCGAGCACTCGCCGGGCGTCGGCGCGAACATGTGGGTCGTCGGCCTGGCCATCTCCGGTCTGGGCACGATCCTCGGCGCGGTCAACCTGATCACCACGATCCTGACCCTGCGCGCCCCCGGCATGACCATGTTCCGGATGCCGATCTTCACCTGGAACATGCTCGTCACCAGCCTGCTGGCGATCCTGGTCTTCCCGCTGCTGGCCGCCGCGCTCTTCGCGCTCGCCGCGGACCGGCTGCTCGGCGCCCACGTGTACGACCCGGCGACCGGCGGGCCGATGCTCTGGCAGCACCTGTTCTGGTTCTTCGGCCACCCCGAGGTGTACATCATCGCGCTGCCGTTCTTCGGCATCATCAGCGAGATCATCCCGGTCTTCTCCCGCAAGCCGATCTTCGGTTACAAGGGCCTGGTCGCCGCGACCATCGCCATCGCCGCGCTGTCGATGAGCGTCTGGGCGCACCACATGTTCGCCACCGGCCAGGTGCTGCTGCCGTTCTTCAGCTTCCTGAGCTACCTGATCGCCGTGCCGACCGGCATGAAGTTCTTCAACTGGATCGGCACCATGTGGCGGGGGCAGATCACCTTCGAGACGCCGATGCTCTTCTCGATCGGCTTCCTGGTGACCTTCCTCTTCGGCGGCCTCACCGGCGTGCTGCTGGCCAGTCCGCCGCTGGACTTCCACCTGCACGACAACTACTTCGTGGTGGCGCACTTCCACTACGTGCTCTTCGGCACCATCGTGTTCGCCGTCTTCGCCGGCATCTACTTCTGGTTCCCGAAGATGTTCGGCCGGATGCTCGACGAGCGGCTGGGTAAGATCCACTTCTGGCTGACGATGATCGGCTTCCACACCACGTTCCTGGTGCAGCACTGGCTCGGCGCTGAGGGCTTTCCCAGGCGTTACGCCGACTACCAGCCGGGCGACGGCTTCACCACGCTGAACACGATCTCCACGATCGGCGCGTTCATCACCGGCATCTCGACCCTGCCGTTCATCTGGAACTGCTGGAAGTCCTACAAGACCGGCCCGGTGGTCGAGGTCGAGGACCCGTGGGGCCACGGCAACTCGCTGGAGTGGGCGACCAGTTCGCCGCCGCCGCTGCGCAACTTCGACCGGATGCCGCGGATCCGCTCCGAGCGGCCGGCCTTCGACTACAAGTTCCCGGAACTGGCCGCCGGCCAGACCCTGGCCGGCCCGCCGGAGGGTGGCGCGAAGCCGCTGACCGGCGAGTCCGACGGCGGCGCCAGTTACCAGGAGGACACCAGCGCCGGCCAGCGCTGACGCTCCGCGCTGAAGCTCCGCACGACGGCCGCCGTACCCCTGGGGTACGGCGGCCGTCGGCATTCCCCCTCCCCGGGGGGCGCCGCGTTTTGCGGCGAATGGGGGTGTCCGGGCCGGCTGATGGCGCGTCATGCCGCAGGTTGCGGCGGGGCAGAGCGGCGGGCCGCAACCGGCGGGGCCGCAGGCCGGCGGGTCGTGTCCGCAGCCGTAGGCCTGCGGGTCGTGTCCGCAGCCGTAGGCCTGCGGGAGCGGCAGGTCCCGCGGGTCAGGTGGTGGTGAGGG
>NZ_SMKN01000341.1 GCF_004348675.1 Micromonospora sp. KC606 | reverse complement strand
GCCGGTGTGGGACCGGGTCGCGTGCCCCAGGGGGCGGGGGCACGCGACCCGGTTTTTCGGGGGGAGGAAAGTCGCTATCCGGCGCCGAAGGTGTCGTACCGGATGTGCGGGGGCGGGACCTCGTCCTCCGCCAGCGCCCGCAGGGTGGCTCGGACCATCGATGCGGAGCCGGAGACGTAGCAGTCGTGCGACGTCCACGGGCCGTACCGGGTCACCACCTCCGACACGTCCCCCTGCTCGCCGTCGAAGTCCGGGTCCTCGCTGCACGCCGGGGTCACCGACAGCCAGGGGTGGGCGGCCACCAGCTCCTCCAGCCCCGCCAGGCCGTACAGCTCGTCCCGGTTCCGGGCGCCGTAGAAGACATGCACCCATCGGGTCCGGTTCCAGGCCGTCAGGTCCTCCACCAGCGCCTTGATCGGGGCCAGCCCGACACCGCCGGCCACGCAGAGCACGTCCCGGGTCGAGTCACGGTCCAGCGTCATCGACCCCATCGGCGCGGCCACCCGGATCAGGTCACCCGGGTTCGTCCGCCGGACCAGGGCGCCCGACACCCAGCCCGCCGCCCCGGCCGGGGTACGCACGTGGAACTCCAGCACGTTGTCGTCGTTCGGGGCGTTCGCCACCGAGTAGGTCCGCCACACCCGGGGCAGGTGCCGCGGCACCTCCACGCTGACGTACTGGCCGGCCTTCCAGGTCAGTGGAGCCTGGAGGGCACGGACGGTCAGTACGGCCGTGTCCGGGCCGTGCCGCTCGTGGGTGAGCACCTCGGCGTGCCAGTACGGCGGGTTCCCGTCGGCCGCCGCGCCGGCCAGCATCTTGTCCGTGATCGCCGCGTACGCGTCCCGCCACGCCTGGTCGTACTCCAGGTTCCAGCCGTCACCGGCGGTGCTGCGCAGCGCGTCGAGCAGGGCGACGCCCATCGTCTCGTAGTGCGACGCGTCCACGTGGTACTTGCGGTGGTCCCGGCCGAGCGAGCGCAGGTACTCCTCGAAGCTCTCCGGATCGTCCACCACCTGTGTCGCGGTGACGATGGCGTCGAGGATCCGGTCGCCCTGCCCGGTCATCTCCACCGGGAAGAGCTTGCGCAGCTCCGGGTCGAGGAGGAACAGCCGGGCGTAGAAGTGACCGCTGAGCCGCTCCCGGTCCTCCTCGACCAGGGTCCAGCTCTCCTTCAGCAGTCGCGCGAAGTCGTGCACGGGACGCTCCTCCTCCTGACGGCGGATCGGGCCCGCATAGAATGTCCACGGAGCGTGCACCTCGGTCGCACAGACTGTGCGACCGGTGCGGTCGGCCCACCGTCTCGGGCACAGTGGTGCGGTGACCGTCGACGAGCTCACCCGCCCGACCTCCCGCAAGGTCCTCGGCACCGAGACCCTGCTGGTCCTCGGCCTCTCCCTCGGGCAGTCGGCCGTGTACGCCGTGGTGTCGATCATCGCTAAGCTGACCGCCGACGGAGGGCTGTCGAAGCAGACCGCCGCGCTCAACACCTCCCAGTCGGCCCGGCCCTGGCTCGACCTGGCGTACCAACTACTGGGCATCGTCTTCGCGCTGCTGCCGGTGCTGCTCGCCGTCCACCTGCTGGCCAGGGACCCCGGCGACCCGGTGCGTACCCTCGGGGTGGACCTGCGCCGCCCCGGGGCCGACCTGGCCCGCGGCGCCGGCCTCGCCGCGCTGATCGGCCTGCCCGGCCTGGCGCTGTTCTGGACGGCCGCGCAACTCGGCGTCAACGCGAAACTGGTCCCCGCCGGTCTGCCCGACGTGTGGTGGGCCGTCCCGGTGCTGATCCTCGCCGCCGCTCAGAACGCCGTGCTGGAGGAGGTCATCGTCGTCGGGTACCTGGTCACACGGCTGCGCCAGATGCAGTGGCGGCTGGGCGCGATCATCGCCGCCAGCGCCCTGCTCCGCGCCTCCTACCACCTCTACCAGGGCTTCGGCGCCTTCGTCGGCAACGCGGTGATGGGCGTGGTGTTCAGCCTGTTCTACCTGCGCACCCGGCGGGTGATGCCGCTGGTCGTCGCGCACACGCTGCTCGACGTGGTCGCCTTCGTCGGCTACACACTGGTGCCGAGGGATTGGCTCAGCTGGCTCTGACCGGCCCGCCGGCCCAGAACCGGCCAGATCCGCCCGAGGTTACCGCCGGCGGGCCGGCCGGTAGACGGCCACCGCCCGCGCCGCCACCCGCCGGGCCGCAGCCGCGTCCCCGCCCGCCGCAGCCAGCAGCGCAGCCCCCGGCAGCAGCCGCGACACCAGCCGCAACGCCACCCAACCGCCGGCCTGCGCGGCCAGCGGCGCGGCCAACCGCCACGCCGCCTCCGCCGCGCGCGGCCACGGCCGGTCCCCCGGACCGTCCGCCGCCCGCGCCGCCGCCAACGCCGCCCGCGCGCTGTCGGCGTCCGGGTGCACCTGGGTCAGCACCAGCAGCTCCACCGCCCGCTCGGCGGCTGACGGATCCCGGCCGTACGCCGCGGCGAGGTGCAGCACCAGCGCGGCCTGGCTCCACAGCAGCACCGCCAGTTCGGCCACCGGCGCGAACACGCCGGCCAGCGCCGAGGTCGCCCCACCCGCGCCGGCCACCCGCACGAAACGCCGGGTGGCGAGCCGGGCCAACCCGTCCGGATCCGCATCCGGGTACGCCTCGCGCAACTCCCGTGCCCAGGCACGGGCGCCGGGCCCGATTCCCTCGACAGCTGCCAGGGCGAGCAACTCGGGCGCGAAACCCGGGTGGTCCACCAAGCGGGTCCGGATCTCCGCCAGATCCAGTCCCGGGGTACGCCCCGAGGTCCGCTCGTCGGCAACCGCCGTGGCCGCCACCGGCTGCCCCGGGGCAGAGATGGCCCTGCTGGTGGCTGTCCGCTTCGCGGCGCCGGCCACGCCGGTGGTGGTCTCCCTTGCGGTGGTGGTCTCCACGACGGTGGGGCTGGCCTTGCCGGTGGTCGGCTTCGTGGCCTTGGTCGCCTTTCGAGCGGCACCCTTCTGTGTCGTGGCCCTCGCGGCCGGGGTGGCCCTCTTCGCCGCTGCGGCCTTCCTCGGGGTCGGGGTTGCCGACCCCGAGGCAGGATCGGTTTCCCGGCCGGCCGGGATCGCCCTCGTCACGGCCTCGCCGGCCGTCACCTCGCCGGCCGCCGGCGCACCACTTGCCGGTGTGGCCGACTTCCGCGCCGTGGGGGCCCGCCGGGCCCTCGGGGTGCTCCTGGTCACCTCAGTCGAGGTGGGTGCCGACTGCCGGCCTGTCGTCTCCGCCACGGCGTCACCCGACGCCGCCGGACCGGTGTGTCCGGCGGTCGTCGCCGACGGGGCGACGTCGGCCGGGTGGGGGGCCTGTCCGGCGGCCGGCGGCTGAAACAGCACCGAGGGCGCCGGTTTCGCCGGCCGGGCCTTCCCCGCAGCCTTGTCGGAGCTGGTCTCATCCTCCGGCCGTGGCGTTTTCGTAGCGGTCGGAGGTGGCGTGAAGGCTGGCTTCGGGG
>NZ_SMKN01000340.1 GCF_004348675.1 Micromonospora sp. KC606 | reverse complement strand
CGCCGCTGCTGCCCACCCCCCGCACGAACGGCTCCCACACCCGCGGGCGACCCGTCTGCACGGCGACCCGCGCGCCCAGCGCCATCGCCCGCAGGACCAGCAGTTGCCCCGCGCGGACCCCGCCGACGAGGACCAGCCGGGTGCCCTCCGCGCGGAACAGCCGTACGGTGACCGCCCCGCCGTGCCGGTTGGCGCCGACCATCAGCCCGCCGCCCCCGATCGACAGCTCCAGCGGATCCGGATCCGGGCCGGGGGCCACCGGGCCGTCGGCCACCGCGAGCGGCAGGGTGGTGGCCAGCCCGTCGAGCTGGTCGCCGTCGAGCCGGCGCACCTCGCCGCCGGCGTCGGAGACGAGCCGGCACAGCGCCTGCGTGGACAGGGCGAGCTCGTCGGGCGTCCAGGCGGCCAGCCGTACCGTCAGCTCGGCCGGCACGCCGGCGGTGTCGGCACCGGTGCGCGGACCCGCGCAGAGCGCGACGCTGGTCGCGGTCGCCGGCAGCGCCAGCAGCCGGTCCACCAGCCGGCGGCCCAGGTCGGCGCGCGGGTCGGGCCAGCGGCGCAGCCGGAAGGTGGCCTGGAGCAGACCGCCGGCAGAGATCAGCTGCCAGGTCTCGCGGGTCGGGCGGACGCCGTCCTGGTGGGCCAGCTCCCCGAGTACGCGCAGCGCGGCGTGTTCGCCGAGGGGTCGCCCTCCGGCCGGGCCGAGGCGCCGGACGATCCGGCGGACGGTGCCGGAGAGGGCGACCCGCAGCTCCTCGTCGGACCAGCCGTCGACCCGCAGCACCCGGACGGCGAGCAGTGCCCGCTCCTGCCCCGGCAGCCGTCCCTCGGTCAACTGCCGGTAGGACGTGCCGGCCGCGCCGCCCGCCGCGACCGGTGCGGGGGCCGGCGCGGCGTGCAGCAGCAGTTGGATCCGCACCGGTGGGTGGTCGCCGCCGGCGGGCGGCAGCAGTGTGGCGGGGGCGGGCAGCGCCCGCCGGCCGTCGCCCAGCAGGTCACCCGGGTCGCCCAGTTCCAGCACGGCGGTCAGCCCGGTGGCGTCGTCGATCACGGCGGCCGGTTCCCCGGCCAGCTCCGCCGTGCGCACCGCCGCGCCGGGCAACACCAGATCCAACAGGGCGGCCGGCCCGCTGGCCGGCGGGGACGCGTGCCGCCGGCCGGCGTACCCGAGGGCGGTGGCGAGCCACTCGAAGAGCCAGCGGCCCCGCCAGCGCACCCAGGCGGTGACGACCAGCAGGCCGGCGGCGAGCAGTGCGAGCCCGACCGTCACCGGGCCCCGGCCGGACGCGGCGACGACCAGCGCCACCGCGACCTGGGCAGCCACGATCTGGCCGGCGCGCCCGGTGGTCGCCGACCGGTCCGCGCCGATCCACCGTGGAGGCAGCGGCGGGCGGGACACCGCCCGGGCCGGCCCACCGGTCGTGCTCGACGTCACCGCGTCTCCTCCGCTCGACGTGCCGCCCCGCGCCCGCGAGGCCTCGACGGCATCGCGTCCCCTCGCCGCACCGCGACGGCGGCGTGACCCATGGTAGGGGGCGGACCGGTCCGAGGTTGTCCACAGGGGAGAGCGCCGGGGTAGCACGACGGCTATCCGGCCGCTACCGTCAGCGACGAGTGCGGCCGACCAGGGCCGTCGGGGCCGACCCCGGCGCGGCGTCCACGAAGGACAGATCGGCCGTCCGTCACGACCGAGGAGACGAGGTGACGTCCGGGGTGTCCCAGACCCAGGCAGAAGCCGCGGTGATGCAGCAGACCGCCGCGAAGTTCGAGCAGGTGGACCAGTCGTTGCACAGCATGCTCAGCGGCCTGATGGCCGAGCTGGAGGTGTTGCAGCAGGCCTGGCGGGGCGCCGGCGGGCGCTCCTTCGAGCAGGTCAAGCAGCAGTGGTCGCAGGACCAGGCCGCGTTGCAGCGGGCGTTGCGGGAGACCGCATCGGCGATCCGCACCGCCGGCCAGCAGTACGACGTCTCGGACTCCGAGGCCGCCGGCCGGCTCGCCGGCACCAACCGCGGCGGCATCCAACTTCCGCTGTAACGCCGATCGAGGGGGAGGAACATCCGATGGACCACGGTGTCCTGGTCGTCAACTTCGCCGCGCTCCAACAGGCCAGCGCGGACATCCAGAAAGCGTTGAACACGCTCGACTCGCAGCTCGGCCAGCTCGAACGGGACGCGGCCCCGCTGGTGGCGAGCTGGACCGGCGAGGCGCAGCAGGCGTACGAGCAGCGGCAGGCGCGGTGGCGCACCGCCTCGCAGGATCTCCAGGCGATGCTGCGCGACATCAAGCTCGCCGTCAACGACTCGGCGGCCGACTACCTCAACACCGAGAAGCGCAACACCGGTCTGTTCCAGTGAGCCCCACCCTCCGGTGAGCCCACCGGACGGCGGCGCCGACCAGCCTTCGGCGCCGCCGTCGTGGCGCTGCGGGGGTCAACCGAGGCCGGCCGGACGCCAGCCGCGGCGAGCCCCCCGGGGCAGCACCAGCGCGAGCAGCACCGCCGCCGCGATCGCCCCGCCGGTGACCCCGGCGACCAGCAGCGCCCGGTCCCGGGCCGCCGCCCGCCGGGCCCGCCGGGCAAGCAGCCCCGGATCGGGCCGGTCCGCCGGCAGCGCGGACGGCACGCGGGACACCACCGCCGGCGCCGCGTCGGTGTCGGTGACCGCCCGGTACGGGTTGAGCACACCGGCGCCGTATCCGTCGCCGGGCGCCGGGTCGGCGGTGTCCACGATGCGTCGCGCCACCTGCGCGGCGGTCAGGTCGGGCCGGTACTGCCGGACCAGGGCCGCCGTGGCCGCGACGAACGGAGCCGCGTAGCTGGTCCCCTCCGCCCGGCGGTGCCCCTGCCCCGGCGCGGCCATCAGCACGTCGCTGCCGGGAGCGACCAGGTCGACGTACGGGCCGGTCTGGGAGAAGTCGGCCCGGGAGCCGTCCGGCCCGATCGCCCCCACCCCGAGCACCCCCTCGTAGGCGGCCGGGTAGGGGCGCGGGTCGCCGCTGCCGTGCAGGTTCCCGGCGGCGGCCACCACCACCACGTCCCTGCGCACCGCGTAGGCCACCGCCTCCCGGACGGCGGGGTCGTCGGCGTACAGCACCACGGAGAGGTTCAACACGTCGGCGTCGTGGTCCACCGCCCACCGGATCGCCCGGGCGAAGTCGGCGGCGCCGACCGTACGCCCCGATTCCCGCCCCTCGACCACCTGCTGTTCGCTGACCCGCACCGGCAGCACGCGGGCGCCCGGCGCGAGCCCGGTGAAGGCCACCCCCTCGGCGGGGCCGGCGGCGATGATGCTGGCGACCCCGGTGCCGTGGCCGGCGCAGTCACGGCTGCCGTCGCCGCCGGGATCGAGGAAGTCCGCTCCGTCGAGCACCTGGTCGCGCAGCTGCGGGTGCCGGCGGTCGACGCCCGAGTCGATCACCGCGACGGTGACTCCCGCACCACCGGCCAGCGGCGCGAGGCGCTCCGGGGCGTACCGTCGCTGGGCCCACGGCACGGCGGGGACGGGCCGGGTC
>NZ_SMKN01000033.1 GCF_004348675.1 Micromonospora sp. KC606 | reverse complement strand
CTCCCATCGACCGGGGGTTACACCAACCCGGGCCTGTCGGAGACCGGATCGGTGCGATGTCGTTGCTCAGGAGCGCCGAGGCACGCCGCTGATACCGCCCGCGGCCGGAACCGTCAGATGGCGCCAGGAGCGATCAATACGACGAAATCCAATGCGCCGGTCGTCGTCCTCCAGCCGGGGAGCGGGGGAGTGAGCCGGAACTTCGGTCACGCCGCGGCCACCATCGGCCCCATTGAATGTGAGACGGAGTTGTCGAATTCACGCACCCGGCTTCGGTGCCCCTGGGGGTAAATATGGGACTTGCTCCCTGCACGCCTTTTCTGCGGTGGGTATGTACGCCGCGTGGAAACCTCTAATATGGACAGCCGGTGGTGCGCCAACCGACGGAGGATCGACAGGTATGTACGACGCGATCGTGATCGGGGCCCGCTGTTCGGGGGCGTCCACGGCCATGCTGCTCGCCCGGCGCGGACACCGCGTGCTGGTGGTGGACCGCTCATCGTTTCCCAGCGACGTCATTTCGACGCACTTCCTGTGGCCGCACGGAATGTCCTACCTGAACCGGTGGGGACTGCTGGAGCAGGTGCTGGCGGTCACCCCGGCGCAGACCGAGATCGACGTGGTCAACGACGGCATCCGGCTGACCGGTTCGGTCCCGGCCGAGCTGCTGCGGGCCTACTTCCGCGACCTGCACGGCGACGACTCGGGCGTGGTGCGCACCTACGCCTCGATCCGGCGCAGCGTGCTGGACCAGATCCTGGTCCAGGCGGCGGCCAAGGCCGGTGCCGAGGTACGCACCAACTTCACCGTTCGTGACCTGATCGTCGAGGACGAGCGGGTCGTGGGCATCCGGGGCCGTACCTCTGACGGGCAGCTGGTCGAGGAGCGGGCCCGGATCGTGGTCGGTGCCGACGGCCGGAACTCGTTCGTGGCGCGTACCCTCAAGCTGCCCAAGTTCGACGAGCGGCCACGGTGCACCTTCGCCTACTGGAGCTACTACTCCGGCTTCCGTCCCGAGACCGCGCAACTGCACCGGCGCGGGCGGCTGGCCTGCGCCGTCGTGCCGACCAACTTCGAGCAGAACATGGTCCTGGTGTGGGGGCCGAGCGAGTGGTCGCGGGAGTTCCGCGCCGATGTGCCCGGCAACTACCAGCGGGCGTTGGACTTCGTCAGCCCGGAGCTCGGCGAGCTCGTGCGCGCCCAGGGCACCCGGGAGGAGCGCATCTACGGCACCCTCGACCAGGCGGCGTTCCTCCGGCCGCTGCACGGACCCGGTTGGGTGCTCGTCGGCGATGCCGAATCGTTCAAGGACCAGTGCACCGCGATCGGGATGACACACGCCTTCCGAGACGCCGAGCTCGCCTCCGCCGCGCTGGACCGCTGGCTGTCCGGCGGCGCGACAATCGACGAGGCGATGGCGTCGTACGAGGGTCGGCGTCGGGGCCAGGACGCCGCGGCCTACTACGACTACGTCTGCACGCTCGCCGAGATGCGTCCGTACCGGCACGACGAGCTGCAGCTGTTCGTCGCGCTACGCGGCAACCAGCAGGAGATCGACCGGTTCATCGCCACGCACGCCGACGTCGCCCCGGTTTCGGAGTTCTTCCAGGCATCGAACCTGTTCCTGCTCAACGACGCGGCGAAGGAAACATCCGCCGGCTATCCGATCTTCGAGGACTTCGCCGCGACGTCCCGCATGTACCAGCAGAACCTCTTCGCCTGACATCTCGCCCGGGAGGCAACACCGTGACCACTGGTCTGGACCAGCGTGAAGACGGCGAGTTGATCGAGATCATCCTCGAAGCGGCCCGACGCGGCGACGTGACGACCATGGCCCGCACCGCGGCCGAGGTGTCCGAGATGACCCGCAACTGGGCCACCCACGTGCCGTGGGACGACTTCGGGAGCCTCGACGGCGCCGACGACGAACTCGCCCGGGTGGTCGCCGATCTCGAGGAGATGTGGGAGCCGGCGCACATACGCAAACCCGTCGACCCCGACGAGGAGTACGCGCTGGACAAGAACGCGTACGACTTCTATCGCCCGGCCGGCCGCAACCTGCTGACTCGCACCGAGGACTTCCACGGCTGGGTGCTCGCCCGTCGGCGGACCGAGACGTGGCAGTACTCCCGGGTGCTGGAGGCGGCGCCGGGCAGCATCGCCGAGATCACCAACGACCTCGGTCGGCGTACCCGGGGCATCAACTTCAATTCCCAGGACTACCTGTCGTTCAACACCCACCCGGCCATCCGGGCGGCGGCCGAGCGGGCGATGCACGACTACGGACCGCACAGCGCCGGCTCACCGATGGTGCTCGGCAACACCCGCATCTCCGACGAGTTGGAGAAGGCCCTCGGCGAGCTGGTGGGGCTCGAGCACGTGACGCTCTTCCCGACCGGTTGGGCCGCGGGATTCGGCGTGGTGGTCGGCCTGGTCCGCCAGGAGGACCACATTCTCATCGACCGGCTGGCCCACTCCTGCCTGCAGCAGGGCGCCCGGGCGGCCACCCGCAACGTGGTCCGCTACGAACACCTCAACGTCGAATCGGTACGCCAGCACCTGATCGACATCCGTAGCCGGGACACCCGCAACGGCGTCCTCGTGGTCACCGACGGCCTCTTCTCGGTCGACGCCGACTGGCCCGACCTGGTCACCCTGCAACGGGTCTGTCGGGAGTACGAGGCCACCCTGCTCGTCGACGTCGCGCACGACCTGGGCTCGATGGGCCCGGGCGGCACCGGCGTACTGGGGATACAGGGCCTGCTCGGCAGCGTCGACGTCGTGATGGGCGCGTTCTCGAAGACGTTCTGCTCCAACGGCGGATTCGTCGCGTCCAACTCACCGGCGCTCAAGCAGTACATCAAGATGTTCAGCGGCTCGCACTTCTTCTCCAACGCGCTATCCCCGGTGCAGACCGCGGTGGTGCTGGAGGCGGCGCGGATCATTCGGTCGCCGGAGGGCGACGAACTGCGCGGCCGGCTCTTCGCCGCCATCGATGCCCTGCGCGACGAACTCACCACCCGCGGCCTGACCTGTATGGGTGAGCCATCCCCGATCGTGCCGCTGCTGATCGGCAACGAGAAGCTGGCCCGTACCGCGAACCGGTTGCTGTTCGACCGGGGGGTGCTCGCGTTCATGGTGGAGTTCCCGGTGACGCCGACCGGCTCGTCGCGGTTCCGGCTACAGGTGCAGGCCGACCACCGGCCGGAGGAGGCTCGCGAGGCGGCCCGGATCATCGAGGGCGCGATCGCGGACTCCCGGGCGTACCTGTCCAGCGCCTTCGGCAGCGCCGCGAAGTAGGCGGCCGGAAGAAGCAGCATCGCCGGGTTGCCGAAGCCGTCGCCTACGCCGCCGGTGGACCACAGCAGCCCGCCTGGTGGCCCGGCGTGTTGCCATCGTCAGATTCACGGCAGGTCCTGCGGGTACCAACGCAGTTCGACGGAGTTGCCGTCCGGGTCCCGCACGTACACCGACGTGGCGTTTCCCCGGGCGCCGAACCGGCCCACCGGTCCCTCCAGCACGGTGAAGACGCCGGAGGCGACGACCTCTGCCCAGTCCAGCGGCTCGACGACCAGGCAGAAGTGGTCGACGTTAGTCCCGCCACGGTCGCCGTGGACCAGATCGATGATCGACTCCGGGCTCACCCGCACCGAGGGGAACGGGACCAGCCCGGATCGCCATTCGTCGACGCGGACCGGCAACAGGCCGAGCCGGCCGCAGTAGAAGTCGAGCGACCGCTGCACGTCGGCGACGGTGAGCACAAGGTGGTCGAAGCCGGTGATCCGCACGGCGCTCACCGCGTCTCCGGCGCGAGGTCCGTCAGCGGTCTCCCGCAGCGGATCGTCGAGGGCGGCGAGGTGATCGGCGACAGTCATGGTGTGTGCCCCTTTCCGGGTCGGCTCTCGTCCCCCTCACCCTCCGTCATTCGGGCGGTGCGACCAAGACGTGATCGCACCACTATCGTTGAGGCGAATTCAACGACGGGGACGTGACGTGTTGGAACGCCATGAGCTGCAGACCTTCCTGACGCTCGCCAAGGAACTGCACTTCGGCCGGACGGCCGAACGCCTGCGGGTGACCACCGGGCGGGTCAGCCAGGTGATCCGGCAACTCGAACGCCGCGTCGGCGCCCCGCTGTTCGCGCGTACCAGCCGGGTCGTTCAGCTCACCCCGATCGGCTGGCAGCTCGCCGACGACCTGGCGCCGCTGGTTGCCGGCATCGATGCGGCGGTCCGCCGGGCCACCGAGGCCGGGCGCGGCGTGACCGGGCGGCTGCGTGTGGCCTTCCTCGGCGAGTGGACCGCGCCCGTGCTGCTCAAGGCCGTCACCCTGTTCACGCGGCGGCACCCTGAGTGCCAGGTTGAGGTTCGCGAGGTCCAGCTCTACAACTCGCGCCCCAGCCTTGAGGACGGGTCGGTCGACCTCCTCCTGGCCGCGTACCCCTTCGACGGCATGGCCTGCGGCCCGCCACTGCTGGAGGAGCCCCGGGTGCTCGCGGTGCCCGCCGGCCACGTCCTGACCCGACAAGCGTCGGTCTCGCTGGAGGCGCTCGGCGACCACCCGGTTGTGCAGTACCCGGCGGTGACCTCGGCCGGCTTCAAGCGCGACCGCACCCCGGAGCACACCCCGTCCGGTCGGCCGGTGCCGAAGGGGCCGGCGGGCGAGACGTTCTCCGAGATGCTGACGCTGGTGGCCATGGGCCGGGGTGTGCTGCCGGTCGGCGAGCACGCGCGCCGCTACTACCCGCGCCCCGACCTGGCGTACGTGCCGATCCGCGACGCACCGCCGATCCAGCGCGGCCTGGTGTGGCGGGAGAGCAACACGACCGCCCGGGTCCGCGAGTTCGTCCGAGCCGCCAGCGACGCGCTCAGAAGCGCCACCACGTCCACCTCGTGACTCTGCGCTGATGGCGACCGAGTCCGCGCGCCCCCTCGTGCAGTAGTGCGGCGACTCACCCAGGCTGAGGCCCAGCTGGCGGAGGGCGAACACCGCAGGCATCCGCCTCGCGGGCGGGGAGTCAACGGTGAGTTCCCAAAGAGGTCCGGCGGGCAGGCGCTCGTGAAGAACCTATGCCGTGGACATGACGGACTCACCGTCGACACCCGGCCCGTCACCGGTCGCCGCTGGATGAACTCTGGCTATCGGACGGGCTCGCCGAAGGTCATCCGCGTCGACGGAGGCGTTGCGCGAGCTCTCTCAGCCGCCGCTGGGTGTCAGGCTTGTTGAGCTGGCCACGTGCTTGGCGGCTGACCTGTTGTCCTCGTGGGTTGTGCAGGAATGTGCGGATGCGGTCGACGATGGTGGTAGCCATGCTGGTTTCCTTCCGATCGTGGATCTTCGTGCCGGCGGCGGGGCGCTCGCCGGAGTCGGGCTGGGGGAGCGGTCAGACAGGCGGCGCGGGCAAGGCAACCCGGCTGACGGCCGGGCCTGTGCGGCGCCACCGACCAGACCGGCGGCAGCGCTCGCGACCAGGCCGACGAAGGCGAGGCAGCTCAGTGGCGTTGACGGGAGAGGCGGCGCAGTTGGGTGATGCGGGCGGTGCCCACCACCATGGCCAGGATGGCTGCGCCGACGCCGGCGATCAGCAGTGCCAGGGCCAGCGGCAGGGTGCCGTGCATCCAAAGGAAGGTGACCTCGACTCTGCGGGTGTTCTGCAGCATGAAGACGATCAGCACCGCGGAGACGAGCGCCGTGGCGCAGATGCCGGTCCAGGCGGCGCCCGTCCGGGTACGGGGCACTCGGCTCATCGGCAAGGTTGTGGGCGGGCCGGTTGGGGACCGCGGCGGCGTTGTAGTGGCCGGGTCTGCCGGTGCGTTTCGAGTGCGGTGTAAGGACATGGCATCCCCTGGGGTAGAGCCGGTGTGGCTGGCACCTCAGGTGTGGGATGTCGTCGATTCCCGGATGGCTTCATCGTACGCCTGTTCGGCCCGGCGCGCTCGTTGGTCTCGTCGCGCCCGCCACACGTCGACCGGGTGGGGGTCATCGCGGCCGGCGTACCCGAAGGCGGCCCAGACCAGCCGGGCGCTCGCGCCAGAAATGCAGGTCCGCTGCGCCGCCCACTGGGGCCGGACCGGAGGATGGTTGTCAGTCGGGCGTCATGACATTTGTCATCGGTGGGGCGGTGATTGTGCATGGGAACCGGTGAGCGTCGGCACTACGGCGGCGGCTGCCGGGCCCGAAGACTCAGCGGCATGAGGAGCGCACTTGCTATCGCCCGGGTCCGGTTCGTCCTGCCCGACGGGGTGCCTCCCGGACGGCTGCCGGCCCTACCGGCCGCCAGCCGGCTTGAGGTCGGCACCACCAGGACGGCCGGGGCGGTCACCATCCACACGCACGCGCTGCAGCCGACGTTGACCGTGCTGCTGTCGTGGGCCGCCGAGCGCGGCGTCGACCTGCACGGGCTGGACGCCAGGTCGGCATCGCTGGAGGAGGCGTTCCTGTCGATCGCCGCAGATGAAGCCCCGATGGAGGTGTCAGCATGAGCATGACCGCAGGCCCCTGCGAATGGCCGCGGTCGAGCGCACCGGTGGAGGAGATCGCGAACCGGGTTGCCCTGACGCCGGGCACCGTCCGCAACTACCTCTCGTCGGCGGTCGGCAAGGTGGGCGCCGCCAACCGCCACGAGGCGGCCCGCATCGCCCGTGGCCGCGGCTGGATCTAGCCGGAATCTTTCGACTCCGCGGCCCCACCGGCAACCCGCGCTGTCTGCGGTAGCCACCTTTTTGTGGGTACTTGTCGGTCGCGCCGGTTGGCCCGAAGCTTGGTCGTGCGGGCCGAAAGGCTCTCAGATCCAGATGAGATGGAGCGGTGGGGGTGTCTCAGGAAACCGGTTGGACCTCGGTCAGCTTCTCCAGGCGGCGATGGCCCCAGTCGGAAAGCGGCGCCAGCGCCTCGGAGAGTTCGCGGCCGAACGAGGTCAGGGAGTACACGGTCTTCAACGGCCGTACATCGTGCACTTCCCGGTGGACCAGTCCATCGGTCTCCATCTCCCGCAGCGTCTGAGTCATCACCTTCTCGGTGAGACCTGGCAGCCGCCGGCGCAACTCGCCGGGACGCTGCGGACCGGATTCCAGGAGCCAGAGCAAGGCCGTCTTCCACTTGCCGTCGATCACGGCGATCGCGGCGGTCACTCCACAGACGTTCGGGTCCTGGGCACGACTACGCGTCATTTTACCCCCATTCATCTAATTCGTTTATTGTGGAGGAGTTGAGGCATGACCTCGTACACCGAACATTCTGCCGTCACCGTGCTCGGCCTCGGGCCGATGGGCCGCGCCCTGGCCGGTGCCTTCCTGGATGCCGGCCTGCGAACCGCCGTCTGGAACCGGACGCCGGGCAAGGAACAGGAGCTGGTCGAGCGCGGCGCGGTCAGCACTCGGTCGCCCGAAGAAGCGGTCGCCGCAAGCAGGCTGACCGTGGTCTGCGTGGTGAACTACGACGCGGTCGACGCCATCGTGCGGCGCGGCGCGGTCACCGACGCGCTCAACGGACGGACCATCACGAACCTGACCGCCGACACCCCCGATCGGGCCCGGGACACCGCGGCCTGGGCCGCCGAGCACGGCATCGACTACCTGGACGGCGCGATCATGACGCCGACCACGACCATCGGAACGCCGGGTGCCGTGTTTCTGCACAGCGGCCCGGAGGACCTCTACCGCCGGCACCAGCCGATGCTGAACGCCCTGGGTGGCACCCACACCCACCTCGGTGAGGACATCGGCCGGGCGGCGGCATACGACATCGCCCTGCTCGACATCTTCTGGACCGCGATGGCCGGCTACGCACACGCGTTGGCGGTGGCGAAAGCCGAAGGCGTCACCGCGCGGGAGCTGGCACCGTTCGCCAAAGGCATCGGCGCGATCCTCCCGCCGATCTTCGAGCAGGCTGCGGAGGAGGTGGACAGCGGCAGGTTCTCCGGCGACGACAACCCGATCACCTCGGCGGCGTCGTCCATGGCCCACATCGTCCACACCTCCGAGGCCCACGGCATCGACGCGGGCGTGATGCGGGCTGCCGAAGGGCTGGCACGCCGCGCCATCGGACGGGGTCACGGCACCGACGGATTCCTCCGGATCACCGAGATCATGAGCCCTCGATGAGCAGATCTACCGCCGCGCCTCGTCGGGTGTGACCGGTGCCCGGCCCGCTGCGGCTATGCCCCTCAGCGCTCGCCTCGCCTGGTACTCCGCGACGGCGACGGGCGGGAGACCAGCCATGGCGCGCCGAGCAGGTGGGCATGACGGCCGGTGGGCGAATCTAGGCTGGAACGACTAGATATCTTCGGCGGCTTGGGATACTCTTCTTCGAGTCGAGAGTAAAGATCCGTCAAGACGCAGACGGACCGCCCGGCCGTGAGGTCACGACGGGCGGCGAGGAGCGGAAACGATGTGCACCGTTCCTCCCAGAGGTAGTCGGAGCAGTCAGTCCCGGCGGGATTCGCGCCGGGACCGCAGGTGGGGCCAAGGCTTCTTCGGGGCTCCAGCTGATGTTCGCCGTACGTGTGCGGAGCCATGAAGTCGCGTGGGCTCCGACGCTGGCGGACCGTACTACAGCAAGGGAAGGAAATAGCAGAGGAAAGGGAGGGCCGTACACCGTTGGATCGCCCGCCGTCAGCCGTCATTCCCGGCTCGGCGGACACCGCAGTTTCCATCGAACGAGAGGTGGTCTCCGGTCACGCTTATGCGATCCTCGCACCCGAAGCCGTCACTTGTGGCTGGTGCGGATACGACAAGCCGACGTTCCTGTCGGTAGATGGTGTTCTGACCCGTAACCCTGGGCCCCGGCGCGTAAGCGCCGGGGCCCTCGACGTGGAGGTGACATGGGGCGAAACCAGGACGACATGTTCGGCGACGAGAACTACCCGGCCTACACCATCGGTCAGGCCGCAGAGATGCTCGGCACCACACAGGACTTTCTGCGCCGCCTGGACGAGGCGAAACTGATCGATCCGCACCGCTCTGCCGGCGGGCACCGCCGCTACTCCCGCTACCAACTGCGCCTGGCAGCCCGGGCCCGCGAGATGGTCGACCAGGGCCTCGCCCTGGAGGCCGCCTGCCGGATCGTCATCCTCGAAGACCAACTCGAGGAAGCCCTGCTACAAAACCGGAACCAGCAGCCTGGACCGCGGCGAAGCGATTGACCGGACCACTTTCGGGTGAGGTCGTCGACGGGCGGTGAGCCGACTGGCCCGCCCCGGGCGGCCCTACCTTCCCGCCCTGGCCCTGGCAGCCCGCACATGCTCACGCGATGGCCTCCTGGTCGTGCCGGACCACGAACTCGCCGCTGCCGGTGGAGCCGAAACCGACCTGGCGCAGGGTGAGCGAGACAGCGCCCGACCCTGCGGAACCATTCTTCGACGGGAGCGCGGCCGTCCGGCCGCGGGGGTCGGAAGATCCTGGCGTGTCGGCGGGCGACCAGGTCGCCGCAGCCGGTAGCCCTCGCGCCACACGCGACGTGGATCACCGCTGCGGGTGGCTGAGGGCGCTCGCTACCGCGCCCGCGTTCGGCGACCCTGGCCCGCGGAGACCGTAAGGATCTCGGCAACGACCCGGACGGCGGCATCTGGTCGGCCGTGTGCGGTGGCGGCCTGGGACATCGCGGTGCGGCGGCGGGGGTCGGCCAGCAGGTTCGTGATGGCGGCGCGGAGGTGGTCGGGGGTGGCCTGGTCGCCGTCGAGCATGACGGCAGCGCCCTCTTCTGCGAGGTGGCGGGCGGTGATGCGTTGCTCGTCGCCGGCGGAGACCGGATACGGGACGAGGATGCATGCTTTGCCGAGGGCGGTGAGTTCGGCGACGGTGCCGGCTCCGCTGCGCGCCACGACGATGGCTGCCGCAGCGAGCAGGTCGGGCAGTTCGTCGTGGATGAATTCGACGACGTGGTAGCGGTGCGCGACCTGCGCGGGAAGCGTGTGGGCGACCTGCTGCATCTCGGTGTGGCCGAGGCTGCCGCACTGGTGGACGACCTGGCAGTGCTGTAGCAGGTCGGGCAGCGTGCCGGCCAGCATCCGGTTGATCTGCTGGGCGCCGGAGGCGCCGCCGGTGACCAGCACGAGCGGGACGGCGGGGTCGAGGCTGTACGCGGCCAGGCCCTTCGCGGGGTTGCCGTTGAGCACCGCCGGCCGTACCGGGTTCCCGGTGACGACCGCCCGGCGGCGGGCCTGCGGCGGCAGGTGATCGAGGGATGCCTCGTGGCTGAGCAGGATCCGGGTGGCGACGCGGGCGAGGATGCGGTTGGCCAGGCCGAGACTGAGTGTCTGCTCGTGCATCAGGTACGGCACGCGGAACAGGGCCGCGGCGAGTCCGATCGGGACGGAGACGAATCCGCCGGTGCTGAGAACGACCGCCGGCCGGGTCCGGGCGACGGTGAGGGCGGCCTGCACGATGCCCAGGGGGATACGGAAGGCGTCGACGGCGTTGCGGACCAGTTCACGGGGGTTGGGTGAGCGGCGTAACTTGCCGGTGGTGATCGCCCGGAAGGGGATGCCGTGGCGTGCGGCGAT
Source organism: Micromonospora sp. KC606 (assembly GCF_004348675.1). Lineage (GTDB taxonomy): Bacteria > Actinomycetota > Actinomycetes > Mycobacteriales > Micromonosporaceae > Micromonospora. The sequence continues at coordinate 29,155 of NZ_SMKN01000033.1, read as the reverse complement.
CGTGGCTTCGAGGCCGTCGGCGACGCCGACCCAGAGCACCTCGGGTGCGGTGCCGGTTTCGGCGAGCCGGGCCTGCAATGTGTTGATCGTGGTCAGCGCGGGGTAGGTGTGCCCGCCGGTGCCGCCGCCGGTGACGATCATGCGGAGCTTGTTCAGGCGCTGGGTGCTGTAGAGGGACATACCGAGCCACTCCGAGGATCGCGGTACCGAACGGGTCGGGGCAGTTTAGCGACCGCCCGGTGTCGTGTTCACCCGATCTTGGTCGGGTATGCGATGTGCTGGGCGGCACGCGACTGGAGTTGCGCGAGGACGGCCTGGTCCGACCCGCGCCTACGATCTTCACCCGTCTTCGCAGACAGCGCCGGACCACCCGGCGGCCGTCTCCTGCCCGCAGACATGCCCCGCACCGTCGACGACGGTACGGGGCCGGTGTTGCCGGTCGAGCAGCGTGTTGGTGCGGGTCGCCGTCAGAGCAGCCCGGCGGTGAGCGTGATGGTCGTGCCGGCCAGCGCCTGGCTGACCGGGCAGCCTGCCTTGGCCTCCTCCGCCGCCTTGACGAACCCGTCCAGGTCGAGCCCGGGCACGTCGCCGTTGACGGTGAGGTGGACGCCGGTGATGCCGGTGCCCGGCTGGAACGTCACGTCGGCCTGCGACTCCAGCCGCCGGGGCGGGGTGCCGGCCTGGGTGAGGGCGTGCGAGAGCGCCATCGAGAAACACGCGGAGTGAGCCGCGGCGATCAGTTCCTCGGGGCTGGTCACGCCGTTCGGCGCCTCGGCGCGGGCCGGCCAGGAGACCGGCTGGTCGCCGATGCCGGACGAGGTGAACGTGACCTGTCCCTCGCCGTTGACCAGGTCGCCTTCCCACGCCGTCTGCGCGGTTCGGGTCGTAGCCATGGTGTACCTCCACTTTTCGGTCCGAGAATCTCTCGGAGGGCACTTTATGTCAGCAGCGCATCGGCAGCTGTGGTGGTGACGTTCAACCGGGTCAGGCAGGCGGTTCACGCATGCGGCCGAGCGTCTTCCTGATCCTCGACCTGTCTCAGCTCGCCATCGCTCTCCGGCCGGCTGTCTCCAGCGAGCGTGCCAGTGCCGTCTGGATCAGGATGTCGATCAGATCCGGATAGTCCAGTCCGGCCGCCCGCCAGATGCGCGGGAACTGCGACATCGCGGTGAACCCGGGGAACGTGTTTACCTCGTTGACGACCGGCTCGCCGTTGGGCGGCAGGAAGAAGTCGACCCGCAGCAGCCCGGAGCAGTCCAGCGCGGTGAACGCCCGTACCGCGTACTCCTGCAGCTGCGCCGTCGTCGCCGCGTCGAGCCGGGCCGGGATGTCGAACACCGTACCGGCGTCGCCGTACTTCGCCGCGTAGTCGAAGAACGTCCGGTCGCCGGCGATGCGGATCTCCAGCGGCGGCCCCGCCTCCACCCGCCCGTCCGGGTGCTCCAGGACGGCCAGGTCCACCTCGCGACCCGGCACCGCCGCCTCGACCAGGACCTTCGCGTCGGCAGCCCGCGCCGCCTCGACCGCCGCCAACAGGTCGTCCCACGAGTCCACCCTGGTCACGCCGATACTCGATCCGGCACGGGCTGGTTTGACGAACACCGGCAGCCCGAGACTCGCCATCTCGGCCGCGGACAGCAGGTCCGCACCCGTGCGCTCGGCCTGGTCGGGGCGCAGCACCACCGCGTCGGCGACGGCGAGCCCTTCCGCCGCGAGCAGCTTCTTGGTGATCTCCTTGTCCATCCCCGCGGCGCTGGCGAGCACCCCGTTGCCCACGTACGGGATGCCCGCCAACGCCAGCACGGACTGCACGGTGCCATCCTCGCCGTACGGGCCGTGCAGCGCCGGGAAGGCCACATCGACCTCACGCAGGACGTCGATGGCCTCGAAGATGCCGCACCAGGTTGTCGGCCGCCGTACCAGGGCCCCCGTTTCGTCGTTGGTGCGCGTCACCAGCGACCGCGGGTCACCGGACGGCTCGTCGCGGCCGATCACCCACACGCCCTCGGGTGAGATCCATACCGGCACGACGTCGTAGCGTGCGCGGTCGAGGTGGGCCAGTACGCTCGCGGCGGACAGGCACGACACGTCATGCTCGCCGCTACGACCGCCGTAGATGACGGCCACCCTCAGCTTCGGTTCACGCACAGCTTTCGCTCCTGTCAGTCCAGGACCGCCCCGCGGGCAGGTACCGCCGCGGCACCCGGCCACCGATGCCGGTCAAGATCTCGTGCGGGTTGGTGCCCGCCCAGCGCGCCCAATCGGTGACCGTCGGCTCGCCTCGGTCCCCGGGGCCGAACACGACCACCTCGTCGCCGGGCCGGGCGGGCAGGTCGCCGACGTCGACGACGAACTGGTCCATGGCGATCCGCCCCGCGATCGGGTGGCGACCGTCGGCGAACCACACCTCGGCCCGGCCGCCCGCGCCGCGCGGCACCCCGTCGGCGAACCCCAGCGGTACGAGGAGCAGCGTGCCGGCCCGCGGCGTCACGTACTCGTACCCGTACGACACCCCGGTGCCGGGCGGTACCCGCTTGGTGAGGACGGCACGGGCGCGCAGGGTCATGGCGGGGCGCAGTCCGCTCGCGCGCCCCGGCACAGGCTCGATGCCGTAGAGCGCGACACCGGCACGCACCAGGTCGTAGTGCGTGCCGGGAAGGTCGAGGATGGCCGCCGAGTTTGCCAGGTGGCACAGCGCCGGGTCCAGCCCTGCCGCGCGGGCGTACCCGATAGCCTCCTCGAACGTCCGCACCTGCCGGGCGACGCTCGCCCGGTCCGGCGTATCGGCGGTGGCCAGGTGCGACCATACGCCGCGGACCTCGACCTGGCCGTCGGCGGCCAGTTTGCCCGCCCAGCGGACCAGCTCGGGCCAATCGTGGATCGCGGCGCCGTTACGGGACAACCCGGTGTCGACCTTGAGGTGAACGGCGACCGGCCCGGTACGGCAGGTGCCGGTCGCGGCGATGGCCTGAAGATGTTCGGGCGACGCCACCGACAGTTCGACGCCTGCGGCCACCACCGCGCGGAAGTCCTCATCGTGCCCGTGCAGCCAACTGAGGATGGGTGCGGTTACGCCGGCCGCGCGCAGCTGGAGCGCTTCGGCGCAGGAGGTGACCCCGAGCCAGCTCGCGCCGTGGGCGAGCGCGGTACGCGCGACCGGTACGAGGCCGTGACCGAACCCGTCCGCCTTCACCACCGCCATGAGTCGGGCGGTCGTACGGCCGGCGAGTAGAGCGGTGTTCCGGGCGATGGCATCAAGGTCCACCACCGCCTCGGCGGTAGCTGTCGCGCTCAGCGGCCCGGCCATGCCTGACATGCGATCGTGCCTCCATGTCGGACGGTCGAAGCAGTTCCGGCTGTGGCCATCGGCACGACAGGCTGAAATGTCGTACCGAGGCACGGTTACGATCGCGCCGATCATGGTCCGGCTACGCGTGGGTGGCCGGGCGGCCTGTCGTCGCAGTGGCCGCTCGTCGGCATCCCTGTCCCTGTCCCTGTCACGCCCAGCCAGACGCCGTCGTCCGCCACAGGGTTCTCGCCTCGACGTGACCTACGTCACGGGGGCCACCACCGCAGCCGCCCACACTGCCCGTGGTGCTGCCGCCACCTGATCCCCGGGACGACACCCGTGAATAGCGCGAAAGGGGTCTTGGGCGACGCATCCTCAACGGGTTGCTGGCTGGTGACAGGCGGCGGGGACGGGATGGTTGCCGCCGGTCAGCAGGGCCGCGGCCAGCAACACGTCCAGCGCCGCGGACCGGGCCTGCAGCCCGGGTACCCAGACCGTCGGGCGCGAGGAGTCAAGCGCGTCCATACCGGACGAGGCTCCCGTGATGAGAGCAATGGTGCGAGACATGAGGCAATGATCATTCACCCCTTGTTTCACGTCAAGCGCTTGATATCCTCACATTCCGTATCCTCGTCATGTGAGGCGGAACGCGAAGGAACCGGTCGCTGTCGATGCGCTGGGCCGAGTGACCTGGGCGCTGCGGCGCGCTGAGGTGGCGGTCCAGGCGCGCAAGGAGCAGCGGCTGCGCCCTCTGGGCATGGCCGCAGCGCACTACTCGCTGCTGGTGTCCATCCACGCCGAACCCGGCCTGACCGGAGCGGAGTTGGCCCGCCGCCTGCACGTCACTCCACAGGCGGTGGCCGCCCTGGTTGCTCGGTTGGAAGAACAGGGCCTGCTGGAGCGCCGCTCCCACCCGCGTCACCGCCACGTACAGGAACTCCACCTCGCCGATGCCGGCCACGAGGCATTACGTGCGGCCGACGCAGTGATCGTCGGGATCGAGCAACGGATCATCAAGGCGCTGGGTCCGGAGGAAACCACGCGGTTGACGGCGCTGCTCGGCCGGGTGGCCGACGCGGTCCGCGAGCCCTGAGCGCACGCTCTCCGGGGCTAGGGTTTTTGGGGTTTGACCTGGGTGTGCGCCAGAGATGCCGGCGAAGTCGATGCGCGTTCCGCGAAGAGGGCCCGGACGGCGTCAAGCCGCCTGGACCCTTTCCAGGCCGGCGGCGTACCGCTCGTACATGTGCCGGAGGGGGATTGTCCGGGAAGCCGTCCTGCCAGGGCTTCACCGCGCCGACGTAGTGCACCATGCCCTCCTGCCGGGTCAACTCGTCCAGCCGTCCGGCGCCGAACTTGCCCAGGACCGGGTGCTCGATCATCTTGTTCCACTTCTCGGGTAGTGGTGTCCAGCGTCCCGCGAAGACGTGGTTGAGGATGTCCTGATCGGCATGTGTGGTGTCGGCGCCGAACCGCTGGTGCATCTCGATCGCTCGCTCGCCGATCCCATCGGCGCGCCAGCGCCGCATGTCGATCAGGAGTACGCCCGAGTTGAAGTGTCGCGGGTGGCGTCGGTGGAACCGTCGTCGACCACCAGCACCTCGAACCGATCGGTCCCGAGATCCTGACGGCTGAGCGAGTCCAGCGTGCGGGCCAGCAACGCCATCCGGTTGTAGGTGGGCACGACGACGGTGCAGTCCGGTCGGCGGGTCATCACATCCTCCTCGGCCATCTCTAGGCAACCTCGCCACACGTTGCCTAGAGATGGCAAATGATGTGCCAAGGGTCTGGCTCGGCGCCTCAGGACGAGGCGTACGCCCGGGCCTGCATGCTGTAGAGCTCCGCGTACGTGCCGCCGGCACGCATCAGCTCCTCGTGCGTCCCGCAGGCGGCGACCCGGCCATCCGCCAGGACCACGATGAGGTCGGCCATGCGCACGGTGGAGAAACGGTGCGAAACGTACACGGTCACCGCGCCGTGGGCGTCCTGGGCCCGAGCCGCCGCCGCGAACCGCTCGAACAGCGCGTGCTCGGCCATCGGGTCCAGCGCGGCCGCAGGCTCGTCGAGCGTCAGCAGCGCGGGTCGCTCCCGGACGAGGGCACGTGCCAGGCCGACGCGCTGCCACTGGCCGCCGGACAGTTCGGCGCCGTGCGCGTACCGCGAGCCCAGGACGGAACCGAGCCCGTCCGGCAGCCGCTCTGGCAGATCGGCGATGTCGGCGCCGTGCAGCGCGTCCGTGACGGCCCGGTCGTCGGCGATGACCTCGCCCTCGACTGCGCCGATCCCCACGCTGTCGCGCAGGGCCAGCTCCACCCGGGCGAAGTCCTGGAACAGCGCGGCCGTGGTGGGACGGTCCGGTCCGGCCGTCGCCGTCACGTCCCGCCCGTCGAACCAGATCCGCCCGCCGGTCGGCTGGTACAAACCGCACAGCAGCTTCACCAGAGTGCTCTTGCCGGCGCCGTTCTCGCCGACCACGGCGACCACGGCGCCGGCGGGGAACGTCAGGTTGATCCGATCCAGCACCAGGCGATCGGCGCCGGCATAGGCGAACGAGACGTCGCGCAGGACGATGCCGCGGTCGGTCGGAGGGCCGGCGTCGGCCACCGGCTCGCGGTCCGGTTCGACACCGGGCGCCGGCTCCGCCGGCCGGACCTCGCTCAGCTTCTCGACCCGGGCGATCGTCCGCCCGGCCTGCTGCAGCACCCCGAGCAGGCTCACCGCGGTGATGATCTGCATGGTGGTCTGCACGGCCAGGGCGAGCACCATGACGAAGTCACCGACGGTGGCCCGCCCCTCGGCCAGTTGCTGGAAGACGAACAGCAGCGCGCCGGCGTACCCGGCGGCGAACGCCAACTGTCCCACCACCTTGCCGAGGGCGGCCCGCAGCTGTCCCCGTCCCAGCCGGCGGGTGGCCTCCTCCCAGGCCGCGGCGTGGCGCGCCGTCACCTCGGCCTCCAGCCCCCACAGGCGCAGCTCCAGCATGCTTTCCGGCGCCGTCGACAGCTCGAGGAAATGCCGGGCGCGGCGGTTCTGCTCGGCCGCGTGTTCCTGTGCCCGCTCCACCTCCCGATGGGCCCAGGCGCTCGCCATCACCAGGAAGACCGCCAGGCACGGCACCAGGACCAGCACGGGGTGCAGCCGGGCGATCAGCACGGTGCTGACGGCGAGCTGCACGACGAGCCCACCGAACTGGAGGATGGACTCCAGCGCCCGGTTGATCTCGAACGTGCGCGACTGCGCCACCTGAAGGTCGTCGGCGTAGTCCGGTTGCTCCCGCTGCGACAGCGGAACCCCGGCGTTCGCCGCCGTGAAGAGGCGCTGTTGCAGGTGGGTGTGGGACTGCTCGCCCAACTCGAAGTAGAGCAGGTGGGCGAAGTGGCCACCCATCAGCTCCACGAGGAGCAGCCCGGCGAGGATCACGCCGACCCACGCCGCCCACCCGGTCCGGCCGGCGAGAAGCGCGTCGGTCAACTCACGCAGCCCGAGCGCGATGAGCGGCGTGGCGAGGAAGCCGGCGAGGAGCAGCAGCGCCGACCGGACCAGTTTGCCCCGGTCGATCCGCCACGCCATCGTCAGCAGTTCCCGGGCGGCGGTCAGGGTCCTCACGTTCGGCCTCCTGGGATGCGTCGGGGCGGCCCCGGTCACCGGCCGCGGTTCGTCCACTGCGGACATGCTGGCTAGGGCGCGACGGTCGCCGCAGGGCCTCCGGCCGGGTGGTCGGCTGCCACGGCGGCGAACCGGCCGGCCTGGGTACGGAACATCGAGGCGTACGTCCCGGAGCCGGACAGCAACTGGTCGTGATCGCCGAACTCGGTGATCCGGCCGTCCTCCAGCACCGCGATCGCGTCGGCACGGCGTACCGTGGAGAACCGGTGCGAGATCACCAGCGTGGTCAGCCCGTCGGTCAGCTCCAGGAACCGGTCGTAGAAGTCCACTTCGGAGCGCACGTCGAGCTGGGCCGTCGGTTCGTCCAGGACCAGCACGGTCGCGCCCTGATGCACGGCGTAGAAGGCCCGGGCGAGCGCCACCCGCTGCCACTGGCCGCCGGACAGGCCGGTGCCGCCCGTGTACTCCGGAGAGAGCACGGTGTCCAGGCCCGCCGGCAGGCGCTCGAAGATGTCCAGGGCGTTGGCGCGGGCGAGCGCCGCCCGCATGACCTCCTCGTCGGCGGGCAGGTGCGCCGCGCCGAGGTGCAGGTTCTCCCGCAGGCTGAGGTCGAACCGGACGAACTTCTGGAAGATGACGGCCAGGTCGCGCCGCCATCGGGCCGGATCGAGGGTGGTTAGTTCCTCGCCGTCGACCAGCACCGAACCGGACGTCGGCGGGTAGCCGGCGGCCAGCAGCTTGACCAGGGTGGTCTTGCCGGCCCCGTTGACGCCGACCAGCGCCGTCGAGCGCCCGGCGGCAAGCGTCAGGTCCAGACCGCGTAGCACCTCCCGTTCGGCGCCCGGATAGCGGAAGTGCACGTCGGCGAAGCGGATCTCGTGCGGCGACCGCTCGTCGGATGCCCGACGGGGTGCCGTTGTCGCCGGTGCGGCGGGGCGGCCGAACGTCCGAGCGTGGTCAGCGGGCTCGGTGGCGTCGGTGGGGCTGGTCACCAGCTCCCGGTACTCCGCCATGGTGTTCTGGGACTGCAGCCCGTACTGCGTCTGGACGTCGCACTCCGGGAAGTAGCTGCCGAAGCGCAGTGGGAGCAGCATGGCCTGCACGGCCACCACCAGCACCGCGACGCCGTCTGCCAGGTCGTACGAACGGCTCATCAGTACGAACGACGCGACCGCCACGACGAACCCGATCGCCGTGTACCCGAGGAACGGCGGGAGGTACACCTCGCGGCGGCGCCGCCACAACGGCCGCAGGTAGCCCTGGGACTCCGCGGTGAACCGCCGCTGCAGCCACGGAAGCAGGCCGAGCACGCGAATCTCCTTGGCCGCGCCCGGCTCGATGCCCAGCGCCTGCACGTAGTTCATCCGCTGCCGGGCGTCGCCGAACCGGGACCAGTCGTCGGTGAACGTGGCGAGCGCGCCGCGCTGGCCGAACCGGATCACCAGGGCCCCGATCAGCAGCAGACCGGCGACCCACCAGGAGACGGTCACGCCGACCAGGACCAGCGCGCTGGCCAGCTGGAGATACCGGCCGGCCAGCATCGGCAGCACACCCGCGCCCACCCCCGGCGTCGGCGCGGCGCGTAGGTAGGCGTCGCTGACCTCGGCCATGGCCGACACCGCACGCTCCTGCTCGACCCGATCGAGCGGTGCGCGCAACGCGGTCGACAGGTGGGCGCCCAGGACGTGACCGTCGATTCGCCGCCCGGCCCACTTGGCCAGCGCCTCCTGGAAGGGCGGGACGAGTTGCTGCCCCGCTAGGGTCACGAATGCGAAGATCAGGTCGGGCCCGGCCGCCGCGACGGCGTCGCCGAGACCGGCCGAACCCTCGGCCCCGGTGAGGCGGGTCAGCACCCGGGCCATCGCCACGATGAACGCCGCGGGCAGCAGCCCGGACAGGGTCGCCAGCAGCACGGTCGGCACGAGGACGTCCCACCCCGCGTGCCGCAGCAGCGCCGCCAGCCGCAGCCAGGACCGGATCCGGCCGCGCCGCATCACCAGCATGCCTCGACTCCCGTCGCTCGTCCGAGAACCAGATGCTCAGCAGACCATGCTGCCGCCGGTGTGGCAACCTTTGACAAAAGTGCCTAATGTGTTGCCCGTGCGGGTTTCATATCCACGCCGATGACTCTCGTCGGCCAACATCGGAAGGCAGCGACAGATGGCGGGTATCACCCCGACGTGCAGCGTGGTCATCCCCACCTACAACCGGATGGCGCTGCTGCGGCGCACGCTGGACGCGCTGACCCGGCAGGACATCGGCACCGACGCGTTCGAGGTGCTCGTGGTCGACGACGGCTCCAGCGACGACACCGCGGCGGTGGTGGCCCAGTTCCACGACCGGCTGAACGTTCGGTACTTCTTCCAGCCCGACGAGGGCTTCCGCGTCGCTGCCGCCCGCAATGTGGGCATCGCGCACGCCCGGAGCGACATCGTCGTGTTCCTCGACTCCGGCGTTCTGGCGCACTCCGGGTGCCTGCGTGCCCATCTCCGTCGCCACGCCGTCGAGCAACCGGCTGCGGTGATCGGGTACGTCTACTGCTTCAACTTCCGCAACGAGGACGCCGGCGACATGACCGAGACGCTGGACTTCGACGACGTGGACGGCACGATCGCGCGGCTGCGCCGGGAAGGGCGGTGGCTGGACGTCCGGGAGGGGTTCTACACCCGCATCGAGGATCGGCTGCGCGACCTTCCCGCGCCGTGGCTCATGTACTGGACGTGCAACGTGTCGGCCCGCACCGGCCAGGTGCGCGCGGTCGGCGGCTTCGACGAGAAGTTCCGCACCTGGGGCTCGGAGGACATCGACCTGGCCTACCGCCTGCACCAGGACGGCGCCGTCTTCCTGATCGACCGGGATGCGGGCGCGATCCACTATCCGCACCCCAAGCTGGGGCTGGACAAGGCCATGGCCACGCGCAACTGGCGCTACATCGCCGACAAGTACGACACCCCGATCACCCGACTGCTCGCCGACGGGCCGGCCACCGACTTCTTCGCCATAAACGACATCATCCGAGAACGCGGACTGCCCAGCTGCGCCGAGTACCGGGCCGCACGGGCGGGTGCGTCCACGACCTCGGGAACCACGGCGTGACGGCGAACCGGCCGGTACGCATCGGCGTCCAGGTGCAGCCGCAGCACGCCGACTATCCCGCGATCCGGGCGGCCGTCGTCGAGGCCGAGAACCTCGGCGTCGACATGGTCTGCACGTGGGACCACTTCTTCCCGTTGACCGGTGACCCCGACGGCCGGCACTTCGAGTGCTGGACCATGCTGGCGGCCTGGGCCGAGGCCACCACACGGGTGGAGCTCGGCCCGCTGGTCTCATGCACCGGGTACCGCAACCCCGACCTGCTGGCCGACATGGCGCGCACCGTCGACCACATCAGCGGCGGCCGGGTCGTGCTCGGGCTCGGCTCTGGCTGGTTCGACCGGGACTTCGCCGAGTACGGCCACCCGGTGGCCACACCGGTGGAGCGGCTCGACCATTTCGCCGGGGCGTTGCCGCGCATCCGCGCCCGTCCTGCAGATCAGCGAACTGCGCATGGTGCGCGGCGACGACCTGTGGCTCAGCCCCGCGTTCGGGCGCGACTCAATGACCGTCCACTTCACCTGGGTGGAGGACCCTGCCGCGGTGGTGCCGGTGCTGAGTGCCGTCGAGGAGCAGCTGCGCCCGTTCCAGCCCAGGCCGCACTGGGGCAAACTCACACTGATGTCCCGGGCGAGATCATCGCCTCCTACCCGCGTGCCGCTGACTTCGGCAAGCTCGCCGAGACCATGGACCCGAGGGGAGAGTTCGGCAGCTCCTCTCTGGAAGCCCTGTTCCCGGCCGCGTAACACCCGTCTGCGCGCCGAACCGCCCCGCGTGAGCGCGGCCCCGCCCGCAGCGGTGCCGGCCGCGTCACGCGGCGGCCTACCGGGGAACCATCCGCAGCGGCAGCTTCTCGGGGCCGGCGACCATGATGGACCGGACCCGGTGAACCGGCCCGCACAGGTCGATGCGGACCGTGCGATCCAGCAACTCGGCGAGGAGCAGGCGTGTCTGGGTACGGGCGAGCGTGGCGCCGAGACAGAAGTGCTCGAGATTGCCACGGGTTGCCCGCTTGGGCAACTCGAATCACGGAACGGTCGGAGCGCCCACCGGCGGCGGAGCGGTCAGCGTGCCCGCGAGCGGGTCCTCCCCTGCTTCCGGGCGGTGCCGGCCGGGGCGGCGTACCCGGCGGCGAGCGTCTCGGCGAGCACCCGCCAGATCTCGGCGGCCAGCTCGACGTTGTGCGCGGACTCGCTCTGCCGGGCCAGGTCCTGCAGCGCCTCGATGCCACCCTCGCGATCGCCGTCGGCGATCCGTAGCCGCCCGCACAGGGCGGCGAACCGGATGCGTTCGCGGAACGACAACAGGGCGGGCTCGTCGCCGATCTGCGCGCAGCTCGCGCGCGCCTCGTCCAGCCGGCCCTCCTCGAACGCGAGATGGGCGCGGAGCGTCAGCAGCTGTTGCTGGTGCAGCTCGGTACCGACCAGGCCCACCACGGGTGCCACCTCTTCCAGCACGGCGCGGGCGCGGCCGGTGACGGCCGGGCTGCCCTGTAGGTACAGCGAGGCGGCGGCGAGCCGGAGCCGGAGCCACATGACGAGGTCGCGGCGGCTGTCGAGCGTGTTCAGCGCTCGTTCGAGCAGTGCCCGTGCGCCGGCGTGGTCGTTCTGCCTGACCCGCACGGTCGCGGCCGCCCAGAGCGCCTCCGCGTGGTGCTTGTCGCCGGCCGGCTCGGTCAGCGCGCACAGCTCGTCGACGTGCGTGCGTGCCTCGGTGAACAGACCGAGTTCGGCCTCTACGGACACCAGCGCCTGCAGCGCCGCGATCCGGTCGCCCAGCGAGATCCCGGCCGCCACCCGATGCGCCTCGGCGGCGTGTTCGCGTGCCGCCACGTTGTCACCACGGATGCGCGCGCAGCGGGACAGTTGGGTGCGGGCCCGCGCCTGAAGCGTCGGGATGCCCAACTCGTCGCTCAGCTCCACGAGCTTGCTGAACAGCGCGTGCTCGTCGTCGTGGCGCCCCTGCCTGCCCCGTGCGCCGGCCAGCAACCACAGGCCCTCCCAGCGCAGGGCTGGATCCCACTCCTCGCCGGTGCGTAACGCGTCGGCCAGCGTGTCGGCGAGATCGTCGTCGGCGCCGGAGATGACCGCAGCGAGGATCGGCGCCACCACGGAGGTCTGTACGGCCGCCCGCCCGGTCTCGCCGGGCGGCGCCTCGAACTCTGTCATCGGCGCGTTCAGGCGTTCTGCCAGGTATTCGGCGACGCGGACCGTCGGGCGGCGGGCGCCGGACTCGAGCCGGGACAGGTAGCCCGTCGAGATCACGTCACCGGCGAGGGCGGCCTGGGACAACCCACGTTTGATCCGCAGCGCCCGGAGGCGTTGGCCGAAGGTCGGCTGCTCGAGCATTGCTCCTCGCTGATCCCGTCGTTGTCACCCAAGGTCGCGCCGCTGTCAATGCGTCGTGTGCCTACTATGCCAGGCAAGTCAGCCATTGAACAAACTTTGGCACGTTCGGCCGCCGCGTTGCCCCCGCGGCTTCGCTGCGTGATCGAGTGATGTACTCGTTGAGCACCACGAATGCCTGGCAAGTCTGGTAACACTGGCAGGCAACAGTTGCCAACGTGTCGGCACCCGGCGCTCGAGGACGAGGGGCACCCCATGGCCCGCAGCAACGTACCGCAGCGCGACGGCGATCTCGACGGTGGTCCGGCCAGGCAACGCGACAGCCGTTACGTCTGGCACACCTGGTCGCCGGTGGGCTCATCGAGGGCTCGGCGCTCAACTCCACCTGCGGCTACGCCCATCCGGCGGTGGTCCGCAGCCTGGCCGAGCAGGCGAGCCGGCTGCAACACGTCGACCTGTCGCTGAGCACGCACGAGCTCGCCGGCGTCCTGGCCGAGCGGCTCGCCGCCTACCTGCCCGGTCCGCTGAACCGGACGCTCCTCGTCAACAGCGGTTCCGAAGGCTTCGACGCGGCGGTGCTGATGGCGGTCCAGGTCGCCGGGCACGCGGGTCACCCGCGATCGCGCATCGTCTCCTCCGCACGTGGCTACCAGGGTGCGACGCTGCTCAGCCGCAGCCTGTCGAGCCTGCCGCGCAATCGACACCCCCTGCCCGCGCCCCTGCCGGTGACGTTGGTGGAGCTGCCGGTGCCGCCGCGCCAGCTGCGCCGGCCGGAGTCGCTTCCGCTGCTGCTGGAGGCGTTCTCGCGGGCGATCGACGCGGATCCGGCCGACCCGCCGGCTGCGGTGGTGGTCGAGCCGTTCCTCAACGTCGGCGGTGGTGTCGTCCTGCCCGACGGGTTCCTTCCCGGCCTGCGCCGGCTGTGCGACGAGGCCGGCGCGCTGCTCGTCGTGGACGAGGTCTTCACCGCGTACGGCCGGTGCGGCCGGATGTTCGCCGTCAACCGCGAGGACGTGATCCCCGACATCGTGGTCACCAGTAAGGGGCTGGCCGGCGGGTACGCCGCGATCCCGGCCGTGACCGTGACCGATCGGGTGTACGACAGCTTCAGCGCCGATCCGGTGATCGGTGGTCTGCGGTATGGCCACACCACCTCGGGTCACGCCGTCGCCTGTGCTGCCGACCTGCTTCCGTCCGCCGTACGGGTCGCGTACCCCGCAGGTCGTCGGCTGGCTCCGGGAGCTGGCGCCGTCGGCACGTGCGTAGACCTCGCCGCGCACGGATGGGGCAACGGCCGGGCGAAGTCCGCCCGCAACACCGCCAGCCAGCCGGCCCGCCTGTACACCACCACCAACTGCACCGGAACCTCGTACCAGATCATGCCCGGCGGCACCTATGGCTCGATCAGCCTTCAACTCCAACAGCGTCTACGTCTACTGAGTGGTGGGGTGCGGCCTCGGCCATCGCGGCCGCACCCCGCGCGGCAGCAGTCCAGCAACGTCGGCCCGCGTCAAGGAGGGGCCCGGCCTGTCGGGTGCCCGCGTATACCGCGGTCTGCGACACCCGCAACCCGGACGCGACCTCCGGCACCGACACGCCAACCCATAGTGGACAAACTGGCTATTCAAGATCTGTGACCGGGAGTACCATATCGGCGGTATCCGCCGACCGCCGGTTCGGCTCCATCGATTGGAAGGATTGACGATGGCGGGAGACGCTGCGACGGCAAAGCCACAGATCACCTTTGGTAAGTTCCAGAATGTCGATATGCGGGTAGCGCGGGTCGTTTCGGCGCCCATGGCCGTGGGCACGCGTTTCCCCAGCCGTGTAATCGAGCTGGATTTGGGCCCATTGGGTAAGCGCATCTCCATTGGTCAGTACGCGTTGATGAGCGAGGAGGAGCTGGTCGGCAGGAATGTGGTGGCGTGCATCAATCTCGGTGAGCGGGAGATGGGTCCGTACGTGTCGCAGGCGCTGGTTCTGGGCGCGCCCCATCCGGCAGGCCCTGCCGACCAGGCGCAGGCGATCCCGATCGTAGTTCCTGACGATGCCATTGTCGGCGACGCCATTTACTGACGCGTCGCCGATTTCTGGTGGCCGCGCCGTCGCGACCGACTAGCGCCAGTCCGGCGACGATGGCCGCCATGCCCGCAAGGGTCCAGAGGGTGGCCTCCTCGCCGAGGACGAAGATTCCGAGCGCGCTGGCCATCAATGGTTCAGCGAGCCCGATGGCGGTAGCGGACGACACCGTTGTGGTCTTCAGGCCACGGATCCACAGCAGGTACGGCACTGCCGTCGCGCCGAGCCCTAGCCACAGGGCGACACCGATCCCGTTCCAGGCGGCCAGCCAACTGAAGTCGCCGCCAGCGGTGACCACGACGATCGGTAGGCAGGCGAAACCGAAGAACGTGCCGACCACTACCTGCCCGTTGACGTTTCGGGACAGCAGCATCCGGCCGGCGACCGTGTACGTCGAGTACGCAGCCGCAGCGGCCAGCGCGTACACCATCCCGGAGAGGCGGACCTGCACCGCGCCGCCGGGAATGATGAGCAGCGCCAGTCCGGCGATGGTAATAGCCGTCGCCATCGCCCAGGTGCGGCTGAGCCGCTCCTTGATTGCCAGGCCGAGCAGACCCGTGATCAGCGGCGCGCATCCGATCGCGACCAAGGTGCCTGTGGCGACGCCCGTGCTGCGGACGGCGGAGAAGAACAGCGCCTGATAGGCGGTGACCGAGCCGATCCCGACCACCGTGAACGCCCAAGTGGAGCGGGTCCAGCAGGCCGCCATACGTCCGGGTCCGCTGTGGACCAGCGCCCATGCCAGAAGGATCAGGCCACCCGCGCAGAGCCGCGCGGTGGCGATGGTTAGCGCGGAGGCCTCGGGGGGCGCGAGTACCTGCGTGGCGCCGGTGGTGCCCCACAACACCGCGGCGATCAGTACGAGAGCGGCGCCGTGCCTGCTGACGTCGCGCGGCGGAGTGGTCGGCCGGTCCGGACCAACGTACGAGGGTGCGGTTGAATGATCCATTGCGTATGCCTGCTGTCTCTTGTGCCCCGTCCATTGAAAGGATCTTGATGCTGCAGTAGAGTTCGACACCGTCGCCTCACTGTGGGTAAAGAAGAGCAATACACAAAGTAGCTTCCTGCGATGGCTTGTCCTTAGACGACCGATAAGTGTGGAATCGATGTTCGATCTCCGGCGACTCCGTCTGCTCTCTCATTTCGCCTCGCTGGGCACGGTCAGCGCGGTCGCCAGGTCGGCGCAGTTGACCCCCTCTGCGGTGTCCCAGCAGCTCGCGGCCCTGGAGAAGGAGATCGGCATGCCGTTGCTGGAGCGCAAGGGCCGTCAACTGACCCTGACCGAGGCCGGGCGGATGCTGGTCAGTAGCGCCGAACGCATTTTCGGTGAAGTGGAGCGAGCCGAGACCGAACTCGCGCATCTGCGGAACGGCAACGAGGGTGCCGTGCGGTTGGCGACCTTTCCAAGTGTCTCGCGGCTGGCGGTCCCACAGGCTCTCGCGTTCTGCCTGAATGAGGGGCGTCCGGTTGAGATAGGCCTGCATGAGATGGAGGCCCATGAGAGTCTGCCGGCGTTGCGTCGCGGGGAGATCGACCTCGCCCTGGTCGACGAGTACGATCCGCTGCCGGCGTTGGTGGAGCCTGGCATCGAATTCACCTCGCTGTTTAGCGAGCAGATGTATCTCGTCCTCCCGACCAAACACCCACTCGCCAGGCCAGACGTTCTCATCGCCGAGTTTGCGGCTGACCCGTGGATTACGTGCCAGGTGGGCACGCTCTGCCACGCCGGTACGGTCAGCGCTTGCGCCGCCGCTGGATTCGTTCCCGAAATCGCATACATGAGCAACGATTTCACGGTGATCCTGGCGATGATCGAGGCCGGGCTGGGCATCGGGTTCGTCCCAGCGATCGCCATCACCCAGACGCGGTACGACGTGCGGTGCCTGGCACTCACCGAGCGCCCGTTGCGCCGACGGATCTCGGTGGCCGTCCGCAGCGCCGCCCGCAGCCGGCCAACGCTGCTGCGGATGATCAACGCGTTCACCACTGTCACCGCCGATTTGGAAGGCGTTGTCCGGCTGGGCACCAGTGGTGGAGAGGCTGCCGGCCGGGGGTCGGTGGCGTACTGGCAGAGGGCGCCGTAGTCGGTGCCGCCGGGCGGCTCCGCCGCCACGCGCCCCGCGTGAGGCGGACCGCCGGACGTCAGGCCCGGTGCCGCCCGGCGCAGGGGCGAGACGGAGGGCCGAACGTGGGCCGCTCCCCGGCCCGGCGCCGTCAGGATGAGCGCCGCGTGCTCGGCCGACCGGGGCAGCAGCAGTCCGACCCGCGCGCCGTTGCCCACTCCGCGTGCGCGCACCGCACTGGACGGGCGCTCGATGCGCCGGTCCAGTGCGGTGTAGGTCCACGCTTGCCCGTCGCTCCGCACGGCGCAGTGATCCGGATGGGCCGCGACGCTCCCCCGCAGCAGCGCGTCGGCAGTCCCGTCGGTCGCCGTTTCGTTGTCAGACACGGGCCAGTCTCCTGAAGATCTGCGTGATTCGTGCTCGGCAGTTGTCGCGTTGGCGTCCGGCAATTGTAGGCAAGTTGCCCCAATGGTTGAACCGGTCACTCAGTAAAGAATCACTAAAGGCTGGCGGTAGAGATTCTTCATTGATTTGCTTCATCGATACTGATAGAGATATTGCGGGCCGCTCGGCGGTAAGGGTTTGGAGTGTGAGAAGGGCGGGGTGTTGATTGTGGCATCGCGCCGCAGCGGTGCTGCGCAACATGGTGACCTGATTTCGACTGCCGCCAGTCGGTTAACTCTGCTCAAAAGCTCCGTTTCGGTTAGGGGAACATCCGTGTCATCTACCGATCAATTCGCCGACAGCGTTACCTATCGTTCGGACTGGTACCGCGAATATCGCCATCTTCGGGGAGTCGACGAGATCAAGAAGCGTCTGGAGCGAGATGCCCTGCTGCACGTCCTGGCCGAGCGCGGGCAGCGGTCCGGCCGGATGCTCGACGTCGGCACTGCCACCGGTCGGTACCCGATGCTGTTCGCCCGCGCCGGGTGGCGCAGCGTCGGCCTGGACGTGGCGGCCGCGGCGGTGTCCATGGCTCGGGAGGAACTGCGCCGGTCCGACGTCGCCGACCGAGTGGACCTAGTCTGCGGGGACATCCGCTCCGTCACGCTTCCAGAGCGGACGTTCGACCTCGTGACCTTCATGATGGGCACGTTCGCCCACATTCCGGATCCCGATCGGGCCGACACGCTGGCCACCGTCCACGGCCTGCTCGATCCCGGCGGACACGTGGCGCTGTCGAATTGGAATGCGTCCTGGCCCGACGGGCGGATGCTCTCGCTTTACGGATCCGCGGACCGAGAGTGGTTGCTGCGAGCCACGCCGGCGCCAGATGAGACGTTGGCGATGCTCGGCGCGGCGGGTTTCGACAAGATCGCCATACAGCACTTCTGCCCGTTCACCGACGCGCAGATCGACCACTGGATCGGTTCGCACGGAGACTCTCCCGACCGCATCCAGGCATACATGCTGGCCAACAACATCGCGATGCCCGGCCAGATGTACCTCGCCGTAGGGATCAAGCAATGAGCACCGAGCCGACCCTGGCATGGGACGACGGAGCCATCGTCACACTGGACCAGACCACCCTGCCGCACAGCCGGACCGTCCTGCGGATCACCACGGTGGACGATCTCATCGAGGCAATCGCACGACTCGCGATCCGGGGCGCCCCGGCCCTCGGGATAGCCGGAGCTCTGGGTGTCGCCCTGTCGGCGTACCGGCAGGGGGCGGAGGAGCCGGTGCGCCGCGATGCGGCGCGGCTGGCGGCGGCCCGGCCGACAGCGGTCAACCTGGCCTGGGGGGTCTCCCGCGCCCTGGGCCGGCTCGCCGAGGGCGCCGACGCGGTGCTCGCCGAAGCCACCGCGATCGCCGAGGAGGACGGGCGGGTCAACCGCGCCGCGGCACGCCGGGCGGCGGATCTGCTTGGGGAACTCTGCCCCCGTCCGCAGCTGCGGGTCCTGACCCACTGCCACACCGGTCGGCTGGCCACCGGCGGATGGGGTACGGCGCTGGGCGCCGTGCATCACCTCGCCGCCCACGACCGGATCGAGATGGTCTTCGCCACCGAGACCCGGCCGCTGCTGCAGGGGGCGCGGCTGACCGTGTGGGAGTTGCGCGACGCCGCGATTCCCCATCGACTCCTGGTGGATTCGGCGGCGGCCAGCGCGTTGGCCGCCGGCATGGTGGACTGCGTCGTGGTCGGCGCCGACCGGATCGCCACCAACGGCGACGTAGCCAACAAGATCGGAACCTACCCGCTGGCCGTCGCGGCGGCCCGCCACCGCGTGCCGTTCCTGGTCGTCGCGCCCGAGTCGACCATCGACCAGGACACGCCCAGCGGCACTGCCATCAGTATCGAGCAACGGTCGGACGCCGAGGTGACGGCTGTCGCCGGCGTCGACATCACCTGCGCCGGCACGCCGGTGTTCAACCCGGCCTTCGACATCACCCCGGCGAAGCTGATCACCGCGATCGTCACCGAGGACCGCACCTGGTTTCCCGGCGACCCGGACACAGCCGACTTGGCTGACCAGATCGACCGGTTCTCGGCCCTGGTCGAGAACTTTCCGCGCCCCGGTGTGCGGTTCCGCGATCTCGCCGGCGTCTACACACAGCCGCGCGCGCTCCGGGACGCGGCACACGCACTGGTCGCCTCGTACCGGGACGACTTCAGCCATGTCGTCGCGGTGGAGGCACGCGGTTTCGTCCTGGGCACCGCGGTGGCGTTGGCCGCGGAGAAACCGCTGGTTCTGGTACGCAAGGCCGGCAAGCTGCCCGGCACGCTGCGATCGGTGAACTACGACCTCGAGTATGGCCAGGACGTCCTGGAGGTTCAGGAGTCCGCGGTGCCACCGGATGGGCGGGCGCTGGTCGTCGACGATGTGCTGGCCACCGGTGGCACCCTCTCGGCGGCGGCGAAGCTGGTGACCGAGTGCGGTGCCTCGGTGGCCGGGTTCGGGGTGCTGCTGGAGTTGGCCGGGTTGGGCGGAGCCCGCCGACTGCACCCCCACCGGGTGGTCGCTCTACGGACCGATGTGTCGTGATGCAGCGCCAGGTTGAGTCTGTCACGGACGCGCCGCACCCGGTCGACGCCGCCAACGGGCTGAGCGTGATGGCACGGCACCTCTACGACCTGGGCTGGATGCCGGGCACCTCGGGCAACGTCTCGGTGCGTTTCGACCAAGACCTGGTCCTCATCACCGCCAGCGGCCTGGGTAAGGGGCGGCTCACGGCAGCCGACACGGTGCTCGTCCGAGCCGACACCGGTGAGCCGGTTCGGCCCGGAGCGGCCAGGCCCTCGGCCGAGACCTCCATCCACCTGGCCCTCTACCGGGCTTTTCCGGCGGTCGGGGCGGTGGTGCATGCCCACCCGCCGTATGCGACCGCGCTGGCGAGCCGGACGGCCCGCGCCGGAGGTGCCCTGGTGCGCTTCTCGGACCTGGAGCTGATCAAGGGCCTGGGCCGGTCGGACGTGGACAGCATCGATATCCCACTCTTCACCAACTGGCGTGATGTGCCACGCATCGCGGCGGACGTCGGTGACCACTTCTCCCACCCGGTCGCCGATCCCGCTTCGGCGCTCCTCATCGCCCACCACGGCGCGACCGCGTGGGGAGCGGACCTGGCCCAGGCCAGTGACCGCCTCGAGTGCCTCGAAGCGCTCTGTCAGCTTGCACTGCTCGTCGGCGACTGACGGGCACCCACCGGGTGCCAGCGTCTTTGTACTAAAGGAGAATCCACCATGACACTGCTGCAGATCATGCCCGACGACGATTCCCGGACGGTGGTCGCCCGCACCGACCGGCCCGACGAGATCAGCGCGGCCCTCAGCCCGCTCAATGTCCAGTTCGAACAGTGGGAGCGCGGCAGGCAGTTGGCTTCGGACGCCTCGTCAGACGATGTTCTCGCCGCCTACCAGCAGGAGATCGACCGGCTCTGCGCCCAGGGCGAGTTCCGGCTCGTCGACGTCGTACGGATAAAGCCCGACGAAGCGGACCCGCAATGGCCGGCCAGGGCGCACGCGGCGCGGGCAAGGTTCCTCGAGGAGCACACGCACGACGAAGACGAGGTGCGGTTCTTCGTCGAGGGGTCGGGCTGCTTCTATCTGCACGTCGGTAGAAAGGTGTACGCGGTGGTGTGCGAGGCCGGCGACCTGCTCTGGGTCCCACGGGGCACGCCGCACTGGTTTGACATGGGAAGCCGGCCGGATCTCACCGCCATCCGGTTCTTCCAGGAGGAGGACGGTTGGATCGGCAACTTCCTGCCGGACAGCCTCGCCAAGGCATTCCCCACCGTGGACGACCTGCGCGCGGTTCAGCTGCCATGATCCGCGTAGCGGTCCTCGACGTGGAGGGCACCACCAGCTCGATCAGCTACGTGCACGAGCGGCTGTTCCCGTACGCGTACCGGGTGATGCCAGTATGGTTGGCAGCCCACAGCGGCGAGCCGGAGGTCGCCAGCGCGCTACGGTCGGCGGCCAGCCTTGCCGGCCGGCCGGAGGCCGACCGGAGCGAGATCGTCGACATCCTGCGTGACTGGATTCGGCGCGATGCCAAGATCGCGCCATTGAAGACAATCCAGGGCTTGATTTGGCAGGATGCCTTGGCCAGCGGCGCACTCGTGTCACACGTGTACGACGACGTGCCGCGGGCTCTCCGGGCGTGGACGGAGCGCGGATTGGTCGTCCACATCTTTTCGTCCGGATCCGTGGCCGCCCAGCGCGCGTGGTTCCGGCACAGCCCACACGGTGACCTGTTGCCATACCTCACCGGGTATTTCGACCTCGAAAACGCCGGCGCCAAAGACTCGCCCGACTCCTACCGGCTGATCGCCCGGTCGATCGGCGCGGCCCCGCCCTCGATCGTGTTCCTGTCCGACGTGACCGCTGAGCTGGACGCGGCCAGCACGGCCGGCTGGCACACCGTCGCCGTCCAGCGGGAGGACGCGCCGCCGGTGCCCGGCGACCACCTGGCCGTCGCCGACTTCGACCAGCTCGACCTGCACGGCGACCCGGCCGGTCGGCCGCTGCCGGTGGGCCCTGACGCTTCGGCCGCGCAATCCGGCGTACGGCGGTCGTGATGATCCACCCAACCGGCGGCCCGATCAGCACCGGCACCAGCACCGGCACCGGCACGACCATTTTCACGGAGATGACGGCGCTGGCGCAGCGCGCCGGAGCGATCAACCTCGGGCAGGGCTTCCCGGACACCGACGGCCCGCCGGCCATGCTGGAGGCGGCCCAGGTCGCCATCGCGACGGGCGCGAACCAGTACCCGCCGTTGGCCGGTCTCGCCGAACTGCGGCTCGCGATCTCCGCGCAGCGGTCGCTGAGGTACGACGCCCACTACGACCCGGACACCGAGGTTCTCGTGACGACGGGGGCGACCGAGGCGCTGGCGGCGGCGCTACTGGCCCACTGCGGGCCAGACGACGAGGTCATCGTTTTCGAGCCGTACTACGACTCGTATGCCGCGAGCATCGCTCTGGCCCGCGGCCGGAAGCGGGTCGTCCAGATGCGCCCCGACGCCACCGGCCGCTTCGGATTCGACCCCGCCGACCTGTCGGCCGCGGTCTCCCGCCGGTCCCGGCTGCTGCTGCTCAACAGCCCGCACAACCCGACCGGCACGGTGTTCGATGACGAGGAACTGGCCGCCATAGCCGACTGCTGTCGGCGGAACAACCTGGTCGCCATCACCGATGAGGTTTATGAGTACCTGACGTACGACGGCGCCCTACATACCCCGCTCGCCACGCTGCCGGGAATGCGGGAACGGACGCTGTCCATCTCCTCGGCGGGGAAGACCTTCAGCGCCACCGGCTGGAAGGTCGGCTGGGTGTGCGGCCCGGCCGCTCTGGTCGACGCAGTACGAAAGGTCAAGCAGTACCTGACGTTCGCCTCAGGCCCCGCCTTCCAGGCCGCGGTGGCGCTGGGCCTGGTAGCCGAGCAGCACTGGGTGCGGGCCCAGGCGGCGCGGCTGCAGGCTAGCCGGGACCGCTTGCGCGCCGGCCTGGCGGCGGCCGGACTGGCGCCGTACGTGTGCCAGGGAACGTACTTTCTGCAGGCCGACATCCGACCCCTCGGTGTGACGGACGGCGTCCGCTTCTGCCGGGAACTCCCGCACCGTGCCGGGATCGCCGCGATACCCAGCGCGGTGTTCTATGACAACCCCGCTGACGGGTTGTCCGCTGTCCGCTTCGTGTTCTGCAAGCGGCCGGAGGTGCTAGACGAGGCCGCGGGCAGACTGACCGCCCTCACCACGCTGTCCTATCAGGAGGCACGATGACCACGCAGGCCCGACCCGACGTTGGCATCATCGGCGGCACCGGGCTCTACTCGCTTCTCGACAAGGCAGCCGAAATGAGGGTCGACACCCCATTCGGCCCGCCGAGCGGCCCGTTGACGGTGGGGAAGGTGCACGGCAGAACGGTTGCCTTCCTCGCCAGGCACGGCGCCGACCACGCCCTCCCGCCACATAAAATCAACTATCGCGCCAACCTGTGGGCGCTGCGCGCCGCCGGCGTACGTCAGATCCTCGCGCCCTGTGCGGTCGGCTCGCTGGTGCCCAGACTGGGACCGGGCAGCCTGGTGGTTCCCGACCAGGTCGTGGACCGTACCTCCGGGCGGCACCGGACCTACTTCGACTCCGGTGCGGTGCACGTCTCCTTCGCCGACCCCTACTGTCCGGTCGGCCGGGAGACCGTACTGAAGACCGCCAACGAGCACGGCAGCCCGGTGACTGACGGAGGGACCACCGTGGTGATCGACGGGCCACGGTTCTCCAGTCGGGCCGAGTCACGCTGGTACGCCAACCAGGGGTGGTCGCTGGTCAACATGACTGGCCAGCCAGAGGCGGCCTTGGCCCGGGAACTCGCTCTCTGCTACACCTCCGTCGCTCTGGTGACGGATCTGGACGCTGGCCTCGCCGCCGGCGACGAGGTCCAGCAGCAGGACGTGTTCCAGGTCTTCGCCGAGAATGTCGACCGGCTCCGGGCTCTCCTGCTCCGGGTGGTCGACGCGCTGCCACGAACGCCCACGTGCGGGTGCCGTGCGACCCTGGACGGCATCAAGCTCCCGCTCGAGATCTGCTGAACGGGAGCCGCCGTGTCTGACCTGCTGACCCGCCTGGAGCGGCTGCCATTCTCCCGTCCGCACCTGACGCTTCTCGCCATGGGTGGCCTTGGGCTCGCCTTTGACGGCCTCGATGTGGCCACCGTCGCTTTCGTCCTTCCCTCGGTCGCTGAGGAGTGGCAGCTGAACAGCGGGCAGACCGGCTTGGTCGGAAGCTCGACGCTCATCGGCTTCTTCTTCGGTGCCCTCGGTGCCGGCATTATCGCCGACCGGATCGGCCGACGCCGGGTGATGATGTGGGCGCTGGCCATCTTCTGCGTGGCCACCTTCGTCGCGGCGTTCTCTCCCTCCTGGGAGTTCTTCTTCCTCGCCCGACTGGTCGCCGGCATCGGCACCGGGGCCGAGTCGGCGATCATCCCAGCGTTTCTCTCTGAGTTCATCCCGGGGCGGCTACGCGGCCGGTTCATCGGTGCGCTCGCTGGTTTCTTCTCCTTCGGGTATGTCGGCGCCGCCCTCCTGGCCCGGTTGATCGTTCCGATGGGGCCGGAGGGATGGCGGGTGCTCCACGTGGTTGCCGCCGTACCCATCGTCCTGCTGTTGTGGTGGCGCCGGTCTGTGCCGGAGTCGCCCCGTTTCCTGCTCTCGCAGGGGCGGACCGACGAGGCTCGCGCCGTCGTCGAGGCCATCGAGCGGAAGGCAGGGCAGTCGACCGCTGCCCGGCTGACCGAGCCACTCTCCCCGGCCGGCCCGTCACCGGGCGCCACGCCGGCCGAGCGCCGGGTCGGTATAGGGCAGCTGTGGCGGCGGGATCTGGCTGGCCGTACGGCCATTCTGTGGGTCCTCTGGGTGGTGATCACGTTTTCTTTCTACGGCTTCTTCACCTTCATGCCGACGCTGCTGTACACGAACGGGCTCACCATCGCGAAGAGCTTCACCTACTCGATCGTGATCTACCTAGCCCAGATTCCCGGCTACTACTCCGCCGCCGCCCTCAGCGACTTCCTGGATCGCAAGTGGACCATTGCTACGTACCTCGCTGGTGGGGCGGTGGCCGCGTATCTGTTGTCCGGGTCGGATATCTCCGCACAGGTGATGATCTTCGGCGGACTGCTGTCGTTCTTCATGAACGGCGTGTATGCCGCGATCTATGCGTACACTCCGGAGCTGTACCCGACGGCGATCCGGGCGCGTGGCATGGGCACCGCATCCGCGGTCGGACGCATCGGCGGAATCTCCGCGCCGATCCTGATCGGGACGACCTACCCAGTCATCGGCTTCAACGGCGTCTTTTTGATCACCACGGGTGCGCTCGCCTTCGGCGTCATGGTCGTCCTGGTCTTCGGGGTCTCCACCAGAGGGCGGGCTCTGGAAGAGATCAGCGACGGAAAGCCGGCCCTGCCTGCGCCGCGAATGCCGAAGAGGCCGGCACCAGCCTCGGGGATTCTCGACCCCCGCCGGTGACCGGCACCTCCGCACCCGACCCACTCGTTGCCAAGGAGGAGCCCTCGTGCCGGCACCAGATGATGGAAGGACGTGGCTTCTGGTCAACGCGACCGTGCTGGACGCGGCCGCAGGAACGCTGACGCCTGACCGCCGAGTCCTGGTGGTCGACGGGCTGATCGTCGAGGTCGGCGGCGGCGAGGTGCGCCACCGGGAGGCGCCGGTCGTCGATCTGGCCGGGGCCACCCTGATGCCCGGGCTCATCGATGGGCACGTGCACGTGACGGCGGCCACGGCCGACCTGTCCGCCCTGCCGGACCTGTCCCACTACTACGTAGGCGCGTACGCGGCCGGAGCGCTGCGTCACATGCTGGACCGAGGCTTCACCACAGTGCGTGACTGCGGCGGTGCTGACCACGGCCTCGCCGACGCCATCGCGGACGGTCTCGTCGTCGGTCCCCGCCTGTTCTTCGCCGGCAAGGCCCTTTCCCAGACCGGGGGCCACGGCGACGTGCGGCACCCCGGTCGCAACGCCGGGACCGTCGCGTATTGTTGCCCCGACTTCGGCCGGGTCTGCGACGGTGTCCCGGAGTGCCGGCGCGCGGCCCGCGACGAACTCCGCAAGGGAGCGCACCACATCAAGATCATGCTGGGTGGTGGCGTGACCTCGCCGACCGACCGCATCGACAGCACCCAGTTCGCGCTGGACGAGATCACCGCCATCGTCGCCGAGGCTCGCGCGGCGGGCAGGTACGTCGCCGGACACGCGTACACGGCGGAGGCGATCAACCGAGGGCTCGAGTGCGGCGTACGCAGCATCGAACACGGCAACCTGCTCGACGCCAGCAGTATCGAACTGTTTCGCGCCACCGGCGCCTACCTGGTGCCCACGCTGGTCACGTACCAAGCCATCGCCAGCGACGGCCGTGCGGCCGGCATCTCCGAGCACGTCCATCGCAAGGTCTACGACGTGCTCGACTCGGGCCTGCGCGCGTTGGAGAGCGCGCACCGGGGTGGCGTCAACATCGTCTTCGGCACCGACCTGCTGGGCAGCATGCAACACCACCAACTCGATGAACTGCGCCTACGGCGGGAGGTGCTTCAACCTGTCGACATCATTCGGTCGGCTACCTCCACCGCCGCCGCGATGCTCGGCGCGGAGGGCACACTCGGTGTCGTCGCCCCAGGCGCCTACGCCGACCTGATCGGGATAGAGGGTAACCCGCTGGAAGACCTGCGGCTGCTGTCCGAGCCAGCCAAGTATCGTCGGCTGCTCATGGCCGCCGGGCGCTTACTGGCACCGCCGCGGGCCCGGTGAGGCAGCAACCAGGCAAGGCAGGTGAGGCCTGGTTGTGGGGACCAGCACCGTTGTTGACGCGGGTGATGCGCGGTTTGCCGCCGACTGAGTTGCCGTCGCGCCGGGCGAGGATCGCGACAGGCCGCGCGAGACATTGACCTGAAGGGCGCTTCAGGTTGCACGCTCAACCCATGGACACTGCGATGACCGTGGATGAACTGCGTGCCTACTTTCGGCGGATCGGCGTGGCAACTGTGCTCGACACCCACTCGGCACCGACGCTCAAGACGCTGGAGACGGTGGTTGCCGGGCACAACCGCAACATCCCGTTCGAGACCCTCGACCCGGTGCTCGGCCGTCCGGTGGCCGACCTGCGTACCGGGACACTGGTCGAGAAGCTCGTGCACCGACACCGGGGCGGCTACTGCTATGAGCAGAACGGCCTGATCGGCGGGGCGCTGCTCGCGCTCGGCTACGACGTCACCGCGCTGACCGGGCGAGTCGTCTGGTTGCAGCCCGACGGTGCGTGCCCGACGGCGCGAACTCACCTCGCTCTTGCCGTCAATATCCCGTCGACCGACGAGAGCTACCTCGTCGATGTCGGGTTTGGCGGGCAGACGCTCTCGTCCCCCATCCGGCTCGATCGGGAAACGCCGCAGCACACCAGGCACGAGCGGCACCGTCTGATTTCGATGCCAGACGGCTGGCGACGGCTCGAGGCCGAGATTCGCGGATCGTGGCAGCCGCTCTACGTCCTCGGGCCCGACGCCCAACAGCGAATCGACCTCGAAGTCGACAGCTGGTACGTCTCAACCCATCCCGAATCGGATTTCGTTCGGAATCTCAGCGCCGCTCTGGCCGTATTCTGGCGTCGGGGCACCCAGGTGCACCGACGCCACCCTGCTCGGTCCCGCCCTGTTCGCTCCCAACCCCGCCATCACGATCTCCGATTTCCAGACGCTCGCCGGTTCGGTCAGCGCGGGCCGGGCGCTGTGGCTCGGCGGACTGGCCGGAGGGGGACTGATGCTCTACCTCGCGACGAGCCGGCTCGCCCGGCTGCTCGCCGTCGTACCGCCCGCGCTCGGCCTGGCGTTGGCGGCTTCGATGCCGACCGTCGGCACCGGCGCAGCCTTCCCGGTCGACCCGGCAGCGGTCGCCGACGTCTGCACCCGCGACAGCGGTCCACGGGTCTGCGTCACCGCGGCACACAGTAGAAGACTCCTCGCGGTGACCGGCATGGCCGGGTACCTGGTCCGCGGCCCTCGCCGGATCAGTTGACCGGCGTTCGTTCCGCCGGGTCGTTCATCCGCGCGCCACGGCAGTGACCGAGCGACGTCAGTGCCAGCGACAGCCGGTGCGCCTGGTTACGTGCGTTGCAAGAGGTCCAGCAGCCGTACGATCAGGGGGACCAGGACCCACCCGACCAGTCCGACCGCCGCCGCGCCGGTTCCGGAGACGACCGGGTTGGCCCTCCATCCGGCGCTACGGATCCTGACAGCCACGATCACGATACCGATCGTGCTGCCGAGGACGGACGCGAGCGCCCCGTAGGCGATGGCGGCGAACATGACCAGGTCTTCCCATCCGTCGGCACCCCTTCTGGTCTGCCAGGCGACCCAGCCGACGAAGCCAAGGTAGAGCATCGCGTACCACGCCGGAACGGTGACGATCGCGGTAACTCTGTCGCGGGTGCTGCGGGGCGTGCCGGGCACCGTAACCTCAGATTCGGTCATGCTGCCACTGTGCCGCCGAGGGCCAGCCCGCACATGAGTAGCGCTACCCAAATCGGTCTGAGGCGTACGCGTATCCTCTTCTGGCACCCCTCTGTGTCGAGAGGCGGCGAGGAGCGGTGTTCTGGGCTGGGGTTCGGCGGGTCCGGGAAGTGACTGTTCCGAAGTGTTGACCATGGGGATTCGGTCGGCCGCGCTGAATTGATGAGGAGGTCACCTGGTTTCCTTCACTCATCACCGAGCACGAATCGACGAGTGCCGCTGCTCTGCTGGTTCGGTGGGTACGTAGGTCACCGCCAGCCCACCGGAACCCGCCGGTCCTCCGAGCGCAGAGGCCTGAACTGGCCTGAGCCCGCCCCGACCAACCTTCAG
The DNA here is from genome assembly GCF_004348675.1 of Micromonospora sp. KC606. GTDB lineage: Bacteria > Actinomycetota > Actinomycetes > Mycobacteriales > Micromonosporaceae > Micromonospora. The sequence continues at coordinate 832 of NZ_SMKN01000033.1, read as the reverse complement.
TTCGCGTGCACCCACGGGAGCCCCCCGGGGGTGTTGCCGAGGAACGCGCGACCAAGGGCCAAGAAGCTGATCTCGACTTTCGACGATGCGGGTGCCGCTGGTGTCGCATGACCGCCTCCGAGCGCCGATGGAAACCCCGGTGTGCTGCGCCCGGCCGGGCGTCCTCGCGTCACTGCGACGCAGGTCCGTTGTCGACCAGCCGGAAGCGGGTGGTCAGGGGTGCGTCGCCGAGTTCCTCCAGGATCAGTCCCCGGGTCCGGGAGCTCTGCAGGAAGGCCGAGTGGCTGCTGATCGCGTACGTCGGCGCGCCGTTGTGTTGGCCGTCGCGGACGACCGTGAACTGCTGTCTCGGCTCGTCCGGCGCGCAGGGGGCCGCCTCGACCCGTAGCGGCTGACTGCCCGACGAGCGGACCTCCCAGCAGGTGTCGGTCCGGTCGGTGCCGGGCTCGGCGGTGCGGATCTGGTACGTGTCGGGCCCCTGCGGCGTGAACACGAACAGCTGGCGTCCTTCGTCGCCGTCGACCTCGCCCAGCCGGCCGTCGTCGAGCAGCGACAACCCGCCCTCGAACGCATCCACCCGCACGATGGTGACCTGACGCTGCCCGGACAGCAGGGGATCGCCGTTCGGAGGGCCGGCGGGCGGGCTGGACATTCCGGTGGGTGGACCGGACGCGCCGCCGGTCGGGCCGGATGACGGACCGGCCGAGTCGGACGTGCCGCCGGTGGGGCCGGAAGACGCGCCGACCGGGTCGGGTGACGCGACCGGGCCGGAGGTCGGGCCCGCCGGGCCGACCGGGATGGGGTGTGCTGGCCCGCCCGGGCGGGCCAGGGC
>NZ_SMKN01000339.1 GCF_004348675.1 Micromonospora sp. KC606 | reverse complement strand
GTGTCAGGCCGAGGGCGGAGTCTCAGGCCGGGGGCGGGGCGGCGTGAGCCCGGATCCAGGCGTGCATGGCGATGCCGCTGGCCACCCCGGCGTTGATCGACCGGGTCGACCCGTACTGGGCGATCGAGTAGAGCTGGTCGCAGGCGGCCCGCGCCGGTTCGGACAGCCCAGGCCCCTCCTGGCCGAAGAGAAGAACGCAGCGCCGGGGCAGAGTGGCGGTCTCCAGCGGCCGGGAGCCCGGGAGGTTGTCGATGCCCACCACCGGCAGGCCCGCCCCGGTGGCGTAGGCGACGAACTCCTCGATCGTCGCATGGTGCCGGACGTGCTGGTAGCGGTCGGTCACCATGGCGCCCCGCCGGTTCCACCGACGCAACCCGACGATGTGCACCTCGGCGGCGAGGAAGGCGTTGGCGTTGCGCACCACCGTGCCGATGTTGAAGTCGTGCTGCCAGTTCTCGATCGCCACATGGAAGTCGTGCCGGCGCTCGTCGAGGTCGGCGACGACGGCCTCCTGCCGCCAGTAGCGGTAGCGGTCTACCACGTTGCGCCGGTCGCCGTGCGCGAGGAGCTCCGGGTCGTACCGTGGGTCGTCCGGCGGGTCACCGGGCCAGGGGCCGACGCCCACGTCGAGTTGATCCTCGCTCACGGTCACCAGAGGGTACGGACAGCCGGACGGTCGCCGGACGCCGCCCCGGTCACCGCCGCAGTCCCAGGGCGCCGCCGAGCCGGTCGAGGAAGCGCCGGTCGGCCGGACCGGTGAGGTCTCTGGCGTGGCAGACCCGGACCCCGACGGACTCCACCCACTGCCGGTACGCGGCCGAGTCGGCCGGGTCGGCCCGTCGGCGCAGCACCCGCACCACCGCCCGGCAGTCGCCGAGCAGGTCCACCAGTCCGGCGAGGCCGTCGGTCGGTGTCGAGCCGCCGTCGTGCCGGGCGTAGATCGCGGCGACGACGGCGCGGACGAGATCACTGTCGGAGGCCCGGCCGGCAGCGACCGCGTCGAGCCCGGCCAGCCCTGCGGAGATGCCACGGGGCGGCCACCCGGGGGCGGGCGCGGCGGCGGCCACGAGCACCCGGCCGGGCAGGGTGGTCAGCAGGTCCCACTCGGCGGCGGAGTAGACGGCGGTGGTCATTGGTGCGGCACGGCGTCCGGCAGAGGGCGGCTCTCCGGCGAGGGAGTGGCTCATCTCAGACCTCCGGCGCCAGCATATGCCGCCGGGGCGGCCGCGGGTCCCGTCCCGGCCAGAACACGGCGGGGACGGGCGCGGGGTGACGTGGACGACCGCCTTCAGCGGGGCTGGGGGAAGCTGGGCCGCTCGGGGTCTACGCCGTCGGGCACCGCCGCGGCGGCGTACTCCTTCTTGGGGACCATGACCTTGCGCCGGAAGACGCAGACCAGGGTGCCGTCCTGGTTGTAGCCGCGGGTCTCCACCGAGACGACGCCACGGTCGGGCTTCGAGCCGGACTCCCGCTTGTCGAGCACGGTGGTCTCGCCGTAGATGGTGTCGCCGTGGAAGGTGGGGGCCACGTGCCGCAGCGACTCGACCTCCAGGTTGGCGATCGCCTTGCCACTGACGTCCGGCACCGACATGCCCAGCAGCAGCGAGTAGACGTAGTTGCCGACGACCACGTTGCGCTGGAAGTGGGTCGCCGACTCGGCGTAGTGGGCGTCCAGGTGCAACGGGTGGTGGTTCATGGTGAGCAGGCAGAAGAGGTGGTCGTCGTACTCGGTGACGGTCTTGCCCGGCCAGTGCCGGTAGACCGCGCCGACCTCGAACTCCTCGTAGTAGCGGCCGAACTGCATCCTTGTCCCCTCCGACGGGCGGCGATGGAGTCGCCACAGCATGCCTTACCGCTGGTTAAGGATTCGGCGGGGTCGAGGGCGGGGTGGAAATGTCACACCGGCCGCACCCGGAGGGGGACGCAATGAGCGGCGGGGCCCTCCCCGGCACCCGCCGCCCACGCTCTGATGTCCAAGATTCTGCCCCACGCGGTGGACACATCGACAGAGACGGGCGTCACATTTACCTTTTTGTTACATTACTCTGAGTAACCAACCGAGCGGTAAGGGGCGATCTTCGCGGCTTGCATCATCCCTCGTCAACCATCAAGTTACCCATTCGTAGTGGTCAATCGTGGCGATCTCCCTGGAAACGCTCCCATTACGACAGGTGACGCAAGTGCGTGTTGCATTTGCGTTCCGCACACGGGTCCGACAGATGCCCCTCGATGGCCTGCGGCACGCTCCACCCGCCGGCCGGTTTCGGCACCCCACGACCGGGAATTCCATCCGGACCGCCCTGGTTCTACCGGACGAAAAAGCAGTCCGCTGATCGGAGAGTGCAATGGCAACGGTTGAGCTCACCACGGCCAACTTCGACGAGGTCACCGAGAGCAACGGCATCGTGCTCGTCGACTTCTGGGCCGAGTGGTGCGGCCCGTGCAAGCGGTTCGCCCCGGTCTACGAGCGCTCCGCCGAGAAGCACCCGGACATCGTCTTCGGCAAGGTCGACACCGAGGCGCAGCAGGAGCTGGGCGCCAAGTTCGACATCCGCTCCATCCCGACGATCATGGCGATCCGGGACGGCGTGATCGTCTTCGCGCAGCCCGGCGCACTCCCCGAGTCGGCGCTGGAGAACCTGATCGAGCAGGTCCGGGCCCTGAACATGGACGACGTCCGCAAGCAGCTGTCCGACCACAAGCACTGAGCATCGACCGACCACGGCCGGGCCCCGCACCGGGGTCCGGCCGCCATCCTCCGACGCTCGTAGCCGGGGACTGCTCACCAACCTCCGCGATCGCCATGGCCTCCTCGTCGTCGAGCGGCGCCCGCCGACCCGGACCGGTCGCCACCGCGACACGCTGGGTCGACGCCACGCGGGGGCCACCACGATGCGCCGATCCCGTATCGTCACGACCCGATGGAGACGTTGACCTCCCACGGCCGGGCAGGCCGGCTGGTCGCCACTGCCCTCGGGGTCGGCCTGCTGCTCGCGGGCACCCTGCTGGGCCTCGACGACCACTTCCCGTTCGGCCCGTTCCGGATGTACTCCACCTCCCCGCCAGCGAACGCGCCGGCCCCCGACACCCGGGTCGAGGGCGTCGACCGCACCGGCACGGTGATCGCGCTCGGCCAGGACGCCACCGGCATCCGCCGGGCCGAGATCGAGGGCCAGCAGGCGCGGTACGCCGCCGACCCGGACCGGCTGCGCCAGGTCGCCGAGGCGTACGCCGAACGGCACCCCGACGCCCCGGCGCTGGTCGAGGTGCGCATCGTGATCCGCTGGTACGGCATCCAGCAGGGCCGGCCCACCGGCAGGTGGACCGACGAGACCGCCGTGCGCTGGGTAACCATCCGGTGATCGGCTGGCTCACCGAGGCTGTTCCCCGCGGTCGGGTCGCCGCCTTCCGCACCCTGGTCTACCTCTTCGTCGCCGCCGACCTCGTCGTCTTCACGCCCTGGGTACGCAGCCGGGTCGACGTGCCCGGCGAGCTCTACCAGCCGCTGCTGATCGGTCGGCTGCTGCCGCTGCCCACCCCGACCCC
>NZ_SMKN01000338.1 GCF_004348675.1 Micromonospora sp. KC606 | reverse complement strand
TGCGTGGAGGTCAGCCCGAGCGCGGAGCGGACCGGGTTGGCCTCCGACCCGCCGTCCCGCTCCGCGACGCTCAGATCGAGCACCGGACAGGCCGCGCCTTCCTCTTCCAGCATCGCCCCGACAAGCCCGGCCGTGTTCGCGTCCGCGAGCACGGCCAAGGGGTTGCTGTCCGAGAGCATGAAAGCCAGGCGGTCTGCCGGGTAGGCAGGATCGAGCGGCACATAAGCTCCGCCTGCCTTCAGCACCCCCAGCAGCGCAACGATCATCAACGGCGAACGCTCCACGCAGATCCCGACCCGCGTGTCAGGGCGCACCCCAAGCCGGATCAACCGGTGGGCCAAACGGTTCGCCCGCGCGTTCAACTCACGGTAACTGATCTCACTCCCCTCGTGGACCAGCGCCACCGCGTCAGGCGAGCAGGCCACCTGAGCCTCGAACATCTCGTGCACGCACGCCTCATCGGCAAAAGGAACCGCCGTGTCGTTCCACTCCTCCAGCAGAAGACGACGCTCCCGCGGGCCCACCAGATCGAGGCGGCCGACAGGGGATGCCGCGTCCGCGACGAAGCCACGCAGCACCGCTTCGAGGTATCCGGCGTGACGTTCGATCGTCGACGCATCAAACAGTGCCGTCGCATAGCCGAGAGCGCCGACGATCTCATCGCCGGCCTCCCCCAGAGCCAGATCGAGATCGAACTTCGCGACCTCATACTCCGTATCGACCGGCGACACGGAGAGACCATCAAGCGTCGTGGAAGCAACGACATCCTCGTTCTCCCAGGAGAACATCACCTGGAACAACGGAGTGTGGTCGAGGCGACGGGCAGGTTGGACGATCTCGACAACCTGCTCGAAGGGAAGGTCCTGATTATCCTGCCCCGACACAACCTTCGAACGAACCTGCGACAGAAGCGTCTCGACGTCAGGTGATCCCGAAAGATCAACCCGCAGCGCAAGCGTGTTCACGAAGAAGCCGATCAGGCCCTCCGTTTCCGTTCGGCTGCGGTTCGCAACAGGCGTGCCGACAACAACATCGTCCTGGCCCGACAGTCGCGACAGGACACTCGCCCACGCCGCCAGAACCGTCATGAACAACGTCGTCCCGTGCCGAACACTCAGCGCCTTCAACTCACGTGTCAGTTCACGGTCGAGCCGAACACCCACATGAGCGCCCGCGAAGGATTGCTGCGGCGGGCGCGCCCGATCCGTCGGCAGGGTCAGCAACGCCGGCGCGTTCGCCAGTTCAGAACCCCAGTATCTCGCCTGCGACGCCTGACGTTCCCCCGACAGCCATTCGCGCTGCCACACCGCATAGTCCGGGTATTGCACATGCAGCGCCGGCAGCGGGTCTTCCTCGCCCCGCACAAACGCCGCATACAACATCCGCAGCTCACGCAGAAAAACCTCAACCGACCAGCCGTCCGAAACAATGTGGTGCTGCGTCACGGCAAGAACATGCTCTTCGTCGCCAAGCCGAATCAGCCGGCCCCGGACAAGCGGGCCACGCGCCAGGTCGAACGGGGCATCCGCCGTTTCCCTGCAGAGCTCTGCCAGGCGCGCCGGCGCCTCATCGTCGCCGCGAAGATCATCCTCGACCAACCCGAAGCCAGCATCCGCACCCAAAAGCTCGACATGCGGCTCGCCGCCTTCGGCGACAAACACGCTGCGCAGCCCCTCATGACGCGCCCACAACCTGTCAAGGCTGCGACGGAGCGCCGCGCGATCAAGGGGCCCACGCAGACGCAAGACCAGCGGAATGTGATAACTCGCGTTGACCCCGTCCAGTTGCCCCAAGAACCACAGCCGCTGCTGGGCAAACGACAAAGGCAGCACGCCCCCGCGATCAACAAGCCTGATCGCCGGCAGCAGCTCCCGACCGGACCCGCCGATCAGGTCAGCCACCACCGCAGCCATGTCCACCAACACCGGCTGAACAAAAAGCTTCGCCAGCGTCAGCTCCACACCGAACTCCCGCCGAACCCGGCTGACAAGCCGGACCGCCAGGAGCGAGTGCCCACCGAGGGTGAAGAAACTGTCACGTCGCCCGATCCGCTCGACGCCCAGCAACTCGCTCCACAAGCCGGCCAGCAACGACTCGACCTCACCCACCGGCGCCTCGCTGACACCACGCGCATACGCCTCATCCGCAGGCGCCGGCAACGCCCGACGGTCCACCTTCCCGTTCGGCGTCAGCGGCAACGCGTCAAGCACCACAAACGCCGCCGGAACCATATGCTCCGGCAAACGCGACAACAAAAACGAACGCAACTCCGTCGCAAGCTGGCTCACTTCTTCGAACTTTGAGGGATTATTCCCAAAATTCGTGTATTCGCCCGCGACATGCTGCGGCAGATAGACATCTGTCAGCGCAGAAAATTTCTGCGGCAAGAAGACAACGTCCAACTCTCCGTACTGCGATCTCTGAGACCACGTCGCAACGACACGATGACCTGTTTTTCTGCCGAGCGAACTGAAAGTCTCAACGGGAACAAGGTAGGGGCCGGTGTTCTCGATATACCTTGAGAGATCCAACCCATCATAGTCGGCGATGAGAAGCAGATCGTCCCACAATCGTGCGTTCGGAACGTTGCAGAAGCGGACGCCATTCGGGTGGCTCGCGGCCACAGCTACTAAGGACTCGACGTCCTTTATGCCATCGCCCCAGAAGAACTTGGGTAGCTCCGCTGCAGAATTTTGTTGTCCGACGCCCTTCCTTAAGACAACGTCATAGCGGTACCGGGTCAACTCGTTGGACGCCAACCCTTGCTTGACGCGGATGTCAAGCCCGGAAATGCCGCCGACAACGCTTTGCAGCGCAACAAAGAAACGTGGATCCAGTACAAGTTCTTTCTCCAGCAGGAGACGCCGCTCAACAGCCGAGCGGATGGACTCAGGCACCATCGGCTCTGTTGCGTTCATCAGCTCGACGGCAGTGCAGAAACTAAAATGCAGCGGCAGACTGCGGATGTCGCCCAGGAACACTGTGCCGTCGGGGCCCAAGAGGTTCATCGCCTGACGTACGACATCAACCAGATACTCAGGAGTTGGAAAATACTGCGCAACCGAGTTGATCACCACAGTATCGAATGAGCCTGCGGGTAGCCCATCGGCTACATTCGCTTGCTGGCAACGAAGATGAGTGCGGCGTGACAAGTTCGGTATTGCGGAAACCTGATCCCGCAGCCTGTCGATGACTCGTTGAGAAAAGTCGATACCCCAATATTCCGTGCACTGGGGGGCAAGGCGCGAAAGGAGCAACCCTGTGCCAACTCCGATTTCCAGAACTTTCTTTGGGTGAAGTTCCAGAATTCTGGCGACAGTGACATCACGCCACTCTTCCATTTCGCCCAATGGGATCGGCTGACCATCATAACTGCTGTTCCAGCCATGAAAGTCCTCGCCAAGAGGAGCTGATGACTGCTTACTGTTCTCTTCTTGGTAAACTTCTTGCCACACTGCTACTGCTTGACTCTCGCGCTCCACATCCCGGCCTGACGTGGATGCCGGGACCACGTAGGCGACGAGGCGTTTGTCGCCTGGTATGTCCTCGCGCGCCACGACCAGCGCCTCGCGCACGTCCGCGTGCGCCGTCAGCTGCGCCTCGATCTCGCCCGGCTCTATCCGGAAACCGCGGATCTTCACCTGATCGTCGTTGCGGCCCAGAAACTC
>NZ_SMKN01000337.1 GCF_004348675.1 Micromonospora sp. KC606 | reverse complement strand
GGCCTGGCCGCCGGTGGCCAACCCCGAGCGGGACACCGCCGCTCCGCCGGTGCCCGAGCGGCTCGCCGCCGCCCTCGACATGACCGCCGAGCTGCCCCGGGTGGCCCGATCCGAGTACTCGACGCCGCCCGCCCCGCCGACGGTGCCGCAGCCCCCCGTGCCGCGGGCGCGGTCCGGGCAGACCGCGCCGGTCAACCGGCCGTCCACGCCGCAGGAGACGGCGAACCGGCAGCGGTACGCGGACGAGACCATGGAGCTGCCGATCTTCCGGGAGCTCGAGTCGGCCTGGTTCCGTACCCGCAAGCCGGGCCCCGAGGAGACGACGGCCAAGGCGGCCAACGGTGCCGCCACCCAGCAGATGCCCGTGGTCGACGTCACCGGTCACCCCGTCCAGAAGCCCGTACCACGGACGACAGGTAATGCGCCGATGGCCAACACACCGACCGCCGGAGGAGCGCCGTTCGACAACGGCTCGGCGACCCAGGGGAGCACCCGCCCGGCGTTCGCCGACAGCACGCCCACCCGCCGGTCCGCCCCGCAGTCCGCGGCCTGGCAGACCGCGGCCGACGACGGTTGGCGTGCCGCCGTCGCCGCCTCCGATGTGCCGGTGGCGGCCACCACCCAGACCGGCCTGCCGAAGCGGACGCCGATGGCGCAGCTCGTGCCCGGCGCCGTGGAGAAGCCCACCCCCGCGGCGCAGCGGCGTACACCGGAAGGGGTGCGCGGTCTGCTCTCCGCCTACCATCGAGGCGTGCAGCGTGGTCGGAGCAACCCCTCGGACAGCAACCCCACCAATCCGGAGGCAACTCCGGGAGGGCAGCAATCCTCGCAGCCTGGCTCCGGCCCGGCAGCCGGTAGCGGGCAGAAGGAGCAAGAAGGATGACTACTACGCAGGATCTCGGTTGGCTGCTGGCCAACTTCGCCGACCGGGTGCCCGGTGTCGCGCACGCGGTCGCCGTCTCCGCCGACGGCCTGCTCCTCGCATCGTCACGAGACCTGCCGCGGGACCGGGCCGACCAGTTGGCCGCCATCGCTTCCGGCCTGGTCAGCCTGACCCAGGGCGCGGCCCGGTGCTTCGAGGGCGGCGCGGTGCTGCAGACCGTGGTCGAGATGGACAACGGTTTCCTGTTCCTGATGTCCATCTCGGACGGCTCCTCGTTCGCCGTGCTGGCCGCCCGTAGCTCCGACGTCGGCCAGGTCGGCTACGAGATGGCGCTGCTCGTCGACCGGGTCGGCGACGCCTTGACGCCGCAGCCGCGGACGGCTGTCGGGATGATGGGCTGACCGAGCTGACCAGGCGGTCGGCGCGGCAGCAACGACGCAACAACAACGACGGGTGTCACCGGGCGGAAGCCGGTGCCGGGTACGAGGGAGGTGAGCGGCGACATGGCCGATCGTGACGAACCGACCGGAGCGCTGGTCCGTCCATACGCCGTGACCCGTGGTCGTACCCGTCCCCGGCTCGACATCGCCCTGGAGGCGCTCGTCGAGACGACGGTGCGCGGTCGCGCCGCTGCCGGTGGCAACGGCGGCCAGGGCCGCGAACACCAGTACATCGCCGCGCTGTGTGACGGACGTGTGCAGTCGCTGGCCGAGATTGCGGCGCGGATGCAGCTCCCGCTCGGCGTGGCTCGGGTGCTCATCGCCGACATGGCGACGGACGGCCTGGTCGCGGTCCACGAGCCGACCATCCTGGACGACTCGGACGACGCGGTGGGCACTGAACTGCTGGAGAGGGTGCTGAGTGGACTTCGCAGGCTCTGACATGTCGCACCGGCCGCCGGCCCCGAGCGGGCGCGTGACGTCGGCGAAGATCGTGATCGCCGGTGGGTTCGGCGTCGGTAAAACGACGCTGGTCGGCTCGGTCTCGGAGATCACGCCGTTGACCACCGAGGCGATCATGACCTCCGCCGGCGTGGGCGTCGACGACACCCGGCAGGTGCCGGGAAAGACGACGACCACGGTGGCGATGGACTTCGGTCGTATCTCGATCGACCGGGACCTGATCCTGTACCTGTTCGGTACCCCGGGCCAGACGCGGTTCTGGTTCATGTGGGACGAACTGGTGCGTGGTGCCATCGGTGCCGTGGTCCTGGTGGACACCCGCCGACTGGCCGACTGCTTCGCGGCGATCGACTTCTTCGAGCACCGGCGGTTGCCGTACCTGGTGGCCATCAACTGCTTCGACGGGATGCAGTACCACGACCCGCAGGACGTCCGGGACGCTCTGGCGATCTCGACCGACGTGCCGGTGGTGGCCTGTGACGCCCGTAACCGGGAGTCGACCAAGCATGTGCTGATCTCACTGGTCGAGTACGTGCTGACGATGCGCCGTTCGCGCGCGGTCGCGCCGGCCTGATCGACCCCGACGCGCCCGGTGGCGGCACCTGCCCGCCCCCGGGCGCGTCTTTGCGTCCTCTGGCGGCCCCGGGCCTACTTGCGACGGCGTCCTGGTCAGCCCTTCTCCGACGGCAGGGCGGAATGGGCGGAGTTTCCGTACCGGCGACGTGGCGTCCCACGCGAACCCGTCAGGGCCGGCGGGCGGGTGCCCCAGGCGCCGTTGCGGGGCAGCCCTCCGACGGGTGGCCGCCACGGCGTCACCCGGCGTCATCCAGCCGGGCGGAAGGCGCTGCCGAGGTGGTCAGGAGCGGTAGCCTGCGGACCGGAACTCGTACTCCCGATCGTCGTCCCGCTCGGCCGGGTCGCGGCTGAAGTCCCAGCCACCGGCCGACTCCCGACCCGGCCGGCCGCCGACCGCGAACCCGCCGATCTCCTGCCCGCGACGCCAGCCGCGGAAGTAGCCGGTGGTGTTCTCGGCGAGGCTCGCCGCGTCGCGGATGATCCGCAGTGGACGCTCGTCGCGCAGCGGCGAGCCGGGCACCAGGTTGGCCTGCGGGACCCGCTTGGGCAGCCCAGCCTTGGTCTCCGAGCCGACGGCCGGGCGGGCTGCCTGCTCGGCGGCCTGCCAGCCGGTGTCCGCCGTCGTCGACCAGTCCAGTTCGGTGGACTCGGTGTGCCCGACGAACCACGCGGACTTGGCCTCGGCAAAGATCAGCAGGTCGCCGTCGCCCTCGTCAGAGATCGGCGGGGGCCGGTGCTCCATCGGGGCGGGCCGGCGTTCGACCGGCTCCGCCGGGCGCTCGGAGGTCGGCCGCTCGCTGCGGGCTCCCCGTGCCCCACGGCCGGGTTCCTCCCGATCCACCAGTCGCAGCGGTGGTGACTCCAGAGCCGGGTCGGTCGGCGGACGGAGATTGTCGCGCAGCGCCCGGTCCGCCAGCGGTGGCGGCTCGACGAGCCGCAGCATCGGCGGCTCCTGGGGTAGGTCGTCGGCGAGCCAAGGCGGGGTGACCCGCCGCTCCTGGCCGGGCTCAGCCGGTCGGCCGGCCCGGTCGCCGTACGACGGAACGGCAGGGGTGTCGGCGGCGTTGTCGCCCGGGTCCTCCGGGTTGTTGACCAGCGGCCAGTTGGCCCGCGAGCCCGGTGGCGCGGCCTCGGGCTCGGGACGCGGGGTGGGCACCGGAGGGTTCAGGTCGGTCGCGCTGAAGCCGCCGGTCGGCGAGGTCAGCGCCCCGCTGGGCTTCGGGCGGGGCGGGATCACGGTGCGCTGCCGCTCGGCGCGGGCACTGTTGATCGCCGCCGTGGTCAGCGTCGGCCGGAACGGCTCACCGGCTTCGGCG
>NZ_SMKN01000336.1 GCF_004348675.1 Micromonospora sp. KC606 | reverse complement strand
GGACTGCGGCTGCGCGGACCACGGGTCGACCGGCGGTGTGGACATCATTCAGCTCCAGGCGAGGGGTGAGGACGCGTGATGGTAGCGAGCCGGGGCCGGCCGCGCTGCCCAGCCCGAGTCTGACCCGGTACCGCAACCCGACGACGCTTGCGTGCCGCCTGACGCCCCGACCGGACGACCGCGGCGGCCGGACGCCCCGGCAGGGGGGCGCCGACCGCCGCGGTCGTGGGGGAGCGGGGATGGCTCAGGCGGGCAGGCTGGCCACCCCGCGGGGCAGGAACCGCCGGCCGGTGACCTTCTCGCTGGTGCCGGTGCGGTCCAGGTACGGCGTGACGCCGCCCAGGTGGAACGGCCAGCCGGCACCGAGGATCATGCACAGGTCGATGTCCTGCGCCTCGGCGACGACGCCCTCGTCGAGCATCAGCCGGATCTCCTGGGCCAGGGCGTCGAGCGCGTTCTGGCGCACCTGCTCCTCGGTGAGCGGCTGGTCGCCGACCACGAGCAGCTTGGCGACCTCGTCGTTGATCTGGTCGTCAACCACGATCGGCTGGCCGGAGTCGGCGATCCGCTTGAGGTTCTCGCTGACGCCGAACCGGTCCGGGAACGCCGCGTGCAGGGTGCCGCCCACGTGGTACGCCACGGCCGGCCCGACCAGCTGGAGCAGGGCGAGCGGACGCATCGGCAGGCCGAGCGGGTCCAGCGCGCGGTCGGCCACCTCCAGCGGGGTGCCGGCGTCGACAGCGGCGAAGACGGTGCCGAGGAAGCGGGTCAGCAGCCGGTTGACCACGAACGCCGGGGCGTCGGAGACCAGCACCGAGGACTTCTTCAGCTGCTTGCCGACCGCGAACGCGGTCGCCAGGGTCGCGTCGTCGGTCCGCTCGCCCCGGATGATCTCCAGAAGCGGCAGCACGGCGACCGGGTTGAAGAAGTGGAAGCCGACGACCCGCTCCGGGTGCTCCAGCTCCTCCGCCATGGCGGTGACCGACAGCGACGAGGTGTTCGTCGCCAGCACGGCCTCCGGCTTGACGACCTTCTCCAGCTCGGCCCAGACCTGCTTCTTGACGTTCAGGTCCTCGAAGACGGCCTCGATGACGAAGTCACAGTCAGCAAACGATGTGCGCTGGCCTGAGGTGGCGGCGGCGAAGGCGTCAGCCTTGGCCGCGCCGCTGACCAGGCCGTACAGCTTGGCGGCGGTGCCCTTGTCCATCCGGCCCTTGCTGACTGCCTTCTCGATCTGGGCGTGCACGTACGCCACGCCCTTGTCGACCCGGGACTGGTCCAGGTCGGTCATCACGACCGGCACCTGGAGGCGGCGGGCGAAGAGCAGGGCGAGTTGGCTGGCCATCAGGCCGGCGCCGACGATGCCCACCTTGGTCACCGGGCGGGCGAGGCTCTTGTCCGGCGCGCCGGCCGGCCGCTTGGCCCGCCGCTGCACCAGGTCGAAGGCGTAAAGGCCGCTGCGCAGCTCCTCGGAGAAGATCAGGTCGGCCAGCGCCTCGTCCTCGGCGGCGGTGCCGGTGGCGAAGTCGGCGTCCTTCGCCGTCTCCAGCAGGTCCAGCGCCTTGTACGCGGCCGGGACCGCGCCGTGCAGCCGCTGGTCGAGGGTCTGCCGGGCGAAGTAGAGCACCCCGGCCCACATGTCCTTGTCGACCTCGGGCCGAGTCACGGTGACCTCGCCGGAGACCACACCGGCGGCCCACTGCAGGGACCGCTCGAGGAAGTCCGCCGGCTCCAGCAGCACGTCCGCGATGCCCATCTCGGCGGCCTGCTTCGGCTTGAGCATCTTGTTCTGCATGAGCGGGTTCTGGATGATCACCTGGGTGGCGGCCGGGATGCCGATCAGGTTCGGCAGCAGCTGGGTGCCGCCCCACCCGGGGACCAGGCCGAGGAAGACCTCGGGCAGGGCCAGCGCCGCCGCGCCTCCCGACAGGGTCCGGTAGTGGCAGTGCAGCGCCAGCTCCAGGCCGCCGCCCATCGCCGCGCCGTTGACGAAGGCGAACGTGGGGATCGCGCTGTCCTTGAGCCGGGCGAAGACCCGGTGGCCGAGCCGGCCGATCTCCAGCGCCTGCGCCCGGTCGGCGAGCTGCGGCAGGCTGGTGATGTCCGCGCCGACACAGAAGACGTACGGCTTGCCGGTGACCGCGATGAACGCCGGGTTCGCCGCCAGGGCGGTGGTGATCGCCTCGTCGAGGCTGGTCAGACCGGCCGGCCCGAAGGTGTTCGGCTTGGTGTGGTCGAAGCCGTTGTCCAGGGTGATCAGGGCGGCGGGGCGGTCGAGCCCCGGCACGTTCACCTGGCGCAGCAGCGCCTTGGTGACGACCTCGTTCGGTGCGACGAGCGCGCTCATACGTTGACACCCTCCGTTCGCGACTGCGGGACTCGCTCGTTCCTCGCGCTCACTTGCCACCCTCCCAGTGCGGGTTCTCCCAGATCACGGTGCCGCCCATGCCGATGCCGACGCACATGGCGGTGAGGCCGTAACGGACCTCGGGGTGCTCGGCGAACTGCCGGGCGAGCTGCGTCATCAGCCGTACGCCCGAGGAGGCCAGCGGGTGACCGATGGCGATCGCGCCACCCCACGGGTTGACCCGCGGGTCGTCGTCGGCGATGCCGAAGTGGTCGAGGAAGGCGAGCACCTGCACGGCGAACGCCTCGTTGAGCTCGAACAGGCCGATGTCGTCGATGGTCAGGCCGGCGATGCGCAGCGCCTTCTCGGTCGACGGGATCGGGCCGACGCCCATCACCTCGGGCTCGACCCCGACGAAGCCGTAGGACACCAGCCGCATGGCGATCGGCAGGCCCAGCTCGCGGGCGGTGGACTCGGCGGCCAGCAGGCTGGCGGTGGCGCCGTCGTTCAGGCCGGCCGCGTTGCCGGCGGTGACCCTGCCGTGCGGGCGGAACGGGGTCTTGAGGGTGGCGAGCTTCTCCAGCGAGGTGTCCCGGGGAGCCTCGTCCACGGTGGCCAGGCCCCACCCGGTCTCCGGGTCGCGGACCGCGACCGGCACCAGGTCGGGTTGGAGCTTGCCGTCGGCGTACGCCTTGGCGGTCTTCTGCTGGGAGGCGAGCGCGAACGCGTCGGTGCGCTCCTTGGTGATCTGCGGTACCCGGTCGTGCAGGTTCTCCGCGGTGGCGCCCATGACCAGGGCGGACGGGTCGACCAGCTTCTCGGCGATGATCCGCGGGTTGGCGTCGACGCCCTCGCCCATCGGGTGCCGGCCCATGTGCTCGACGCCACCGGCGATGGCCACGTCGTACGCGCCAATGGCGATGCCGCCGGCGACGGTGGTGACGGCCGTCATCGCGCCGGCGCACATCCGGTCGATGGCGAAGCCGGGCACGGTCTTGGGCAGGCCGGACAGCAGGGCGGCGGTGCGGCCGATGGTCAGGCCCTGGTCGCCGATCTGGGTGGTCGCGGCGATGGCGACCTCCTCGACCCGCTCCGGGGGCAGCTGCGGGTTACGACGCAGCAGCTCACGGATGCAGCGGATCACCAGGTCGTCGGCGCGGGTGTTGGCGTACATGCCACCCGCCTTACCGAACGGGGTGCGGACGCCGTCGACGAAGACGACATCCCTAACTTCACGGGGCACTTGGAGCCTCCTCTTCGACCATAATTCGGCCTCCGCGCCGCCAGGCGGCGCTACGGACCGAATGAGGGTCGGCCGGCACTGGCATTTCCCCCGGATGCTACTCGTCAGTAACCAACTCCGTCACCACCCCCCGTGTGGCCCACCCCACACCCT
>NZ_SMKN01000335.1 GCF_004348675.1 Micromonospora sp. KC606 | reverse complement strand
GAGGGCGTCGAGCAGGCGGGCCAGGGCGGGGACGGCGGTCTGGATCGCCGCCCGGTCGGCCGGGACGACGGCGGCCAGGGCGGCGGTGAGCAGATCGGCGCGGTGACGTTCGTGCTCGACCATCCGGGCGTGTGCGGCGTCGGTGAGGCGCAGCCGGACCAGCCGACGGTCGGCCGGGTCGCGCGACCGGTCGAGCAGCCCGGCGTCGGCGAGCTCGCGGACCAGAGTGCTCACCGTGTTGGGTGCGGTGCCCAGCCGGCGGGCGGCCTCCCCGCCGCCGATCCCGGGGTACCCGCGGACGAGTAGCAGCAGCTCCACCTGGGCCTCTGGCAGCGGCGCACGGTTGGCGCGGCGACTGACCGATCGGCGCAGCAGCCGGTGCGTCTCCCCCACCAGCGCACCGAGCCGTGCCACCTCGTCGTCGGTCACCGGGGTCACCTACTTCACATCTCAATAGTTCTGGGTGCAGAGATAAGATTAGCCGGTTGCCGAATTGATCCAGGGAGGATCATGCCCCGCACCGCGCCGCCGACCGCGTCCGCCGCCCCTCGGCCGGGCATCGCCACGCCGACGCCGGGCGGAGCGTCGCTGCTGGTGCTGCTCGGCGCCCTCACCGCCATCGGCCCGCTGTCCCTGGACATGTACCTTCCGGCGTTCCCCGCGATGACCCGCGACCTCGACGCCAGCCCGGCGCAGGTGCAACTGTCGCTGACCACCTGTCTGATCGGCCTCGCGCTCGGACAGTTGGTCACCGGGCCGCTCAGCGACCGCTGGGGCCGGCGTCGCCCGGTGCTGGTCGGCGTGCTCGCGTACGCGCTGCTGGCGCTGCTCTGTGCCGCCGCCCCGAGCGCGCCCGCGCTGGCCACCGCCCGGTTCGCCCAGGGCTTCGCCGGCGGGACGGGCGTCGTGGTGGCCCGCGCGGTGGTCCGTGACCTGTACGCCGGGCGGGCCGCAGCACGGTACTTCTCCCGGCTCACCCTGGTCTTCGGGGTGGCCCCGGTCGCCGCACCCGGCGTCGGCAGCCTGGTGCTGCGGTTCGGCTCCTGGCGGGCGGTCTTCGTGGCCCTGGCGGTGATCGCCCTGCTGCTCGCCGCCGCCGTGGCCTGGCGGCTGCCGGAGACCCTGCCCCTCGATCGACGCAGCACGGGCGGGTTGGCCAACACCGCGCGCACCATGCGGTCCCTCTTCGCCGACCGTGGCTATCTCGGGTACTCGCTGACCCAGGGCCTCGCCTTCGCCGGGCTGTTCGCCTACATCTCCGGGTCGTCCTTCGTGTTCCAGGACGTGTTCGGCCTCTCCGCGGTGGTGTTCAGCCTGCTCTTCGGGCTCAACGCGCTGGCCCTGGTGGCCGCCGGCCAGGCCAACGCCCGACTGCTCGACCGATTCGACCCGCGCCGCCTGCTGGTCACGACGCTACTGGTCGGCGCGGTCGCGGCGCTCGGCGTACTGGGCGGAGCGCTCGGCGACAGCCTGGTGCTGGTGGCGGCCGCCCTGTTCGTCTTCGTCGGATCGCTCGGCATGGTGATGCCGAACAGCACCGCCCTGGCGCTGGACGCGCACGCCCGGCACGCCGGCACGGCCGCGGCGCTGATGGGCGCGACCCAGTCGGTGATCGGCGCGCTCGCCGCGCCGCTGGTCGGGCTCGGCGGCGAGGGCAGCGCCCTGCCGATGGCCGCGGTGACCACCGGGGCGGCGGGGCTGTCCCTGGTCGCGGTGCTCACCCTCACCCGCCCGCGCCGCTGACCGGCCCGGTCGGCGGCGGTCAGTCGGCGAAGCGGCGCAACACCTCGGCGCGGGTGGGCATCGACACGGCGCCGCCCGGGGACTCGCAGACCACCCCGGCCACCCGCAGCGCGAACGTCACCCGCTGATGCCAGCCGGCCGCAGCGGCCGGCTCGCCGTCGACGAACAGGTCGGCCACGAGCGCCGCCATCACCGAGTCGCCGGCGCCGGTGGCGTCGACCGCGCGCACCTTCGGCGCGGGCACGCGTACGGGGTCGCCACCGGCGGGGGCGACCACCGCGCCGTCGGCGCCCAGGGTGACCACGACGGTGCCGGCCCCCAGCTCCCGCAGGTACGCGGCGACCCCCTCGACCGGCTCGCGCGGATAGAGCAGTCCGGCGTCGGCCACGCTCAGTTTGACCAGGTGCGCCCCGGCGGCGAACTCGGCCACCACCTGGCGCAGCTCGTCCAGGGCGGCCGGCCCGTCCACCAGCCGGGGGCGTACGTTCGGGTCGAAGACCCGCAGGCCGGTGGCGAGCGTCCAGGCGCGGCGGGCGGCCGCCAGCACCGGTGGGCAGAGCAGGACGATCGACCCGCAGTAGAGCACGTCGGCGCCCTCCAGCAGCGCGACGTCCAGGTCGTCGGCGGAGAGCAGGCCGTACGACGGCGGCTCGCCGTAGAAGCGGAAGTCCGGCTCGGCCCCGGCATGGGTGGTCACCGCGAGCGCGGTCGGCGCCGGCACGGTGACCGTGCCGGTCAGCCCCACTCCGGCGGCGTCGAGGAAGGCCCGGATCCGGCTGGCGAGCACGTCGTCGCCGAGGGAGCCCACGAACTGCGTGCCGCCGCCCAGCCGGGACACCCCGACGGCGACGTTGAGCGGGCCACCGCCGATCTCCTGCCGGAACACGGGCCGGCCCTCGCACTCGGCGTCGAGCAGGTCCACCAACGCCTCTCCCAGCACCACCGCGTATCCCACATCGCCTCCCAGCGTCCCGTCTGCCCGATACCAGGCTGGCACAGGGCCCGCCACCCCGGGTCACGAAGTCGCCGTCTTTGCATATCGAGGGTCACCTATTGCTAGTTCCGTCCGGACGTGTTGGGATTACGCGTACCGGATCGGTGCGGGGGCTGCCGCACCACCGGAGACGAGCTGGGGCGACGCGAGGGGCACCGGTCCGCGAACCGCGGACCGCCGGCGGCGCAACCCCCTGGGCCCTTCCGACATCCGGGCCTCGGCGGTCACGGCGCCGCGATCGACGCACCCCCGCCACAGCGGGGCCGGCGACCGCGCCTGCCCCGCGGATCAGGAGAAGATCGTGATCCGTTCCCGTACCGCCGCGTTGCTCACCGCGGCAGCCACCGTCGCTCTGGGCAGCGTCGCCCTGGTCAGCCAGGCCGAGCCGGCCGCCGCGCACGGCGCGGCGATGACCCCGGGCAGCCGCACCTACCTGTGCTGGAAGGACGGTCTGACCGGCACCGGCGAGATCAAACCGAACAACCCGGCCTGTTCGGCGGCCGTGGCCCAGAGCGGCCCCAACTCCCTCTACAACTGGTTCGGCGTGCTGCGTTCGGACGCCGGCGGACGCACCGTCGGCTACATCCCCGACGGCAAGCTGTGCAGTGGCGGCAACCCCGGCTTCGCCGGCTACGACCTGGCCCGTAACGACTGGCCGCTGACCCACCTCACGGCCGGCGCCCGGCTGGACTTCAAGTACAGCAACTGGGCCCACCACCCGGGCACCTTCTACTTCTACGTGACGAAGAACAGCTGGAGCCCGAACCGGCCGCTGGCCTGGAGCGACCTGGAGGAGCAGCCGTTCCTCACGGTGACCAACCCGCCGCAGCGCGGCGCGGTGGGCACCAACGAGGGACACTACTACTTCAGCGGCAACCTGCCGACGAACAAGTCCGGCCGGCACATCATCTACTCCCGCTGGGTCCGTTCCGACAGCCAGGAGAACTTCTTCGGCTGCTCGGACGTCACCTTCGACGGGGGCAACGGCGAGGTGACCGGCATCGGCAACGGCGGCACCCCGTCCC
>NZ_SMKN01000334.1 GCF_004348675.1 Micromonospora sp. KC606 | reverse complement strand
CAGGGGCGGTGGCGCACAGCATCGCGCCGAGGGAGATCGCGATCGCCGTCGTGGTGCGCTGGAGCCTGACCGACACCCCTGCCTCCTCTCGGCGCCCTCGCCGCAGCGCCGGGGCGACGGAAGCACCGGCCTGCCGTACGGGATGAATCGTCTCACCCCCGGGCGTAGCTCACATCCGATCCGCCGGAACCGTCGCGTACGCTCGGTGCGCTGTGACCTCCACCGACCAGAATCCCGCCGTCCCGGCCGCGACCCACGCCGCCCGGATTCGCACCTTCCACCCGCGCCGCGGCCGGATGAGCGGTCACCAGGCGGACGCGCTGGAACGACTCTGGCCGGCGTACGGTCTCGACATCGCGGCCCTGGACGGCCCGTTCGACCCGGCGTCCTCCGGTCGCGGAGCCCCGCTGGTGCTGGAGATCGGCTCCGGGATGGGCGACGCCACGGCCACCATGGCCGGCGCCGACCCGGACCGGGACTACCTGGCGGTCGAGGTGCACACGCCGGGCATCGGCAACCTGTTGGCGCTGGTGGAACGGCTCGGGCTGAGCAACGTCCGGGTGGCCAGGGGCGACGCGCTGGAGTTGGTCCGGGCGATGCCCGAGGGGTGCCTGGACGCGGTACACGTCTTCTTCCCCGACCCGTGGCCGAAGGCCCGCCACCACAAGCGGCGGATCATCCAGCCGGTCCACGTGGCGTTGCTGCGCTCCCGGCTGCGGCCCGGCGGGACGCTGCACTGCGCCACCGACTGGGCCGAGTACGCCGAGTCGATGCGCTCCACCCTCACCGCCGACCCGGACCTGGTCGACGTGCACGGCGGCTTCGCGCCCCGACCCGCGCACCGTCCGGTGACCAAGTTCGAGCGCCGCGCCCTGACCGCCGGTCGAGAGGTCTTCGACCTCGTCCACCACCGCCGCTGAGCATCCACGCCCCGCGCCCTGCCAGACGCCTCGACCAGAACCCAGGTGCCTCGGCCACGGGCACCGGCCGGGCCCCGGTTGGCGCGCGGGGGCGTGCTCCGGGCACGATGGGAGCCGCCATGACTCTCACCGCCGCGCTCCCACGAACCGCCGACCCCGACACCCTCTACGACGCGTTCGCCAGCTGGGCCTCCGAGCGCGGCCTGAACCTCTACCCGCACCAGGAGGAGGCGGTCATCGAGATCGTCTCCGGCGCCAACGTGATCATGAACACGCCGACCGGCTCCGGCAAGAGCCTGGTCGCGATCGCGGCGCACTTCGCGGCCCTGGCAGAGGACCGGACGACCTTCTACACCGCCCCGATCAAGGCGCTGGTGTCGGAGAAGTTCTTCGCGCTCTGCGAGGTCTTCGGCGCGGAGAACGTCGGAATGCTCACCGGTGACGCCAGCGTCAACGCCGACGCCCCGATCATCTGCTGCACCGCGGAGATCCTGGCCAACCTGGCGCTGCGGGAGGGCACACGCGCCGACGTCGGCCAGGTGGTCATGGACGAGTTCCACTTCTACGCCGAGCCGGACCGGGGCTGGGCGTGGCAGGTGCCGCTGATCGAACTGCCGCAGGCGCAGTTCGTCCTGATGTCCGCGACGCTCGGCGACACCACCCGGTTCGTCGACGACCTGGCCCGGCGTACCGGCCGACCGACCGCCGTCGTCCGCTCGGCCGAGCGGCCGGTCCCGCTGCTCTTCTCGTACGCGATGACGCCGCTGCACGAGACCCTGGAGGAGCTGCTGGACACCAAGCAGGCCCCCGTGTACGTCGTGCACTTCACCCAGGCCGCCGCCCTGGAACGCGCCCAGGCGCTGATGAGCGTCAACGTCTGCACCCGCGCCGAGAAGGACATGATCGCGAGCGCGATCGGGAACTTCCGGTTCACCTCGGGCTTCGGCAAGACGTTGTCGCGGCTGGTGCGCCACGGCATCGGCGTACACCACGCCGGTATGCTGCCCAAGTACCGACGTCTGGTGGAGACGCTGGCCCAGGCCGGGCTGCTCAAGGTCATCTGCGGCACCGACACCCTCGGCGTCGGCATCAACGTGCCGATCCGCACGGTGCTCTTCACCGGCCTCTCGAAGTACGACGGGGTGCGGACCAGGCTGCTCAAGGCCCGCGAGTTCCACCAGATCGCCGGGCGGGCCGGCCGCGCCGGATTCGACACCCTCGGCCGGGTGGTCGTGCAGGCCCCCGAGCACGTCATCGAGAACGAGAAGGCCCTCGCCAAGGCCGGCGACGACCCGAAGAAGCGCCGCAAGGTGGTCAAGAAGAAGCCACCGGAGGGCTCGATCGGCTGGGGCGAGCCGACCTTCCAGCGACTGGTGGAGGCCGAGCCGGAGCCGCTGACCTCCAGCTTCCAGGTCAGCCACTCGATGCTGCTCAACGTCATCGGCCGGCCCGGCGACGCGTTCGCCGCGATGCGGCACCTGCTCACCGACAACCACGAGGACCGCCCCGCGCAGCGCCGGCACATCCGCCGGGCCATCGCGATCTACCGGGCGTTGCGCGCCGGTGGCGTGGTCGAGCAGCTCGACGAGCCCGACGAGCAGGGCCGGCGGGTCCGGCTCACCGTCGACCTCCAGCTCGACTTCGCCCTCAACCAGCCGCTGTCGCCGCTGGCGCTGGCCGCGATCGAACTGCTCGACGTCGAATCCCCCGCCTACGCCCTCGACGTGCTGTCGGTCATCGAGTCGATCCTCGACGACCCGCGCCAGGTGCTGTCGGCGCAGCAGTTCAAGGCACGCGGCGAGGCGGTCGCCGCGATGAAGGCCGAGGGCATCGAGTACGAGGCCCGCCTCGAACTGCTCGACGGGGTGACCTGGCCCAAGCCCCTGGCGGAGCTGCTGGGCAACGCGTACGAGATGTACCGGCAGGGGCATCCCTGGGTCGCCGACCACCAGCTCTCCCCCAAGTCCGTGGTCCGCGACATGTACGAGCGGGCGATGACCTTCGGCGAGTACGTCCAGTTCTACGGGCTGACCCGATCCGAGGGTCTGGTGCTGCGCTACCTCGCCGACGCGTACAAGACGCTGCGGCAGACCGTCCCGGAGGACGCCAAGACCGAGGAACTGGTCGACCTCATCGAGTGGCTGGGCGAGCTGGTCCGTCAGGTTGACTCCAGCCTGATCGACGAGTGGGAGCGGCTGCGCAACCCGGCCGACGTGGCCGACGTGGCCTCCGCGCTGGACGACCGGCCGCCGGCGGTGACCCGCAACGCCCGGGCGTTCCGTGTGCTGGTGCGCAACGCGCTGTTCCGCCGGGTCGAGCTGGCCGCCCTGCGCCGCTGGGATCTCCTCGGCGAACTCGACAGCGCCGACGGGTGGGACGCCGACGGCTGGGCGGACGCCTTGGAGCCGTACTTCGCCTCGTACGACGAGATCGGGGTGGGTCCGGACGCGCGCGGGCCGGCGTTGTTGATGATCGAGCAGGGCCGGGAACGCTGGACGGTGCGGCAGATCCTCGACGATCCCGAGGGCGACCACGACTGGGGCATCAGCGCCGAGGTCGACCTGGCGGCGTCGGACGAGGCGGGCGCAGCGGTCGTCCGGATCACCGACGTCGGGCAGCTGTAGGACCTTTCCCGTAGCTGCCCGGCATGGACGTGCAGCGGGCGGACCGGCAGCGGGCATTGATCGGCGAGGTCGTGGAAATCGCGACGTCCTTCGCCAACTTCGGCCAGACCCGACAGCGGAAGGACCCCTGATTCCCTGGGCGATGTCACACCCATCGATTAGAATGTGTGTACTAATCGAGCTGCTGACCTGGGAGGACGCTCGTGACCGCGCCCACCTCCGC
>NZ_SMKN01000333.1 GCF_004348675.1 Micromonospora sp. KC606 | reverse complement strand
CGCCGGTCCCGTCCCCCCGCCTGGCACCCCCCGCGCCACAGCCCGAGGAGCATCATGAGACGTCCACTCCGCGCCCTGGCCGCGGCCGGCCTACTGGCCGCCGGCTCACTGGTCGCCGTCGCGTACGGCGGCACCGCCTCCGCCGACACCCAGATCTGCGAACAGTACGGCTCCACCGTCATCCAGAACCGGTACGTGGTGCAGAACAACCGCTGGGGCACCTCGGCCCAACAGTGCATCAACGTCACCAGCACCGGCTTCGAGATCACCACCCAGCAGGGCTCCGCGCCGACCAACGGCGCACCGGTGTCGTACCCGTCGGTCTTCGTCGGCTGCCACTACACCAACTGCTCCCCCGGCACCAACCTGCCGATGCAGGTGGACAGGATCAGCAGCGCCACCAGCAGCATCGACTACCGGTACGTCAGTGGGGCCACCTACAACGCCTCGTACGACATCTGGCTCGACCCCACGCCCAAGCGCAACGGCGTCAACCAGATGGAGATCATGATCTGGCTCAACCGGCAGGGGCCGATCCAGCCCATCGGCTCACCGGTCGGCACCGCCACCATCGACGGGCGGACCTGGGAGGTCTGGCGCGGCAGCAACGGCGCCAACAACGTGATCTCGTACCTGGCGCCGTCGACGATCAGCAGCGCCAACCTCAACCTGCTGGCGTTCATCAGAGACACCCGCGACCGGGGCGCGATCACCAACAGCTGGTACCTGACCAGCATCCAGGCCGGCTTCGAGCCGTGGCAGGGCGGCGCGGGCCTGGCTGTCAACTCCTTCTCGGCCAGCGTCAACGGCGACGGCGGCCCGATCACGCCCCCGCCGTCCACCCCGCCGCCGTCCACGCCCCCGCCGTCCAGCCCGCCGCCGGGCGGCACCGGGTGCGCGGTGACGTACACGCCGAACTCGTGGGGCAGCGGCTTCACCGCCGAGGTGCGGATCACCAACACCGGCACCAGCACGATCAACGGCTGGATGCTGACCTACACCCTGCCGTCGGGGCAGCGGGTCACCAACGCGTGGAACGCCACGGTCAGCCAGAGCGGGCAGAACGTGACCGCCCGCAACGTCGGCCACAACGGCACGATCGCGCCTCGGGGTACGGCCAGCTTCGGCTACCAGGGGACGCTGAGCGGGGCGTATGCGTCACCGACCAGCTTCTCGCTTAACGGGGTCGCCTGCTCGCGGGCCTGACGCTCGTCAAGCAGAAGGGGCGTGACCATCAGGGTCACGCCCCTTCTGCTTACGTGATGCCGGCAGCGAACTGCTATCAGTTGACTTGCGGCGATCACAGCCAGCACATGCACTACACCAAACGAGAGATCCTGGTTGCGGATTCGATGGAATTCGCATCCGATTGTTCAGCGAGTATGCGCCAGTAGGTCGTATCTCTTACCTCGATCACCAGCACGCACCTCCCAATCCCATCGGATGCCACAAGGCTGACGTCGATCGGTTGGTCCACATCATCTGAGAAATGGAGCAAACGATCCCAAGAGCAACTCAACCCCTCCACAGAGGCGCGAATTCGTTGCTCAAGATCAAGCGCATTGAGGTTTGAATCCGTCTTGAAAGTCCCCTCGAAGTTGAGAAGACGCCATGACCATCCCCGTGGCCGAACCTCGCGCAGAACATCGGACAGTGAGACCATCTCGCCGCCCGCGCGGAACGCTGGTATACGGAACTCGATCATTGACAGCCACCATCCAAGGGAATAGCGCCTCCCCGTTTTCCGGTAACAGGATCGTAGACATGCTGGTGCGGATTGGGGTGGACCGATGGGTCACTGTGATCGGACCAGCCAACCGTGACGGCAACCGGAGTAGACAGGACATCCTTGTACGGCCGCCCGCTACGATCCGTGACCGAAGCGGGCGGGCCTCAACAGGGATAGAAACGGCTCGAAATTCTCACGTGGGACGCAACATGTCGGGCGCCAGGTCTCCACCCGGCACAATTTGACCATAATTGGTGTCGACGGTCAACGAACACCATTGCGCGATTGAATGAACCAGTGCAACAACGAGATCAGGCGCGCGGTAGTCGACGCTAAAAATGGCGCTCGGCGATTTCGGAACTCGAACCTCCGGCCAATCTTCAAAAATGCCGTTGACTTCAGGATCGGACACCTCTACCACATAGCATTGTTCGCCGCCGCGTCGAAGCGTCAGGACAGTGCCATTGACTGACACGTCGCCGACCGATTGCACGAACTCTGCCAGTTTTCCCAGGTCAACTGTTCGGTCGTCGACAACCAGGGCCAGCGTCTCCGTCATGGTTTTGGCCCGACCCAAGTAATCAGATCGTCCATATCCCTGAAGACCGGAACGCCGAGGTTTTCAATCCCCTTCACGACGCTGCCCTTGAGATTCGGACCGTAGATCGCGACGCGTCGCCCACCTGCGCTCGGAAGAATTCGCTCTTCCATCTGGGCCACCTTACCCTTTCCACCGCCACATGCCACCTCGCACACGAAGTCGTCGTCGTAGACGTCATGATCGGTCCATTGCGTCCCATCTGGACGACGAACATCGCCGCCAGTGCGCACATTCCGCTCAGGGTAAGCACTCTGAATCGCGTCCCGAACCTCTTCCTCTCCGCAGTTGTGTACGAGGACCGGCGTGTCACCGGCGATCACATAGTACGTGTGGGATTTTTATTCCGTCACGCAGTGTGACCTACGTGGTCATGGCGTTTCACCTGGCCTTTCGCGTGTGACACCAACTCGCCGCATCGAAATCTATCGGTGTTGACGGCGACGGTGACGGCAACCTGGAGAGACGCCCGCGCCCGCCGACGGCCAGCGCATCGATGGGTGGGGCTATCCGAGGTAGGGGGTGTCGCGGTGCTCGGCGTGGTGGTGGAGGCGGAGGCGGACGGTGTCGTGGATGGGGATGTGGTCGAACTCGGCGGGGTCGATGAAGCGGACGTCGGTGGATTCGTCGCTGACGGTCAGCGTGCCGCCGGTGACTCGGGCGAGGTAGGTCACGGTGAACTCTTGCCGGACCTCACCGTCGACGTACGCAATGACGTGCGCGGGGTCGGTGTATATGCCAAGCAGGCCGGTGATCTCGATGTCGAGGCCGGTCTCTTCCTTGACCTCGCGGACGGCGCACTGTTGGAGGGTTTCGCCGATGTCCATGGCGCCGCCGGGAAGCGACCAGTTGCCGGAGTCGGTGCGCCGTTGCAGCAGGATGCGGCCGTGCTCGTCGGTGACGATGGCAGCGGCGCCGGGGACGAGGCTGTTCGCGGTGGGGGCGTGCGGGTCGTGGTAGTAGTCGCGCCGGCCGGTCACCGGGTCTCCTTCGGGTGGGGGGTGGTGGTTTGCCAGATCTGTTCGAACTGGTCGGCGTGGGCGGCGAAGATGCCGTGCGGGGAGAGTTCGCGCAGGTGCAGGGCGGGGTGTTGGTAGCCGCGGGCGCGGTACAGGTGTGGGGTGACGATCATCTGGTGGTCGAAGCGGAACACCGAGTTGTACAGGTGCACGGTGTGCAGCCCGATCTCCACCCCAGGCACGCCGTGCAGCGGTTCGCAGAAGTTGAGGGCGTTACGGATCCGGCCCGGTAGGGTGCCGCCGATCTGTTCCAGGGCGTCGCGTTCGGCCACATGCGGGCAATCAGGGTCGGCGAACGCGAGACGAACCCGGGCGCCGTTGGTGGCTTTGTCGGTGATGAGCTGCATGGTGTTGGGCAGCAGTTCCAGCAGGAACGGGTAGGCGTAGCCGAGCAGGTCGATCCGGGTGGTGGCGCCGGTGAGCAGGGCCGCCCACACGTGGTGGGGGATGTCGGCGCGGTGGGCGTAGG
>NZ_SMKN01000332.1 GCF_004348675.1 Micromonospora sp. KC606 | reverse complement strand
GGGAGGGGTGTCGGTGGGACGTCGCCGCCGTGCTCAGCTTCGCGGCGGCGGCCTTCTGGGTGACCGCGCGCCTGTGGTTGCGGCCCGGCAGTGGGCTCCGGGACAACCGCTCGGACCAGCCGCAGTTCGAGTGGATGATGGCGCACGGCGCGCGGGTCGTGACCGAATTCGCCTATCCGTTCGGCTCGGACCGGATGAACGTGCCTGACGGCGTCAACTTGATGGCGAATACATCAGTATTGTCCATTTCGCTCCCGTTGACGCCCGTCACTGTAGCCTGCGGGCCGCAATGGTCGTTCCTGATCTTCCTCACCCTGGGGATGGCCGCCACCGGAACGAGTTGGTACTTCTTCCTCTCAAGGCTGGTGACCCGGTCCCGTGGGCCGGCCTGGCTGGGGGCCGCGTTCTGCGCCTTCGCCCCGGCCATGGTGTCGCACGCCAACGCCCACCCGAACATCGTGTCCCAGTTCGTCGTGCCTCTGCTGGCCTGGCGGACCCTCCGGCTCGCCGACCCGGGCCGCTGGCTCCGCAACGGAGTCCTGCTCGGCCTGCTGGTCGTCTGGCAGGCGTTCCTCAACCTCGAGATCCTGCTGATGGCCGCGATCGCGCTCGGCGTGGTGATCGTCGCCCTCGCCGTCGGCCGGCCCGCGCTGCGCCGGCGGTGGCGGACCTTCCTCGCCGGCCTCGGGGTCGCCGCCGCGCTCGCCGTGGTGGTACTGGCGTACCCGATCTATGTCCAGCTCTTCGGGCCCGGCTCGTACCACGGGCTGTCCCGGCTGATCCGGGGCTACCGCACCGACCTGGCCGCGTTCGTCGCCTGGTCCCGGGAGTCGCTGGCCGGTGACGCCCGCTCCGTCGGCCCGCTGGCCAAGAATCCCACCGAGGAGAACGCCTTCTTCGGCTGGCCGTTGGTCGTGCTGACCATCGCCCTGTTCGGCTGGCTGTGGCGCAGCGCGCTGGTACGCGGCCTGGCCGTGCTCACCCTGCTCTTCGCGGTGCTGTCGCTCGGACGGGAGGTCCAGCTCAACGGCCGCGACACCGGTGTGCCGGGCCCGTGGGCCGCGCTGGAGAACCTGCCGTTGCTGCACTCGGTGGTGCCCACCCGCTGGTCGCTGGCGATCACCCCGATCATCGGGGTGCTGCTCGCGCTCGGCACCGACCGGGCCCGCCGGCTCATCCGGGAGCACCCGACCGGCCGGCGGCAGCTCCGCTTCGCCACGGTCACCGTGCTGGCCATGGCGCTGCTGCCGCTCCTGCCGACCCCGCTGCCCACCTACCGCCCCGATCCGGTCCCGGCCTTCGTCACGACCGGCGCCTGGCGTCCGTACGTGGCCGGCGGGCGCAGCGTGGTCACCCTGCCGCTGCCCGACAACACGTACACCGAGCCGCTGCGCTGGTCGTCCCGGACCCGGCTGGAGATGCCACTGGCCCGGGGCTACTTTCTCTACCCCGACACCCGCCCGTGGTCGGCCGAGCCGGGCGCCGCCCTGTTCACCGCCCCGTATCGGCGGACGAGCAACTTCTTCGGCCACGTCGCCCGGACCGGGGAGATCCCGCCGATCACCGTCCGGGACCGGGCCACCGCCGTCACCGACCTGCGATTCTGGCGGGCCGGCGTGGTCGTCCTCGGCCCGCACCCGAACGCCGACCAGCTGCGTACCGCGATGACCGCGTTGACCGGGATCACCCCGACCTTCACCGGCGGTGTGTGGGTTTGGGACGTCCGGCCGCTGATCGGCTGACCGCCGCCTGGGCCGCCCCGACGGGCTGAATGCCTGGTCAGGCGGAGCGGACGCAGCAGCCCTGGCAGATCTTCGGGCTCGGCAGGGTGAAGGCCAGGCAGCAGGTCCGCCGCTGCACCGTCAGCTCGCCGCCGGGGCCGGGCACCAGCTCGACCAGGTCGGCCAGGTCGAGCGCGTCGAGCAGGGTTTCGACGGTCCGCACCGAGGAACCCGGCAGGGCGTCCGCCGCGCGCAGGACGCCGTGCGCGATACCGGAGGCGACGGAACCGAGCAGCGTGCGGGTGCCGACCCGAACCTCGGCCTGGATCGCGGCGATCACCGGGGCCAGGTGCGCGTCGAGCAGGGAGGCGCGCAGCACCCGGAGCAGTTCCGCCTCGCCGTCGACCACCCGGACCTCGGGGGGGCCGGCCAGCGCCAGCGGATCGTGCGGGAGGACGGCCACGCGGGTGGAGCCGCGCAGGCCCATGGTGAGCAACTGGTGCTGGTCCTCGAAGTGGATCAACACGTCGGCCGGTTCGAGCAGCGGCACGCGACGGGCCGAGGCCCAGCCGAGGACAACCGGCAGGGCCACCCAGTAGCTGTAGGACTTCCAGGCCAGCGCCGCGCAGGCGTGCGGGGTGCCGCCCCAGCGGCTGGCCGCCGCGCCCAGGAACTCCGGCATCCGGGAGCCGTCGACCAGCGTGGTCGCCGGACTCCATCCCGTCTCGTCGGCGAGCAGCAGGCCCGGCGCGAGCCCGGGCAGGTCGTCGGTGCCGAACATGGCGCGGAGGGTGGCGGTCACCGGGGCGAGCGGCGGGGCGAGGTCTTCCCTCGGCATCACCGCTGTCACCTGGCCGTCTCCCTCGTCCGAAGCGTCATCGTAACTAAGGCTAGCCTAACCATAGAATCAGGGCTAAGGGAAGCCTCACCGAAGATTGGGGGAGAGGCCCGGGTCACTCCGCCGGCGGCGTTGACGGCGGACCGGCCCGGGCTGTCGCGTACTACCCGATCGGCGATGAGGAAAACTCGCCCGGTGTCAAGACCAATGTCGGCTAGGTGCCAGTTCGGCTGCGGGCGAAGCCGCCGAACGTGAAGAATTGTCGTCCCGGCCGTGAGGAAGCTGATGACGACCTCTCCCCTGGAGCGGGCTGCCGAGTCCTTCGCCGCCGAGCTGGCCCGGCACCGGACGGGGCGGGGACTCTCCAAGAAACAGCTCGCCACCATGATGGGCTTCGACCCGTCGTACGTCAGCCACGTCGAGGGGCGCCGACACCGTCCCACCGAGGACTTCGCGCGCCGCGCCGAAGCCGTCCTCGACGCCAGCGGCGCCATCTGGCAGCGCTTCCGCGAGTACGACCAGCTCCGCCAGGCCAAGGGCGCCCCCACCCACCGCGATCTGCCACCCACGGGGCAGTGGCTGCCCCCGGGGACCGGGCTGGTCGTCGAACGGGAGACCGCCACCCTCACCCACGCCGACGACGGCTACCGCTGCCTGGTACGCCGACAACTGCACAACGTCGGCACCGAACCGGTCACCCGCCACCTCGTCCGGGTCGCCGTCGATCGCTGGCCCGACGACCCCGGCCGTTCCAACCGGCACCACCGTGAGCACCCGCTCACCTTCTCGGAGCTGCGGCTGCGGGCGTACCGGGACGACGGCATAAGCCGGGAGGCGATGCACTGGCGGGCCAAACACGACCGGGACGCCTACAAGGAGATCTGGCTGCTCTTCGAGAACGCCGACGGGCGCTTTCCCCTGCACCCCGGCGAACGCGTCGAGATCGAGTACTCCTACCAGGTCGGGCGGGAGAAGTGGGGGCTCTGGTTCCAGCGGGCCGTCCGCCTGCCCACCCGCCACCTCGCGGTGCGGCTCGACCTACCGGCCGCTCTCGATCCCCGGGTCTGGGGCGTGGAGACGTCCCTCTCTGCCGACGAGGGCCCACTGCGCACCCCCGTAAGCCGCCACGACCGCGCAGGCCGGGCCGTCTTCGACTGGTCCATCGACGACCCGCCGCTGAACTCCCGCTACCGCCTCCAGTGGCGGTTCCGCGGCGAACCGGCCGACACGGAACGGGCGGCGGCCGCCGTGCAGGCCGGGGACCGGCTGCGCGCCCTCGGCGTGCTGCCCCGCGACGCGGACCTGCTGCGCCGCCCCGCC
>NZ_SMKN01000331.1 GCF_004348675.1 Micromonospora sp. KC606 | reverse complement strand
CCGGTGCCCCCACGGGCCGCCAAACCGGTGGCGGGCTTCACCCCGGTCCGGCCCGGCGGTTGGTGGTGCCGCTGACGGCTCGCCCACGTCGGACGCTGCTGCTGGTCGGCGTCGCCGGTGCGGCAGCAGGTGTGGCCATCGCAGGCCCGGTCGCCGGGCTCCTGCTCGCCTGCTACGGCGTGCTCGGCGCTCGGGCCGTGCTGCGGGGGCGGGCCGGCCGGCACGCAACCCGGGACCGCCGGCGTCGGCTGGACCAGCTCTGCGCCCTCGCGGCCGACCTGCGGGCGGGTCTGCCCGCCCCCGAGCCGGACGACCACCCGGACCGCCTCGCCCGTCTGACCCGGGCCGCCGTGCGGCTGGCCGACCGGACCGGCGCGCCTTTGGCGGAACTCCTCGAACGCATTGAGGCCGACGCGCGCGCGGCGGACCGGGGGTTGGCCGCAGCCTCCGCACAGGCCGCCGGTGCGCGGGCCACCGCGCTGCTGTTGGCCGCCCTACCGCTCGGCGGGATCGGCCTCGGCTACGGCATCGGCGTCGACCCGTTGACCGTGCTGCTGCACACCCCCGTCGGCGGGATCAGCGCGGTGACCGCGGCCGCCCTGCAGACCGGCGGGCTGCTCTGGGCCGAACGGCTGGGCCGGCTTCCCGACGGGCACGGCCGATGAACGGGCAGCCGATGACCGTCGCCGCGTTGCTGACCACGGCCGCGCTGCTGGTGGCCGCACGCACGGCGATGGCCCGGCCGGCCCGGCGGCTGCGTGGTCTGGGCACACGTACGCGGGGGCCGGACAGGTCGGCGGACCCGCAGATCGCAGGGACGGCTGCCAAATCCGGGGGAGGGCCGGCCGGCCGCCCGGGCTGGTGGCCGGACACGGTACGGCTCGGCGCCGGCCTGGCCGGGTTGGCGGTCGCGGTGTTGCTCGGCGGCGTGTCGGGGTGCCTCGCCGGAGTGCTGAGCGGCCTGACGGCGGATTGGCTGCTGCGGCGCATCGAACCACCGGCAGCCCGTGAACGGCGGCTGCGCGAAGCCGCCGACCTGCCCCTGGCCGCCGACCTGCTGGCGGCGGCGCTGCGCGCCGGCGCGCCGGTGGACCGCTCGGTGCTGGCCGTGGCCGCCGCGCTCGGCGGCCCGCTGGCGGCACGCCTCGGCCGGGTGGGCCGGACGCTGCTGCTCGGGGGCGATCCGGAGGAGGCGTGGGCACACCTCGGGCCGGTGCCGGGGGCGGACCGCGTGGCGGCTGCCGCGATGCGCTCCTCACGTAGTGGGGCCGCGCTCGCCGGTGCGCTGACCCGGGTCGCCGACGACCTGCGGGCCGACCACTCCACCGCCGCCGAGGCGGCGGCGCGCCGGGCGGGGGTGCTGATCGTGCTGCCGCTGGGGCTCTGCTTTCTGCCGGCCTTCATTCTCGCCGGCCTGGTGCCGGTGATCGTCGCCGTCCTCGGCGACGTGCTCTGACAACCATCGAGAAGGGACACACTGTGCGCAGACTCCGTACCCGTATCCGCACCCGGCTGCGCGGGGACGCCGGTATGAACACCGCCGAGTACGCCGTCGGCACCCTTGCCGCCGTGGCGTTCGCCGGAATCCTGCTCAAGGTGCTCACCTCCGGCAACGTCCAGTCCGCGCTGACCGCGGTGATCGACCGGGCGCTCAAGTGAGCCCGCGCCGGCGGGCCGGTCGTGACCGGGGATCGTTCACCGCCGAACTGGCGGCCGGCCTGCCGGCGCTGCTCCTGCTGCTGCTGGCCGGGGTGACTGCGGTCGACGCGGTCACCACGAGGGCCGCCTGCCTGGACGCGGCGCGGGAGGCGGCTCTCGCCGCCGCCCGTGGCGCGGACGGCGCGGCGGCCGGCGGGCGAATCGCCCCACCCGCCGCGACGGTCTCGGTGTCGGTCGACGTGGATCGGGTCACCGTCACCGTCCGAGCCCCGGTCCGTGCGCTCGGTGCCCGGCTGCCCCAGCTCACTGTGGAGGCCACAGCGGTCGCCGCCGTCGAGCCGGGCGTCCCCGGGGCTCGGCCATGATGGGGACGGGGGTGAGGCCGCGCGGGGGTCCGACCATGGTGGGGACGGGCGTGAGACCGTCCGGCGCCGGGGCGTGGTGTCGCGGCCGGACCCCGGGGTGTGACGCGGTCGCGTCCGGCCGGAGGGCTTTCGAGGGCGAGGCGCCCGTGGGTGGCCGAGGAGAGCGGCCCCTCTTCGAGCCCAATCGACCCCCTGCCGCCGACCGGGGCGGCGCGTCGATCTGCCTGCTCTTTGTCGGACTGGTGTTCGTGCTGGTCGGGGTATTCGGAGCAGCCATCGGCACGGCTCGACTGGCACGGCACCAGGCGCGGGTTGCTGCCGACTTCGCCGCGCTGGCGGCGGCGGGACAGGCGCTGCGGGGGGACGGACCGGCGTGCCTCGCGGCCGACGAGCTGGCGTCCGCCAACCAGGCCCGGATGGCCGGCTGCCGACTGGACGGGCTCGACGCGCTGGTGACGGTCGAGGTGTCGGTGACCCCGCTGCCGGGCTTTTACCGGGTGGCCACCGCCACCGCGCGGGCCGGCCCGGTCCGCGCCTGACGGGGCCGGCCGAGCAGTTTGCTGCCGGGGTACGGGCGGTTCCGGTGGGCGGGCCGGCCGGCGCGTGGGTGTGGGCAGCTTCGGTGAACGCCCCGGCCGGCGAGGGGGTCAGCGGCCCTGGAGCGCGTCCAGACCGATCGCCATCGCGATTACCAGGCGGCGGTCGATCTGCGGATTCTGCACCTCGACGACGTACCGGTCGCGCAGGCCCCACTTCTTGATGACCGAGAAGAAGGGCTGGCCTCCACCGACGAAGTCGAAATGGTACGGCAGCCAGGAGAGCGAGTCGACGAAGCGGCGCAGCAGCGCCACCGGCATGCTCCGTTCCTGGCCGGTGACCTGTGGCAGGCCGGGCTGCTCCACGTGCCAGGTGGAGCGCAGCAGGGACTGCCCGAAGTCCTTGCGAAACAGGCCGATCGGGTTGCCCTCATGGTCGGTGACGTCGTAGGTGGCCCCGAGGTCGAGCCGCTGGCGGGCCTTGAAGCCGAGCAGGGGCTGCTGCTTGGAGTCATCGGTGTAGATGGTCACCTGTTCCTTGAAGGCGAGCCGCTTCTGCTGAGCGAACGCCAGCAACTCGCCCTCCCGGCCGTCCGGCGCCACGGCGTGGACCTCGTACTGGTTGACCATCAACCGAATCCGCTGGCGGACGTGGAACTGGAGCTGGGTCTGCAAATTGTCGAGCTGCATCGAAATCTCCTGTCAAAGGGTGGGCGGAGTCTCGCACAGAGATCCGGTGGACGCCGACATCCTCGGCGCTGCTGTGGCGGCCGTCCACCGTCGGCGCGCTCCGCACCCCAGAGCGCCACCCCCGCCGGTCAGCGCCCGCCGTCGACGGTCGCCTTAATGGCCCAGGAGTTGAGTACCTGATGGATGTTGCGCAGGCGTTCGTTGATCTGCTCCAAGCGTTCGGCCTGGGCGAGGTTCGCCATCGCGGCGCCCAGGGCGATCTGCTGGTCGGTGGTGAGATTCTCCTGATTGATCGTGTAGAGCAGGTCGACGGTCTCGGCGATGGTGTCGGCCACGGCTATCTCCTCCGGTGCAGAGAACGGCAGGGTCGGCGGGACGGCACGCCTTCAATGCGAGTGGGTCGATCGAATGGAAGCGCTCCCAGAACTCCTTGCCCATCCAGCACCCAAGTCATGCACGTGTCCCACAGAGCGGGCCGGGAGCGCTCGCCCGGAGACTTCAGCTGCGCGGGTTGCGGTGTCCCCTGTCGGAGATCGACTTCAGGTGCGGCGAATCGGGGTATCGCCAGCGCGCGACACCGCTATTCGCCGCCAACGGAGTGGATCACGCCAGGGTGGGTGAGGCTTACCCGGCCGGTGGCGGCGAGGGCGTCCGCGGGG
>NZ_SMKN01000330.1 GCF_004348675.1 Micromonospora sp. KC606 | reverse complement strand
GGTGGCAGCGACGGCACTCGCGGGCGATCGGGGGCGGGCGGCTGTGGGACGAACACGGTGCGCGGCCTCATCGGCGGCAGGCGGTCATGCGGGTGAGCGGCTGTCCCCCGGCCGCCCACCCGCGGTGCCCGGCTCAGTGGGTAGCCAGCTCCTTGGCCCGCGCCGCCGGCCCGACGTGGACGGGGTGCGGCGTGGTACGCCGGCCGGACCAGAGCACCCGGGCGACGATCCCGGGCGCGAAGAGCCCCGGCGGTGGCGTCATCAGGTTGGCGACGCTCAGGAAGCGCCGCCCCACGACCGGGTGCCGCGCGGCGGCGGCGTGCAGCCGGGTGACGTACCCGTTGAGGAAGCGGATCCGGCGGCTGCGCGGCCCGACAACCGTCGGGTGGCGCAGGTCGGCGCCTACGGCCATGTCCCACGGCACGTCGACCACCTTCGCCGCGCCGGCGAAGAAGCGGCGGGGCAGCTCCTTTCGGCCCTGCCGGAGGCAGTCGCGCAGCACCATCGCCTCCGCCGCGGCCACCGTCATGCCCTGCCCGTACGCCGGGTTGAAGCTGCACACCGCGTCGGCGACCGCGATGAAGCCCTCCGGCAGGCGGGTGAGGTGCTCGTAGCGGCGGCGCACGCTGGTGGGCAGCCGCATCCGCTTCGGGGGGCCGAGCGGCTCCGCCCGGCTCAGCAGCGCGTGCAGCTCCGGGGCGGGCAGCCGCGTGGTGAAGGCGAGGTAACCCTCGGGGTCGGTGGGTGGGGCCTGGTCCGGGCCGACGCCGAGCAGCGTGACCATCCACCGGTCGCCCTCGGCGGCAATGGCCACCCCGCCGTGCGGGGCGTCCGGCGAGGGGCTGCTGACGAAGGCGGCGAAGTCGGCCTCGCCCGGGGTGCGGCGGTAGTCGCGGGAGACGTAAACCGTGCGAGGGTCCACCCGGTCCTCGACGGGCGGCTGATAGCCGAGTTCGGCGAGCCAGGTGGGGCCGCGGTTGCCCCGGCCGGTCGCGTCCACCACCAGGTCGGCGTCGTGGCGTTCCTCCCGGCCGCCCCGGGGCAGGACCCGCGCGCCGACGACCGCGCCGCCGGCGGCGAGCAGCCCCAACGCCTCGCACCTGTCCCGGATCTCCACGTTGGGCAGTGCCCGGACCCGGTCCCGGACGTACGCCTCCAAGGCGCGCCGGCTGACGCAGAGCCCCTCCAGTCCAGAGGCGACCCGGGGAATTCGGTGGCCGTCGTTGACCCACAGGCAGTCCCGCTGGACGTCGATGGCGACCGCCCCCTGGGTGGTCAGGTCGGCGGTCAGGCCGGGGAAGAACTCCTCCAGGATCTGGCGGCCCCGGGCGAGCAGTCCGTGCGAGTGCCCGCTCTGCGGCACACCCTTGCGGTCGACGGCCTCTGCCGGCAACTCGTCCCGGTCGAAAACGGTCACCTTCGCGTACGACTCGCCCAGCACCCGCGCGGCGAGCAGGCCCCCGATGCTGCCGCCGAGGATGATCGCCTGCCCGGTCTGATTGGTGGTAGCCACTGCTGACTCCGTTTCACTGAATGGATGTCTACAGTGAGCGGCACGGCATCCCCGTGGGCAAAGCGAATTAGTGGACGGCTAGCTGACAGTGAATCTCCCGTCAGCGGTTCCGCCACTTCCCGATCTGCGGGCCGATCGGCTTTCGGTCGCCATAACCCCTGGTCAAGACGTAGCTATCAGCTCTGCCGATCGGCGTCGTGAGCGATATCTCAGTCGTCTACCAGTCATTGTTGGCCGACTCCCGGCTCACCGAAAGGATGACGGGGCGAGCCAACCGATCAGGCACCGCGAGAGGACGGGAAGGCGACAACTGGCGGACGACCGGTGTTTTTCTCGTCGCCCCGGATCACCGATCAGGGGTCGGCCAGGCCGCGTTCGAATGGTGGTGGGCGTGGTCGGACTCAGTAACCGCCGGCCACCGCGAATCCCACGAAGACGATCACGGCCGCGGGCCCGCCGGCGGACCCGGGCGTTCCCCGAACGTCACCTCCGGAGGAACGCCTGGTGCTCGCGCTCAGCAGGTGGAGTTGGTCTGGGGCAGCAGGCCGAGCCGGCCTGACCCCTCGGTATCCTCTAGCCGGCGCGCGCCCCAGGCCCGACCCGTGGCGATTTGGGTCGCCATCGGCCAGGTTGTGTCGGTGCTCGTCCTCGCGGTCGGCCTGTACCCCACCCAGCAGGCCAACCAGGAGACCGGCGCGGCCAACCGCAAACAGGCAGAGCGGCTTGTTCCACCGCGACAACATCGTCCGCGAGTTCGACAGCCGACCCGCTGGACCCGGCGGGCACGGTCCAGACGGCACCGGCCGCCCGACCACCGGTACGTGACTCGCAGCCCGTTGCGGTGACCGCCGCCGACGGCAGCCTGTCAGCTGCGTCGAAAATGTCGCGCCGCGGTGAAACTCCCGGACAGCCTCACGCGTCATCCGGCTGTGTCGACCGAGGACCGCGAGCTGACCGGGCTCACGGCCTCGATGGCCGAGGCAGTCGGGGAGGAAACGTGGCGTTCGGAAGGTGGCTCGCCGGTGCGGGTCTGGTGGTACTGACCGGTGTCGCCGTCGGGGTGTACGGCGGGTCGCCGGCCTCCGGCGGCGAGGGCCCGGCGGCGGTGCCGGTGGCCGAGCCGCAGTCGGGGCCGGTGCCCGCGACCGAGGCTCAGCCGCCCGGGGGCGCGCGGGCGGTGCCGGTGCGGCAGGAGACGGCGGGCGCGGAGCCGGTGCTCTCCGGCAAGCGCCGGGTGACGATCGTACGGGTGGGGGCATTCGAGTCGGGGCTGGCGCTGCTCGACGATGGACGGTTGGCCGAGGCGGACGACGACCGTGGCCGGCAGGTCTTCGTGCCGACTCCGTTGGGGTCGGGGGAGTTCCTGATCAAGGCGTACTACGGCGGCGGCGCCGGGCAGCCGGTCTGCTGGCAGGTACGCAACCCGGGGAACAGCCGGCCGTTGTTCGTGCGCGGCGCCGCCTGCCGGGCGGACGACCCGGCTCAGCGGTTCGTCATCGCGCCCGCCCCGGCCGGAGGTCGCCGCGAGTACCTGATCAGCAACCGGTGGGCGTACCTGCGCGACTCCGCCCGGTCCGGCCTGATTCTGGAGGAGTTGGGCGATGCCCCGCCGGTGAGCAGCTTCCGGTTCAACGACACCGGAGCGGCCCCGCGCCGGAAGTGACCCCTCGGCGGCCCGGCCGGCAGTTCCCGGCCGGGCCAATGGCGGTGCGACCGAGCACACAACTGCCAGGATCAACCAGGTCGGGTGGAGACTTTGACCGATGCGTGACGCTGCGGAGTTCGACGCCTTCTACTCCGCGTCCGTGCAGCGGGTACTGGGACATCTGTACGCGATGATCGGCAACCGGGCCGAGGCCGAGGACGCGGTGGCGGAGGCGTACGCCCGGGCCTGGGACCGCTGGACCGCCGTGCGCGAGTGCGACAGCCCGGAGGCGTGGGTACGCCGGGTGGCGTACCGGGTGACGGTCAGCGCATGGCGCAAGACCGTCAACCGGCTTCGCGCCCATCGCCGGGACGCCCCCGCGCAACGCGTCGACGCCATCTCGGTCGACCACGTCGCGGTGGTGACCGCCTTACGGCGCATCTCCGCCGAGCAGCGCCGGGCGGTGGTGCTGCACCACCTGGTCGGGCTGAGCGTGGCCGAGATCGCGGCGGAGGTCGGCACCAACGAGAACACCGTCAAGACGCGGCTGGCCCGGGGCCGCCGGGCCCTCGCCGCCCACCTGACCGAACCGGAGTACCAAGGCGTGGACGAAAGGGCGCGGCCATGAACTCTGGCAACCAGCTCGACAACGCCCTGCGGGCGCTGGCGGGGCAGGGCGGGCAGGGGAGAGTACCGGCCGCCACCGACATCCGGCGTCGCGGCGACACCCGCCGCCGACGTCGACGGGCGGCGTCGGTCGCGCTCGCCGCCCTCGCCGTCGTCGCGCTCGGCACGGGCGTCGCC
>NZ_SMKN01000032.1 GCF_004348675.1 Micromonospora sp. KC606 | reverse complement strand
AGGCGGGGGTGGCGGGGTCGCCGGAAGGGCGCGCGATGCGCTAGCCTAACGATCGTTCAGGTCGGTTCGTCCGCTCACGAGGCGGCGGCGCAGGGGCGAGGGAGTCGGCGTGACGCTCGACGGTGAGGCACTGGAGCAGCTACGCAAGCGCGCCCGCGCCGGCGGTGCGGACAAGTACCACGCGGCGAATGCCGCCAAGGGCAAGCTCTTCGCCCGTGAGCGGGTCGCCCTGCTGGTGGACGACGGCTCGTTCATCGAAGACGGCCTGTACGCAAACGCGATGGCCGAGGGCCTGTCGGCCGACGGCGTGGTCACCGGCACCGCCTCCATCGACGGTCGACAGGTCTGCCTGATGGCGAACGACTCGACGGTGAAGGCCGGCAGTTGGGGCGCCCGTACCGTCGAGAAGATCATCCGGATCATCGAGCGGGCGTACGCGACCGGAGTGCCGATGGTCTACCTCGTCGACTCTGCCGGCGCCCGGATCACTGACCAGGTCGAGCTGTTTCCCGGCCGGCGTGGCGCCGGGAGGATCTTCTGGAACCAGGTCCGCGCCTCCGGCTCGATCCCGCAGGTCTGCGCGCTGTTCGGGCCGAGCGCGGCCGGCGGGGCGTACATTCCGGCGTTCTGCGACGTGGTGGCCATGGTGGACGGCAACGCCAGCATGTACCTCGGCTCGGACCGGATGGTCGAGATGGTCACCGGCGAGAAGACCACGCTGGAGGCGATGGGCGGGGCGAAGGTGCACTGCGCCGAGTCCGGCGTCGGGCACTTTCTCTGCAAGACCGAGGCCGAGGCGCTCGACGTGGTGAGGCGCTACCTGTCGTATCTGCCGGCGAACTGGACGCAGGCGCCGCCGGCCGCCGAGCCGGTGGCCGCGCCGGAGAAAGTCGACCTGGCCGCGCTGGTGCCGGCCAGCGAGCGGCAGGCGTTCGACATGCGCCGGTACGCCCGGGGCCTGCTCGACGCGGGCAGCTTCTTCGAGATCCAGGCGCTCTGGGCCAGGGAGCTGACGATCGGCTTCGGCCGCCTGGCCGGCGAGGTCGTCGGGGTGGTCGGCAACAACTCGATGTTCAAGGGCGGGGTGCTCTTCGTCGACTCGGCCGACAAGGCGACCCGGTTCGTGCAGCTCTGCGACGCGTTCAACGTGCCGCTGCTGTTCCTGTCCGACGTGCCCGGGTTCATGGTGGGCAGCGCGGTGGAGAGGCAGGGCATCATCCGGCACGGCGCAAAGATGATCACCGCGATCTCGGAGGCGACCGTGCCCAAGATCTGCGTGGTGGTGCGCAAGGCGTACGGCGCGGGCCTCTACGCGATGGCCGGCCCCGGCTTCGAGCCGGACGCGACGATCGCGCTGCCGACCGCGAAGATCGCGGTGATGGGCGCGGAGGCCGCGGTCAACGCCGTCTACGCCAACAAGATCGCCGCAATCGAGGACGAGGCCGAACGGTCCGCGTTCGTGACCGCCAAGCGCGAGGAGTACGAGCGGGACATCGACATCGTCCGACTCGCCAGCGAGCTGGTGGTCGACGCGATCGTCGAGCCGCACGAGCTCCGCGCCGAGCTGGTCCGCCGCTTCGCCGCCGCACGCACCAAGGACCGGCACTTCTCGCGCCGTCGGCACGGCGTCACCCCGGTCTGACGCCACCCCGCGGTGGTCCTGGCACGTCCGGGACCAGCATCACCCGTCCCGGCGTCACGAGCGCCCGGCGGCCCAGCCACACAGGAGGATCAGATGGACTTCCGGCTCAGCGAGGAACAAGAGGCGCTGCGGTCCAGCGTGCGGGAGTTCGCCCGCGAGGTGATCGCCCCGGTCATCGGCGAGTACTACGAGAAGCACACCTTCCCGTACGAGATCATCCGGCAGATGGGCAAGATGGGCCTGTTCGGCCTGCCCTTCGGCGAGGAGTACGGCGGCATGGGCGGCGACTACTTCGCGCTCTGCCTGGCCCTGGAGGAACTGGCCCGGGTCGACTCCAGCGTGGCCATCACCCTGGAGGCGGCGGTCTCCCTCGGCGCGATGCCGATCTACAGGTTTGGTACCCCGGAGCAGCAGGCGCAGTGGCTGCCGAAGCTGCTCAGCGGTGAGGCGCTCGCCGGCTTCGGCCTGACCGAGCCGGGCACCGGCTCGGACGCGGGCGGCACCCGGACGAGGGCGGTCCTGGACGGCGACGAGTGGGTGATCAACGGAGCGAAGGCGTTCATCACCAACTCGGGCACCGACATCACCACGCTGGTCACCGTCATGGCCGTCACCGGTACCCGGCCCGACGGCGGCAAGGAACTGTCCACCATCATTGTGCCGAACGGAACCCCGGGTTTCACGGTCGCTCCGGGGTACTCGAAGGTCGGCTGGGCGGCGTCGGACACCCACGAGTTGGCCTTCGACGACTGCCGAGTCCCGGCGGCCAACCTGCTCGGCGAGCGAGGGCGCGGGTTCGCCCAGTTCCTGCGCATCCTCGACGAGGGCCGGATCGCCATCGCCGCGCTCGCTGTCGGTCTGGCCCAGGGCTGCGTCGACGAGTCGATCAGGTACGCGAAGGAGCGGCAGGCGTTCGGCCAGCCGATCGGCAGCTACCAGGCGATCCAGTTCAAGATCGCCGACATGGAGCTGAAGGCGCACACCGCGCGGCTGGCCTACTACGACGCGGCGGCGCGGATGCTGGCCGGCGAGCCGTTCAAGCGGCAGGCCGCGATCGCGAAGCTGCACGCCAGCACCATCGCCGTCGACAACGCCCGCGAGGCGACCCAGATCCACGGCGGCTACGGATTCATGAACGAGTACCCGGTGGCCCGCTTCTGGCGGGACGCCAAGATCCTGGAGATCGGTGAGGGCACCTCCGAGGTGCAGCGGATGATCATCGCGCGGGACCTCGGCGTCTGATTCCCGGCGAGCCCGGCCGCGCGTCGTGCGGCAAGGGCTCTGTCAGGTTCCGGGCCGTCGGGCATACGACGTATCGGTGTCTCCCGTCGTATCCCATCCGTACCCTTCCTGCCCATGACCCCGGCTCATGATCACGTGTCGGGCCCGGGTGGTCGTACCCTGCTCGGGGAATTGTTGCGGGGGCACCGCCTGGCCGCCGATCTCACCCAGGCCGAGTTGGCGGAGCGGGCTGGGCTCGGGGTGCGGACGGTGCGGGACCTGGAGCGCGGCCGGGCCAGCCGGCCGCAGCGCAGCACCGTCGAACTGCTCGCCGACGCGCTCGGCCTCACCGGCGAGGCCCGCGTCACCTTCCTCTCCGCCGCCCGGCGGCGGACCAAGGAACGCGCCGCCGCCGGGGACGGGGACACGCCGGCCGGCACCGGCGCCATCGCCACTTCCGCCGCCGCCTCGGGTACGCCGCTCGCGCTCCCACCCCCGGCCGAGCTGGTCGGCCGGGAGCGGGACCGAGCCGACGTGGTCGCCCTGCTCACCGCCGACGGGGGACCGCCGGTGGTGAGCCTGGTCGGGTTGGCTGGCGTCGGCAAGACCGCACTGGCCCT
Source organism: Micromonospora sp. KC606 (assembly GCF_004348675.1). Classification (GTDB taxonomy): domain Bacteria; phylum Actinomycetota; class Actinomycetes; order Mycobacteriales; family Micromonosporaceae; genus Micromonospora. The sequence goes on along the minus strand of NZ_SMKN01000032.1, from coordinate 36,729 downwards.
GGCGGTGGCACACGAGGTGGTTGACGCGCACCCGGGCGGGTCGGCCGGGGTGCTGGTCGGCGAGAGTACGGACGCCGCCGACATGCTCGCCACGGTCAGCGCGGTGCTGGGCGCGTCCTGCCTGCCCGATCTCGCCGGCCGGCTCCGTGGCCGCCCGGCGCTGCTGCTGGTGGACGCGGTGGAACGGGCGCCCGGACCGGTGGCCGAGGCGTTGCGGCAGCTCACCGACGTGGTGCCCACCTTGCGGGTGCTGGTGACGGGCCGGCATCCAGTGGGCGTACCGGGAGAGCTGGTCCGGCCGGTCGCCCCGCTGGACGTGCCCCCGCCCGACGTGCGCGACGCCGCCGGCCTGGCCCGGTACCCAGCAGCGACGCTCTTCACCGCCCGCCTCGCCCGGGTCCGCCGGGAGCCACCCGACCAGCGGGAACTGCCCGCCCTGACCGCGCTGGTGCGCCGGCTCGGCGGCCTGCCGCTCGCCATCGAGCTGATGGCCGCCCGGGGCCGGGTCCTCGACCTGGACGAGCTGCTCGACCGGTACGGCGACCGGGTGCTCGACCTGGCCGCCGCCGACCCGGGCCACCGGGGGTGGGAGCCGGCCGGGACGGCCGTGCGGGCCGCGGCGCCGGTGACCCTGCGGGAGGCGGTGGCCACCAGCTACCGTCTGCTCGCCGGGCCCGAACGGGCGGCGCTGCGCCGGCTCGCCGTCTTCACCAACCGGTGGTCCGTGGAGCTGGCCGAGGAGTTACTGGCCGACGAGGTCGCTCCGGTCACCGACCCGGTCCCGCTGCTGGACCGGCTGGTGCAGCTCGGCCTGGTCAGCATCCGGGGCACCGGGGAGTTCCGGTTCCGGCTGCTCGACGCGGTCCGGGACTTCGCCCTCGAACAGGCGGCCGGGCGTGGCGAGCTGACCGCGATCCGCCGCCGGCACGCGGTGGTCGTCACCCGGCTGGTGGCCCGCACCGCACCGGATCTGGTCGGCCCGGAGCTGTCCCGTGCGGTGCGCCGACTAGACGAGGTGACCAGCGACATCGGTACCGCCCTGGCGCACGCGGCCACCGACGACCCGCACACCGCGCTGCGGCTGGCAACCGCGCTGCCCCGCTGGTGGCGGCTGCGTGGGCGCGACGTCACCGGACGGCAGTGGTTGCGGCGGCTGCTGGCGGACCCGCGTACCGCCGACGCCGACCGAATGTTGCGGGCCTGGGCGCTGCTCGGGGTGGCCCGGCTGGCGGCCGAGCACGGCGCGGGGGCACAGGAGCTGATGGCGGTTCGCTCGGCGCTCGACGTGTTCGGCACGTTCGGCGACGTCACCGGCGAACTGGAGGCGCGCACCGTGCTCTGTGCGCTGCTGATCGCCACCGGCGACCACGACGGGGCGCGGGAGCAGGCGCAAGCGGTGTTGGCTCTGGCCAGCATGCACGACCGGCCACGAGACATGGCGGTCGCCCAGAACAACCTCACCTGGCACGAGATCCGCCTAGGCAACCTGGCCGGTGCCCGCCGTCGACTTGCCACGGTCGACCGGCTGGCCGCACAGTGCGGCGAGCGGCGGCTGCGTCTGCTTGCCCGGGCCAATCTGGCCGAGGTGGTCCGTCACCAGGGCCGGTACGCCGAGGCGGCCGAGCGGGGCCGGCGGGTGGCGAGGGTGCTGGGCGAGCTGGGCGACCCGGGGCACCACCGCCGGGTGCTCGGCACGGTGGGGTTGGCGTTGGCCCAGGGCGGTCGGCTGGACGAGGCGGCCGAGGTCCTCGCCGTGCTGCGGGCGAGCGCGTGCCAGGCTGCCGCCCCGAGGTCCGCGTCCGGGCACCCGGGCTCCGGCCCGCCGGCCGTATGGCGGCCGGAGGAGGGGATCTGCGCGCTGATCGAGGGGACCATGGCCCTGCGGCGGGGCGACCGGGAGTTGGCGGCGGAGTGGTTCGGTGTCGCGGCGGAGGCCGGTGCCACCGGCCAGGACCGGCGGGACGTGATCGAGGCGCTGGTCGGCCTGGTGGCGAGCACAGGCGATCCGGTGGCGCGTGAGCGCCTCGACCGGGCCTGCCGGCAGAGCGGCATCCGGCTCGTGCCCTACGAGCTGGAGCTACTGCGCGACCAAGGGCTGCCCCGCGTCGCCGGCGCGGACGACTGAGGTTTGCCGGCCACTGCCCGGTCGCTGGGCTGCCCGGTCGGCGGCTGTCCGGCGGGTGGCACCCGGGCCGATCGCTGCGGCGGTGCGCGGACGGGTGGTGGTTGACTGCCCGAGCCGGATGGGTCCGTGCCGACGGCCGGGCGGCAATAGGTCTGGTGACGTGGAGGGAGGCGCGAGCGAAGAAGCCCCCTGGTGACACCCTCGCTCGATCGCTCGCGCCCAGCACCCCCCGGTGCTTCCCCGCGCGAGACGTACGCTAGCCAGTCCACCTGTCCTGTTTGTCGGCGTTCCCGGGGGTTGTTCCGGTCGTCTGTCAGGTTCTGCCGGTGATTCTGCCGGTGGTGCCTCAGTCGGCGGAATCGATCTTCTCGTCTCCGGAGGTGGTGCTGCCCGCCGTGGCGCCGGGATGTACGGCGTCGCGTACCCGGCGCAGGCCGTCGAGTGTCGCGGCCAGGGCGTCCGGTTCGAGCTGGCCGGTGAACCATTGCTCGATGATCCGCAGGTGACCGGGGATCGTCTCGTTCAGTCGCTTCAGGCCGGAGGCGGTGACCATCGCGTGCGAGCTGCGCCGGTCGGACGGGCAGGCCCGCCGACAGAGCAGGCCGTCGCGTTCCATCCGGTCCACCACGCGGGTGACACCGCTGGTGGAGAGGGAGGTCTGGGCGGCGAGATCGGTCATCCGCAGTCGATGCCCCGGTGAGCGGGCGAGTCGCATCAACACCTCGAACTCGACGGCGGAGAGGCCGTGCTCCTCGTACTGCGCGGCGAACCGGGCCGACAGCCCGGCGTACGCCTCGACGAGCAGGCCGACGGCGGTGATCCTGGGGTCGTCGAACACGTTCTGGTCCACCTGGCCATCCTACCAGTACTTGACACGGGGAATATTGCAACCGTTATAGTTGCTCAGTCAGTCGTCGGGCTACTAAACAATCTCCCTGGAGGGCAGTTTCATGACCAGCACCGAGTCGGTTACCCGCGACTGGGAAGGCCTCACCATCCCAGCTCCCGGCACCTACCTGCTGGACGCGGCACACAAGCGGGTCGGCTTCGTCGCCCGGCACATGATGGTCAGCAAGGTGCGCGGCGAGTTCGCCGACGTGACCGCCACCATCACCGTCGCCGAGGACCCGATGCAGTCCTCGGTGGCTGCCACCATCCAGGCGGCCAGCATCGACACCAAGCAGGCCGACCGGGACGCCCACCTGCGCAGCCCGGAGTTCCTCGACGTCGAGGCGTTCCCGACGCTGGAGTACCGCAGCACCAGCGTGAAATCCCGGGACGGCAACGAGTTCGTCCTGCTCGGTGAGCTGACCATCAAGGGTGTCACCCGGCAGGTCGAGCTGGAGGTCGAGTTCGAGGGCGTCGGCCACACCCCGTTCGGCACCGACGTGTTCGGCTTCACCGCCAGCACCGAGATCGACCGCGAGGACTTCGGCCTCACCTGGAACGTGGCGCTGGAGACCGGCGGGGTGCTGGTCGGCAAGAAGATCAAGATCGAGATTGAGGGCGAGGCCGTACGCCAGGCCTGAGCCACCCGCCGACGAAGGCCCCCGCTCCGCGAGCGGGGGCCTCGCCGCATCCACCGTGCGAATTGTCACTTCTCGTCGGCGACTCCGTGTCGGTTTGGGCGACGGCCGCGGGGTAGAGAGGGGCGCAGCGCGTACCGTCGGTGGCCTCTGGCCCTCGCGCGAAAGCGCTCTTACGGTTGGTTCACCAACGCGCGGTGGGACGGCACGGTCCCGCGCGCCTCGCGCCAGGAGGGCACATGGGTAGAGACGTCGAGCAGGGCGCCTTCTCCCGGGAGGACCGGGTCCGCTACCGGCAGAAGGTCCGGCGCTGCCTGGACGTCTTCGCGCTGATGCTGGACGATTTCGGCTTCGACGCGGACCGACCGATGACCGGCCTGGAGATCGAGCTCAACCTGATGGACCCGGCGGCGGAGCCGGCGATGCGCAACGAGGAGATTCTGGCCGCCATCGCGGACCCGCTGTTCCAGACCGAACTGGGGCAGTTCAACCTGGAGTTGAACGCGAAGCCCCGGCTGATCGAGGGCACCGGCTTCGCCGACTACGAGCAGGATCTTCGCAGCAGCCTCACCCGCGCCGACGAGCGCGCGGCGAAGTCCGACGCCCGCATCGTCCTGGTCGGCATCCTGCCCACCCTCACCGCGCGTCACCTGGTGGCCGACAACCTCTCCACCAACGAGCGCTACCGGGTGCTCAACGACCAGATCGTCGGCGCCCGGGGCGAGGACCTCGAGCTGGATATCCGGGGCGTCGAACGGCTCCAGACCCACACCGACTCGATCGCGCCGGAGGCCGCCTGCACCAGCCTCCAGTTCCACCTCCAGGTCGCGCCGGACAGTTTCGCCGACTACTGGAACGCCTCGCAGGCCATCGCGGGCGTCCAGGTCGCGGTCGGCGCCAACTCCCCGTTCCTGTACGGACGGCAACTCTGGGCAGAGACTCGCATCGCGCTGTTCGCGCAGGCCACCGACACCCGCCCGGATGAGCTGAAGGCCCAGGGCGTGCGCCCCAGGGTGTGGTTCGGGGAACGGTGGATAACCTCGATCTTCGACCTGTTCGAGGAGAACGTCCGTTACTTCTCGCCGCTGCTGCCGATCTGCGAGGACGAGGACCCGGTCGAGGTGCTGCACGCCGGCGGCGTGCCGCGGCTGGCGGAGCTGCGCCTGCACAACGGCACCGTCTACCGCTGGAACCGCCCGGTCTACGACATCATGAACGGCCGCCCCCACCTGCGGGTGGAGAACCGCGTGCTGCCCGCCGGCCCGACCGTGGTCGACATGCTGGCCAACGCGGCCTTCTATTTCGGCCTGGCGCGCGGGCTTGCCGAGGCGGACCGTCCCATCTGGAGTCAGCTCCCCTTCAGCTCCGCCGAGGAGAACTTCCACGCCGCCGCCCGCCGGGGCATGGACGCCGTGCTGCACTGGCCCCGGCTCGGCGACGTGCCGGTGACCAAGCTGGTCCTGGACACCCTGCTGCCGACGGCGGCCACCGGACTGGACCGGTTCGGCGTCGCCCCGACCGAACGGGACCGGCTGCTCGGCATCATCGAGCAGCGCTGCCGTACCGGCCGCAACGGTGCGGTGTGGCAGACCGAGGCGGTCTGGGCGGCCGAGCGGCACCGCGGCATGGACCGCGACGCGGCCCTGCACCAGATGGCCCGCCGCTACGCCGACCTCCAGCGCAGCAACCAGCCGGTGCACACCTGGCCGGTCGACTGACGCCGCTCCGCCGCCGGAGGGAGCATCGCCGGGGCCCGTCAACGGGTGCGGTGACCGGGCCGGGTCTTCGGACCGGCCCCGGGGCCGGTCGGCTTGTCCGGGTCGCCGCTCGGCTGCCCGGGACCCTCCCCGGAGGCGGCATCGGGGCTTTCGGCGGCCGGAGCCCTCCGCCCGATCGGAACGGCCCCGTCCGATGCCGGGTCGATCGGGGTGGTCGCGAGGGGTGCGGGGTCGGTCGGCTCGGCCGATCGCGGAGCCGGGACGGCCGGGAGCGGTGCGGCGGCGGTGGTCTCCCCGCCAACCGGCGTCGGATCGTCGGCCGGCGGCAGCGGCGGCTCGTCGGCGCGCTGCCGGAACACGGAGCCCTGCTGCCCGGCGGCGGCGCGACGCACGGCGCGCTGGGCGAGCGCGGCCACCAGCACCGAGCCGGCGGCACCGACCAGGACCGCGTACGGGGCGACGAGATGCGCCGACACCTGCGCCGGGGTGACCGAGGCGAGGCGGGGCACGGCCAGCAGGTAGGCCACCGCGACGAGGAGCGGTCCGGCCGCGCCGGAGATCGCCGCGCCGAGCCCGCGCGGTGCCAGGCGGGCGGCACGCCGGGCGGCCAGCGCGCCGATCAGCAGCGCCGAACCGGTGGCGAGCAACACTCCCGGCCAGTAGACGTAGTCGCGCAGCCAATAGCCCGGCCGGTCGGCGCTGATCTGCCAGATGCCGAGCTGGGCGGTGTTCAGGCCGCGCCCGGCGAGGGCTCCGTCCACCACCGACACCACGGCGAGCAGCCAGAGCCAGCCCACCGTGATGATCACGTTGGTGGCGGCGGCCCGGACGGAGAGCGCCCAGAGCGCGGCCAGTAGGCCCAGCAGCACGCCGCCGGCCGCGTAGCCGGCTGCGACGGCCGGTGGGGACGAGGTGTGGGGCGCGGTGGCCACCCGGGCGGGGACGGCCACCAGCAGGACTGTGAGCGAGGCGCCCACCGCGGCGGCGACCGCCAGCGTCGCCCGGCGCAAGACGCCGCCGGGAGGCGGCTCGTCGCTGCCCCGCTCGTCGAGTCGCTGCGCGCAGACGGCGCCGAGCACGGTGGAGACGGCCGCTATCCAGGTCGCCCATGCCAGGCTCGCGAACCAGGCCGCTTCGACACGCACGGTGTCGACCGGTGCCCAGTCGATGATGCCCAGCCCGTAGGCGAAGCCCAGTTGCGCCGCGCCGACGCCGGCAGCGACACCGGCCGCGGTGGCGGTTGATCCTCCCCAGCGTCGTCCGGCCATGTCGGGGAGCGTAACGTCCCCTGGTCGGCCGGGCGAGCCGTGGCGGTGTCCGTGCGACATGTGGTGACGGCTTGGCGGCAACCGGTACGGTCGCGGTGACGAGGCGGGAGCGCGATGAACGACGGACAGACCCTTCCGGACAATCCGGAGCCCCGGCAGCCGGGCCGGGGGACCCTGCTGCTGGGCGGCGGCCTGGTTCTCGTTCTGCTCGCCGCCGTGGGTGCGACCGCCGGATGGCTGCTCGCCGACCCCGCCGAGCCCTCGACCGGGTCGTCGGTCGCCGCGCCGTCCACCGCTTCCTCGGCGCGGGCGACTTCCGCGGCCCCGCCGCGGCCCGCCGCCGACCGGCCGACCGCTCCACGCACCAGCGCAGCGCCGCCCCGACCCTCCGCCGACCTCACCGTGCCGGACGTGGTCGGTGCCGACTTCGAGAAGGCCCGCGACGAACTGCGCGATCGGAAACTGGGCTGGCGGTTGGTCTTCGGCACCGGGAGCGGACGCGAGGTGTTGCGGACGGTGCCGGCCGCGGACGCCCCGGTCACCCGGGGAACCACCGTCCAGTTGTACGTGGCGGGGCCGGCGCCGGAGGTCGAGGTGCCGGATCTCGACGACGAGGACTGCGCCGACGTCCCCGGGAAACTGGGCGAGCGCGGCCTCTACCCCCGTTACCCGACCGGAGGTGTCGGCACGGTCAGCGCCCAGGATCCGCCGGGCGGCAGCACCGCGCGGTGGAACGACCCGGTCTCCGTGACCTGCACCCCGGAGCAGGACTAACTGCTCTGGCTGGCGAGACCACCGGACTCCCACGCTTTGGCGACGGAGCCGGAATCGGGGCCGGCTGGCGGGTGGGTGGCCGCCAGACCCGGTGGTGACGGTAGGAGTGGAGCCAGCCAGCCAGCTGGCAGTGCGGCGCGGCGTGCTGATCCGGGCGGGTGGTGTCCCGGGCCGTTACCGTGACGGGTGAGGCCACGACGCCTGCCCGGTGGGGGAGAGGACGTGCCATGAGCGACGACCGCCAGGAGCCACTCCCCGACGACGCGACGCACCCCCTGCCGCCGGCGGACCGTCCCTCCGGCGGGCAACCCCTCGACGCCACCGCGCGGCAGGCACCCCTCGACGCCACCGCGCGGCAGGAACCCCTCGACGCCACGGCCCGGCAGGAGCCGGCGGACCGGACCCGGCAGCTTCCGCCGGCTGCCGCCACCCCGCCGGAGCCGAACCCGGCCGTCTGGTCGGGCCGCGCCGGGGTGCCGCCGCCCCGACCGCCCGACTACTCCGAGCCGATGTGGTACGGCGAGGAGCAGCGCGAGCCCCGCTGGTGGATGCCGATCCTGTTGGGGATCCTGGCCCTGCTCCTGCTCGGCGTCCTGGGCGGCGGCGTCTGGCTGGCGGTGCGCACGCCCGAGCGGGACGAGGCACCGACCCCGCCTCCGGCGCCGACCAGCGCGCCGGTGACCACGGCAGCACCGACCAGCGCCGCCCCGACCACCGAGCCGGCCAGCACCCCGCCGGCCACCGAGGTGGTCCCGGTGCCGATGCCACCCCTGGTCGGGCTGCCCGGGGCGACGGCCGAGCGGATTCTCGACCGGCTCGACCTGTCTTACCGGGTGGAGACCCGGGAGTCGTCCGAACAGGTGCCGGGCACGGTGGTCGAGACCGACCCGGAGGCCGGTGCGCCGGTAGGTCCCGGGGAGGAGGTGACGCTGGTGGTCGCCGCCGCGCCGTCGCCATCCCCGCCGGGCGGCGAGCCGGGTGAGCCGACGGCCGGGGCGACCACGACCCCCTGACCGCTCACCACCGTCGGCGTCTGCTGCCCACCAGGCCCAGCCCGGCCAGCGAGACCGCCAACCCGAGCGACCCGGCCCAGAACAGTGACCGGCTGAGGGCCTGCCGCTGGTCGACGAAGGATCGGCGCGCTGGTGCGTCGGCGAGCGATTCCTCGCCCCCGCCGCCGCCCGGCTCGATGCCGCTGCTGCGGGCGGTGCCGGAGACCGGACCAGCGGCGACACCCGGCCCGGCGTCGGCGGGGATGTCGTCAGTCGGTCCGGCGTCGGCGCCGTGCCCGGCGTGAGCCGGGACGTCATCGGTGGGGAGAGCGCCGTCGGTGCCGGCCCAGTCGTCGGAGTCGCCGAGGCTTCCGTCGTCGGGCGGGGCCTCGACCACGGTGATCTCGGGAGCCGGCACCGGCTCGGCCAGCCGGGTCGCCGACTCGGCCGGGTAGCGCACCAGCACGACGAGCGTGAGGGCGGCGCCGACCAGCGCCATCAGACCGAAGGTGTAACCCGTACGGGACTTGTGGTTCCGCCGCGCGGCGGGCATCTCGAGCATGGCCATCCCAGGTTCAGGGTCCGGGACGCGCGGGGTGGTGACTTTCGCCGGGGTGGGCGTACCGAGTCTATGGCGACGGCACGCCTCCCGGCGGGGTAACGGAGAAGCTCAGCCCACCGGAACGGGCTTACGGTTGAGCGGCCGCCGGGGCCGCACGGTGTGTGGGCGTAGGGCGGGGGCCGCCTGGAGCGTGCGGAGTCCTGCCTGCTGGACGAAGATCGACCGCCGGTTGACCGCGTCCCCCGCCGCGTTCAACTCGTAGCCGTCGAGCCAGAGCCAACCGTCATAGGTCGGCCAGTCGAGTACCCGGATGACCCGGAACGTGATGGGCCGGATGAACTGGACACTCGCCGCGCGAGTCACGTGCAGTACGTCACCGGAGCGGGGAAGCACATGGGCTCCTGGGGAGAAGTGGCCGGCAAGGCGCGCCGACCGGATTCGATCGAGGGAAGTGATACGGGCCCATGATCGGGTGGTGCCCCGTGGGCCGGTGAAACCTGGTGCTGGTCGGGCCGTATCCGCTGGTGGCGGACCGCCACCCGACCATCACCCGGATGCTCCCGGGTACCGCTCCCGCCGCCGCAGCCGTCGGGCGTGCAGCGGCGGGGTCTTCACCCCGGGGGCAGGTCTCATCGCGGTCGGCGGGGGCCGCCCGACCGTCTCGCCACCGGTGGCTTTACCACGGCGGGAGATCATCCGAAGACGGTCAGTGACCCGAGCCATACGGACAGATTGCATCAGCGTCGTGCGACATGCAAGTTGCACGTCGACTTTTGCCGATACGCGAGCACGACACGTGAACAAGGCGCTTGATGACGCCGACCCCGGAGCGGCACACTGGACGCCGGTTTCGCCCGACGCGGCCGGTCGACGACCGGCACCACCCCTGCCGCGAACGATCGCCCGCCATCCGGTCGCGCCCTCGGCGGGTGTCGACGCCGGCGCGAGCGACCGGAGGTAACCGGGTGAGCGCGAGGAACGAGCGTTCCCGTCCCGCCGTCCGCGGAGCAGCGCGGTGAGCGAGCGGCGCAGCCCCACGATCCGGCGACGGCGGCTGGGGGCCGAACTACGTCGGCAGCGTGAGACCGCCGGGATCACCATCGAGGCGGTCGCCGAGCAGCTCGAGTGCTCGGCCTCGAAGATATCGCGGATCGAGACCGGCCACACCTCCGCGACGCCCCGGGACGTCCGCGACATGCTGCGGATCTACGGCGTGGTCGGCGCGGAGAGCGACGAGCTGGTGCAGATCGCGCGAGAGGCCCGGCAGAAGGGTTGGTGGCACCCGTACAGCACGGTGCTGGTCGGGGCGTACGTCGGGCTGGAGGCCGCCGCCAGCTCGATAAGGGCGTACGAGCAGCAGGTGGTGCCGGGCCTGCTGGAGACCGAGGAGTACGCCAGCGCGATGATCCGGGCGGCCCGCCCGGACTTCACCGCCGACCAGGTGCAACAACGGGTGCGTGTCCGTCTGGGGCGTCAGTCGTTGTTGACCCAGGATGATCCGGTCGATCTGTGGGTGGTGCTCGATGAGGCGGTGCTGAGCCGGCCGGTGGGTGGCGACGAGGTGATGCGTGGCCAACTCAGGCGGCTGGTGGAGGTGGCCGAACTGCCGAACGTGACCATGCAGGTCCTGCCCTTCGAGGTGGGTGCGCACGCCGGCATGGACGGCACATTCACCATTCTCAGCTTCCCCGAACCGGGTGATCCCGATGTTGTGTACGCGGAGAACGCCACGGGTGGGCTGTTTCTGGAGAAGAGCGACGAACTGCAGAAGTACAGCTTCATCTTCGACCACATTCGAGCGGCGGCCATCCGTCCGGAGGAGTCCATAGCTCACATCGCAAAACTGGCAGAGGAGCCGCTGTGGAATTGGCGACCAAGGAGTACCCCGTGGACCTGACGCAGGCGACGTGGTTCAAGAGCTCGAAGAGCGGGCCGAACTGCGACAACTGCGTCGAGGTGGCGTACGTGACGGGGGCGGTCGGGGTACGGGACTCGAAGGACAAGACGGGCCCGGCCCTGGTCTTCGCTCCGGGCGACTGGCACGCCTTCGTCGCCGGCGCGCGGAGCGGCGCGTTAATCTCACACTGACCAACGCAGCGTGGCGTTGAGGCGGGCCGGGCGGGGAACTCCCGGCCGGCCCGTCGCCACATCCGCCCCGTCTCGTTGAACCCCTCGGTACGGCGCTGGTCGACCGCACCAGGGATCGGCAACCGAGCGAGGCAGGCGAGACGGATGACGACGATCGGTTCAGACAACCTCACCAACGGCCCCGGGAAGACGGAGCGGTTCGGCGGCAAGTACCGCGGCGCCCGCCGGGACACCGTGCTGACCGAGGTCGGATCCACCGACACCGAGATCGGCGGGCGGGATCCCGGTTCCACCGCGCCCGAGGTCGGGCCGCTGTCGTTGCCGTCGCTCGACCCGAATCCGCTCACCGAGCCGTCGTTCCCGCCCGCCGGCTGGCCGACCGGCACGAGCGACTCGTTGGTTGATCACCCGCTGCTGCGCGGCCTGTTGTTGGAGTTGCCACCCAAGGGCAGCGTGCCGCCACCGGGCTGGCTGGACCGCTGGTTCGAGGCGACCCGCGCGATTCTCGAACTGCTATACGTGCAGGGCTCCGGCCGGTCGCGCTGACACCGGCGTTCCGGTCAGCCCCGTGGCCGGTGGTAGGGCCCGCTCGGCAAGCCGGCTGTGCCGGAGCGCGTGGCGTACCCCGATCGCGATGACCACGATTCCGCCGACCGTGATGGCCGGGCCGGTCAGGCCGGGGCCGGCGGTGAGGTCGACCCCGACGGTCGACAGCACCGGCGGCACCGTGGCCAGGGCCGTCACCTGCACCGGCAGTGCGATCAGCGGGTGCGCCGCGGTGGCCCGCAGGCCGTACGGCGCGGGGGTGCCGGAGGCGGTGGCGAGGGCTCGCGCGCCGGAGCGGAGCCGACGGGCGCGGCGCACCGCGCAGGCCGCGACGACGACCCCGGGAACGGCCACCAGTGTCAGGCCCGCCGCCGCCCGGTCGGCAGGCGTGTCGCCGGTGCTGGCCAGGTCCGTGAGCAACACCGCCGCTGTCATGCTGAGGCCGGTCACGGTCAGGGCGAGCAGCCATCCGGTACGCCGACGCAGCGCCCGGGCACGGTCCAGCCGGGGCAGTCCGTCCGCCACGATCCCGGCGGCCAGCCACACCACGGCGATCGGGACCAGGACGATGAGCTGACTCTCCATACCGGACAGCCTTTCCCTTCTTCGACGTCGGCGAATCCGGGACCGTCCCCAGCCGGACCCCCAACGCGTCCCGTAGGGGGTCCATCCCTCGGGTGGTATGGGCAAATCGGCATGTGCGCGTCCGCTCTTCCAGCCGCCACTCTCTAGGGATCGGATTTCATCGATCAGCCTGATCATGACGGGCGACGGTGGGTGACCGGTCGAAGGAGGTAGAAGGATGGCTCTTGCACACAGGTCCGTACTCGTCGGTGTGGCCGCCCTGGCGGTGGTCGCGACCGGCACGCCGGCGGCGGCCGAGCCCGTAGGGGTGGTCCGTGCGGCGGGCGGCCCCACCGCCGTCGCGGAAAGCTACATCGTCGTGCTCAAGGACAGCGCCGTCGCCCGCACCCGGGTCGGCGACACCGCGCAGCGACTGGCCGGCCGGCACGGTGGCAGCGTCGCCCGCACCTACGCCGCCGCGCTGCGTGGTTTCGAGGTACGGGTCGACGCGCGGGCCGCCGCCCGCATCGCCGCCGACCCCACCGTGGCGTACGTCGAGCAGAACCACACCGTCTCGATCTCCGGTACGCAGACCAACCCGCCGTCCTGGGGCCTGGACCGGATCGACCAGCGGAACCTGCCGTTGGACAGCTCGTACACGTACCCGAACACGGCGGGCAACGTGACGTCGTACATCATCGACACCGGCATCCGGACGACGCACTCCGACTTCGGCGGCCGGGCGACCTGGGGCACCAACACCGCCGACAGCAACAACACCGACTGCAACGGTCACGGCACGCACGTCGCCGGCACCGTCGGCGGCACGGCGCACGGCGTCGCCAAGGCGACCCGGCTGGTGGCCGTGAAGGTGCTCAACTGCCAGGGCAGCGGCACCAACGCCGGGGTCATCGCCGGCATCGACTGGGTCACCGCGAACGCGGCCAGGCCCGCCGTCGCCAACATGAGCCTGGGCGGCGGGGCGAGCACGGCCACCGACAACGCGGTGATCAACTCGATCAACTCCGGCATCACGTACGCCGTCGCCGCCGGCAACGGCAACTCTCTCGGTGTCCGGCAGAACGCCTGCAACTACTCCCCGGCCCGGGCCGCGCCGGCCATCACCGTCGGCGCCACCCAGAACAACGACGCCGCCGGGAGCTTCTCCAACTTCGGCACCTGCGTGGACATTCTGGCGCCGGGGGTGAACATCACGTCCGCCTGGCACACCAACAACACCGCGACGAACACGATCAGCGGCACCTCGATGGCGTCACCGCACGTCGCCGGGGTCGCGGCACTGGTGCTCTCGACCAACCCGTCGTGGACCCCTCAGCAGGTCCGGGACTACCTGGTCGACAACGCCACCCCGAACGTGGTCACGAATGTGGGCACCGGTACCCCGAACCGGCTGCTGTACGTGGTGAACGGCGACACCCCGCCGCCCACCGACGACTTCTCCGTCCAGGTGTCGCCGACCTCCGGCTCGACCGCGCCGGGCGGCTCGGTCACCGCCACCGTGGCGACCGCCACCACCAACGGCGCCGCCCAGTCGGTGAGCCTCTCCGCCAGCGGGCTGCCCTCCGGGGCGACCGCCTCGTTCAACCCGGCCACGGTCACCTCCGGCGGATCGTCGACGCTCACCATCGCCACCTCGGCGAGCACGCCGGCCGGCACGTACGCCGTGACCGTCACGGGTACCGCCGCCTCCGGCGCGAAGACCACGACGTTCTCGCTGACCGTCACCGGCACCAGCACCGGCTGCTCGGGCAGCAACGACACGGACGTGGCGATCCCGGACGTCGGCTCGGCGGTCTCCAGCGCGATCGTGATCGCCGGGTGCGCTCGCAACGCGTCGGCGACCTCCGCGGTCGCGGTGGACATCGTCCACACCTACCGCGGTGACCTGGTCATCGACCTGATCGCCCCGGACGGCTCGGCGTACCGGCTGAAGAACAGCAGCTACTTCGACGGCGCCGACAACGTCAACACCACCTACACCGTCAACCTGTCCAGTGAGGCGGCGGCCGGCACCTGGCGACTCCAGGTGCGGGACGTCTACGCCGGCGACACCGGCCACATCAACACCTGGACGCTGACGCTCTGACGCCCGGGTACGACCGAGGCCCTTCCCGCCCACCGGCGGGAAGGGCCTCGGTGCGGTCCGGGATCAGACCGCGAAGGTTGACGGGCGCTCGGTGGCCGCGGCCGGCGGCCGGGCCTTCCACAGGCCGGTCTTCTGCCCGGCGAGCCGGGCCAGGTAGGCCGGGTTGAGGATGACGTAGCGGCGCCAGAGCCGCTTCGGTTCCAGGCCCAGCCGCCAGAACCACTCCAGCCCGGCCCGCTGCATCCACGGCGGCGGCTGCCTCAGCAGGCCGGCGTGGTAGTCGAAGGCCGCGCCGACCGCCATCAGCGGCATGTCGAGCAGTGGCCGCATGGCGTACGTGAAGACCTCCTGGCGCGGGCAGCCGAGCCCGACCAGGACGAGCCTCGCGCCACTGGCCCTGATCCGGTCGGCGATCTCCACGTCCTCGCCGGGCTGGACCGCGCGGAACTTCGACGGCTCCACACCGGCGATCTTGAGGCCGGGGAACTTCCGCTCGAGCGCCGGGATGAGCCGGGCCAGCGTCTCCTCCGTCGAGCCGTAGAGGTAGACCGGCAGGCCCTCCTCGGCGAAGCGGTTCAGTACGTGCAGGGTGAGCAGCGGGCCGTAGACCCGGTCGGTGAGCCCGGCGTGGTGCAGCAGGTTGAGCGCCCAGCGCACCGGCTGGCCGTCCGGGGTGACCACGTCGAAGGAGTTCAGCCGGGCGTTGTGCGCCGGGTCGAGCACCCCGGTCATCACGCCGTGCACGGCCAGCGCGGTCAGCGCCAGCGGCCGGCGCTCCCGGGCCGCCGCCACCACCTGCTCGGTCGCCGAGGCGTAGTCGGTGGCGTCGACCAGGACGCCGAGGACGTTCCGCTTGCCCTGCCCGCTCATGCCTGCGGCACCCACTTGTCGACGTTGGCCTCGTGGATCTCCCGCATGATCATCGGTACGTCGTAGACCTGCTTCCAGTCCGGGTAGTCGGCCTGGAACGCCTCGTTCGAGCCGATCCACCACTTGTGGTCGCCGATCCGGTTCGCCTCGACGTACTCGGTGATCATCTCCTGGCCGGTGATCTGCTCGGCCAGGGTGATGGCCTCCCGCATGGAGGTGTTGGAGTGCCGACCGCCGCCGAGGTTGTAGACCGCCGCCGAGCGGGGGGCGCGGAAGAACGCCTCGAAGGCCGAGACCACGTCCGAGCTGTGGATGGCGTCCCGAACCTGTTTGCCCTGCCAGCCGTAGATCTTGTACGTGCGGCGCTCCATGTTGGCGCGCACGACGTACCCGAGGAAACCGTGCAGCTCGGTGGCGGAGTGCGCCGGACCGGTCAGGGTGCCGCCCCGGAAGCAGGCGGTACGCATGTCGAAGTAGCGGCCGTACTCCTGCACCATCACGTCCGCGGCGACCTTCGAGGCGCCGAAGATCGAGTGCAGGCAGGCGTCGATCGACATGTCCTCGCGGATGCCCTGCTCGTACGGGTGCCCCGGCTCGATCTCCCACCGGGTTTCCCGCTCCACGAAGGGCAGGCTGTTCGGCCGGTCGCCGTAGACCTTGTTGGTCGAGCAGTGGATCACCGGCGCCTCGACGCAGTGCTCCCGCACGTTCTGCAGGATGTTGAGGGTGCCGACGGCGTTGACGTCGAAGTCGGTGAACGGATCGCGGACCGCCCAGTCGTGCGACGGCTGCGCGGCGGTGTGGATCACCACGGCGATGTCCCGGCCGTACCGCGCGAAGAGCTTCGCCAGCGCCTCCCGGTCGCGGATGTCGATGCTGTGGTGCGAGTACGCCGACCCCAACTCGTCGGCCAGCCGCCGGACGTTCCACGCGGTCGACGCCTCGGCCCCGAAGAACTCCTGCCGCATGTCGTTGTCGATGCCGACCACGTCCAGGCCGAGACCGGCGAAGTGCCGGACCGCCTCGGAGCCGATCAGACCGCCCGACCCGGTCACCAACGCGACACTCACACGCCACTCCTCATCAGGAGGCTGGGAAACCACCGGATCATAGCGTGACGTCCGGCACGCCCCGATACGTCCGCCCGGCTCCTGACACACAGCGAGGGCCCCGCAATCGCGGGACCCTCGTCGATCTGGTGGGGAAGGGGGGAGTTGAACCCCCACGCCCTTTCGGGCACACGGACCTGAACCGTGCGCGTCTGCCATTCCGCCACTTCCCCGTGGCTTTGGACCTCGAACACTGTAGCCGTTGCCCGTCCCGCTGTCGTCAGCGGGGCCGGACATCTGCAGTGCCCTCCGTCATGCCTGATCGGCTACGCTCCGTGGAGCGGTCACCGTTCGCGGCGGACGAAACAGTAGCACGCCCGAGGCGCTACCTGAGAACGGGCCACCACGAGGCCGCCGAGCGGCGCGCGAGCTGCATGCGCGCCGGACGGATACCATCATGTCCTCGGGACCCGAGGAGGAGCCGGTGAGCGTGCTGCAACGCTTCGAGAAGCGATTGGAAGGCCTGGTCGAAGGGGCCTTCGCCAAGGTCTTCAAAGGGGTGGTCCACCCCGTGGAGATCCTCAACGCCATGCAGCGGGAGGCCGAGGCACACAAGGCCATCCTGGCTGGTGGGCGCACGTTGGTGCCGAACCGTTACGTGATCGATCTCTCGCCCTACGACCACAGCCGTCTGGCGCCGTACGCCGCCGCGCTGGCCCAGGAGCTGGCCCAGTCGCAGGCGGAGTTCATCGGTGAGCAGGCCTGGACGGTCTACGGCGACGTGATCGTCGAGATCGAGCGTGGCGAGGGGCTGGACACCGGCATGTTCCGAGTCACCGCCGAGGTCTACACCGGCGGCGAGGTCGCCCCGGTTTCCGCCCCGGGCGGCTACGACGCCGGCCCGCCGGCATACCCGGCGTACGACCAGGGCGGCGGCTACGGCCCGCCGCCGGGACACGGCGGCGGCGCGCGCAACGTCCGGCTGGTCTCCGGGGACGGCCGCACCTACCCCCTCCAGATGGGTTCGACGGTGATCGGTCGGGGCGACCAGGCGAACCTGCGCCTGCCCGACGTCGGGATCTCCCGGCGACACGCCCGGCTGGATTTCGACGGCGGTCAGGTCGTCTTGACCGACCTCGGGTCGACCAACGGCACCATGGTCAACGGTCAGCGGGTCTCGGCGGTCGCGCTCAACCCCGGCGACATGATCCAGCTCGGCACCACCACCCTGACCTTCCGCGTGGACGGCTGATCCGCCTTGCCGGAGCTCGTGATCACCGTCGCCCGGTTCGGGTTTCTCATCCTGCTGTGGATCTTTGTGTTCACGGTGGTCGGCGTCATCCGCCGCGACCTCTTCGCAGGAGCCCGGTCGGGCCGGCTGGTGGCCGCGCCACGGGGCGTGGGCGCCTCGACCCAGCAGGCGGGGAAGCCGGCAAAGGTGAAGCGGGGCAGGGCCGCCCACCAGCTGGTCGTCACCGCCGGCCAACTCGCCGGCACCCGGATCACCCTGGGCGAGGCGCAGATAACCATCGGCCGGGCTGAGGACTCCACCCTCGTGATCACCGATGACTACGCCTCCGCCCGGCACGCCCGGCTGGTGCCCCGCGACGGGCAGTGGTTCGTCGAGGACCTCGGATCGACTAACGGCACGTACCTGGATCGCGCTAAGGTCACCGGACCAACCCCCGTCCCCCTCGGCGTGCCGATCCGGATCGGCCGCACTTCCCTCGAATTACGGCCATGACTCTGACCCTGCGCTACGCGGCCCACAGCGACCGCGGTCTGATCCGTGACGGAAACCAGGATTCCGTCTACGCCGGGCCGCGGCTTCTCGCCGTCGCCGACGGCATGGGCGGCATGGCCGCCGGTGACGTCGCCAGCAACATCGTCATCGGTGCCATGGCACCGCTCGACGAGGACGTCCCCGGGGACGCTCTCGTCGACGCGCTGCGCCAGGCCGTCGGCACCGCCAACCAGCAGCTCCGCGACACCGTGGACGCCAACCCGCAGCTGGAGGGGATGGGCACCACGCTCACCGCCACCCTCTTCTCGGGCAGCAAGCTCGGCATGGTCCACATCGGTGACTCCCGGGCCTACCTCCTGCGCAACGGCGAGTTCGCGCAGATCACCAAGGACGACACCTACGTCCAGATGCTCGTGGACGAGGGCCGGATCAGCGCGGAGGAGGCGAGCAGCCATCCCCAGCGTTCGTTGCTCACCCGCGCCCTCGACGGCCGGGACATCGACCCGGAGTACAGCGTCCGTCAGGTGCTTCCCGGAGACCGCTACCTGATCTGCAGCGACGGCCTCTCCGGCGTGGTCAGCGCGGACACCATCGCCGACACCATGCGGGAGTACACCGACCCGCAGCAGTGTGTCGAGCGCCTGGTCCAGCTCGCGCTCCGCGGCGGCGGTCCGGACAACATCACCGTGATCATCGCGGACGCCACCGACCAGGACATCGTCGAGGCCGCCCCGATCGTGGGCGGCGCCGCCTCCCGGGACCGCGGTATGGCCACCTCCGCCGACGTGTCCACCCCGGCAGCTCGCGCCTCCGCGCTCTCCGCCCCGCGTCCGTCCGTACCCGAGGACGATCCGGCCGCCAAGGACGACGATCCGGACCGGCCACGCCGCCGGCCGCTGCGTACCCTGGCCATGCTGCTGGCGCTGCTGGTGATCCTCGGTGGCGGCGTCTTCGCCGGCTGGAGCTACACCCAGCGGCAGTACTACGTCGGGGCGACCGACGAGGGGCAGCTCGCGGTCTTCCGTGGGGTGCCCGGCCAGGTCGCCGGCCTCGACCTCTCCGAGGTGCACTCGAAGAGCCCCGCCCGGCTGGACGACCTGACCCTCGCCGCGCAGGAGCAGGTCAAGCAGGGCATCCAGGCCAAGAACGAGCCGGACGCGCAGCGTCGACTGGCCGAGTTGACCAGCAACGATCCGGCCAACCCCAACCTCAAGCCAATCTGTCCGCCGCCAAGCCCGAGTGTGGAGGTCAGCACATCCCCGGTCGCCCCGCCCACCGGCACACCCGTCCCACGGACGGCGGTGAGCGCGCCACCGACCGGCCGCACCGCCCCGCCGACCACCGTTCCTCCGACGATCACCGTCACGCCGACAACCACCGTCACGCCGACAACCACCCCCGACGCCTCGGCCTCCGACGCCGTTCCGCCCGCCGGGGATCCGGCGGGCTGCCGGTCGCCCGAGTGAACGTCGGCTGAGATCCCGAGGACAGATCCGTGACCGCAGCGGCCACACCGGCAGCCTCGCCCGCCACGACGGGCGAGCAGCCCGGCGTACGCCTGGCCCGGTCCCGGCGCAACTCGGAGCTGTCCCTGTTGCTGCTGGCCATGGTGCTGGTGGCGGCGTACGGGGCGATCGTCGAGGCGAACATGCTCGACACGGTCACCCCGGACTTCTGGATGCCGGCCGTGGTGCTGACCGTGCTCTTCCTCGGTATGCACCTGGTGGTCCGGTTCCTCGCGCCGTTCGCCGACCCGGCGCTGCTGCCGGCGGTGGCCCTGCTCAACGGTCTCGGCGTGGGCTTCCTGCGCCGGCTCGACCTGGCCAAGGCGGCCCCGGCGGAACGGGAGACGCTGGCCATCTTCGCCGGCACCGGCGGTCGCCAGCTCGCCTGGACGCTAGCTTCGGTGGTGCTGGCCGCTGGGCTGCTCGCGCTGGTGCGCGACCACCGCGCGGTCTCCCGGTACGCGTACACCCTGGGCCTGGCCGGCATCGTGCTGGTGATGATCCCGGCGGTGCTGCCCGGGCGGTTCTCCGAGCAGAACGGTGCCAAGCTGTGGATCAAGTTCGGCGACAGTTTCTCGATCCAGCCCGGTGAGTTCGCCAAGCTGGCGCTGCTGGTCTTCTTCGCCTACTACCTGGTCCGCAAGCGTGAGGTGCTCTCGCTGGCCAGCCGCCGGATCCTCGGCATCGACTTCCCCCGTGGCCGAGACCTCGGCCCGGTGGTCGTGGTCTGGCTGATCAGCCTCCTGGTGCTGGTCTTCGAGAAGGACCTGGGCACCTCGCTGCTCTACTTCGGCATGTTCGTCGTGACGCTCTACATCGCCACCGAACGGGTCAGTTGGCTGCTGATCGGTCTGGTCCTCTTCTTCGGCGGGGCCTACCTCGCCTACGTGCTCGGCAGCACGATCGGTGGACCGTTCGCGAACTTCTACGACCGGGCCCAGATCTGGCTGGACCCGTTCGCCGAGCCGCACGACCGGGGCTACCAGCTCGTGCAAGGGCTGCTGGCGCTCGGCACCGGCGGTCTGTTCGGCGCCGGGCCGGGCGACGGCCAGCCCGGCCTGCTGCCCGAGGTGTCGAACGACTTCATCTTCGCGGGCATCGGCGAGGAGATCGGGCTCTTCGGCCTCTCCGCGCTGCTGGTGATCTACCTGCTGATCGTCGAGCGAGGGCTGCGGGCGGCCCTGGCGGTCCGGGACTCGTTCGGCAAGTTGCTCGCCGGTGGTCTCGCCTTCACACTCGGCCTCCAGGTCTTCGTGATCGTCGGCGGCATCAGCAAACTCATCCCGCTGACCGGGCAGACCACGCCGTTCCTTTCCGCCGGTGGCTCGTCGCTGATGGCGAACTGGCTGCTCATCGCCGTGCTGCTGCGGGTCTCCGACGCCGCCCGACGCCCGGTTACACAGGGCCGTGGTCCGGCGGCCCGCCCCGGCGGTGGCCCGCCGGAGCAGTTGCACGGCGCCCTCACGGAGGTGATCCGCCCGTGAACGCGCCCCTGCGCCGCGTCGGCGTCGTCGTCATGGTCCTGTTCGGCCTGCTCTTCGCCAACCTGAACTGGATCCAGGCATACAAGGCCGACGAGTACCGCAACAGTGACTACAACGGCCGGGTCCAGGTGGCCGAGTACGAGCGCCGGCGCGGCAACATCGAAGCCGGCGGCACCGCCTTCGCCACGAGCAAGGAGACCAACGGCAAGCTGAAGTACCAGCGCACCTACCCCGGCGGGGCGAAGTACGCGCACGTGCTCGGCTACAAGCCGGTCAACCTCGCCGACACCGGCATCGAACGGGTCGAGAACGACTTCCTCGCCGGCACCAGCGACGCGCTGATCGCCAACCGGATCAAGGACATGTTCACCGGCGACGAGACGGGCGGCGGCAACGTGCTGCTCACCATCTCCAAGCGCGCCCAGGACACCGCGTACGAACAGCTGCGGAACAACAACAACGGGGCGAAGAAGGGCGCGGCGATCGCCATCGACCCACGCACCGGGGCGGTGCAGGCGCTCGTCTCGATGCCCAGCTTCGACCCGAACCCGCTGGCGAGCCACGACACCGAGGCGGCCAGCGCCGCGTACAACAAGCTGGAGGCCAACCCGGAGCGGCCGCTGACGAACCGGGCGCTGGCGGAGACCCTGCCGCCCGGCTCCACCTTCAAGATCGTGGTGGCCGCGGCGGCCCTGGAGAACGGCATCACCAAGGAGACGCAGATCCCGGCCGGCCCGAGCTGGACGCCGCCGACCTCCGGCACCCCGATCCGCAACGCCGCCCCGTCGATCTGCCCCGAGTCGCAGGTCACCCTGATGGACGCGGTCACCGAGTCGTGCAACACCGGTTTCGCCCAGCTCGGCGTCCAGCTCGGCGCCGACAAGCTCAAGGAGAAGGCCCGTCAGTTCGGCTTCGAGCAGGAGGACCTGACCGTCGGCCAGCTCGGCGAGGACGGCCTGGCCGTGGCACCCAGCCGCACCGGCGCCATGCAGGCGCCGGGCGGGGAGACGGACCCGGCCGCGTTGGCCCAGTCGTCGATCGGGCAGCGAGACGTCAAGATGACCCCGCTGGAGGGCGCTCTGATCGCCGCGACGGTCGCCAACGACGGCAGGCAGATGCGTCCCTACCTCGTCAAGCAGCTCCTCGGCCCGGACCGCACCACCAGCTACTACAACGCCGACCCGAGGGAGCTGCGCCGGCCGGTCAGCGGTCAGGTCGCGTCGGACCTGCGGGACATGATGGTCTCCGTGGTGGAGAACGGCACCGGCCGGGAAGCGAAGTTCAACGGCTACACCGTCGGCGGCAAGACCGGCACCGCCCAGTCGGGCCCGAACACCCCCGACCACGGCTGGTTCATCGGCTTCGCGGTCGACCGCAACGGCACCCCGGTCTCCGCGGTCTGCGTCTTGCTGGAGGAGGCGGGCAGCCGCGGCAGCGCCGAGGCCGCCCGGATCGCCGGCCGGATCATGCAGGCGGTCGCCGCCGACCCCGGGAGCCGCTGACATGCTCTCCCCCGGCGTCCAGCTCGGCAACCGCTACCGTCTCGACGAGCGGATCGCCAGCGGTGGCATGGGTGATGTCTGGCGCGGCACCGACCAGGTGCTCGGCCGGACGGTGGCGGTGAAGAGTCTGCTCCCGGCGTTGCTGGACGAGCCGGGCTTCGCCGAGCGGTTCCGCGGCGAGGCGCGGACCATGGCCACCATCAACCACCCGGGCGTGGTCGACGTCTACGACTTCGGCAACGACCAGCACATCGCCTTCCTGGTGATGGAGTACGTCGAGGGCGATGCCCTCTCGGCGACGCTGAGCCGGCACGGCCGGCTCACCCCGGGGCGGACCATGGCCCTGGTCGCCCAGGCCGCCGACGCGCTGCACGCGGCCCACGAGAAGGGCATCGTGCACCGCGACGTGAAGCCGGGCAACCTGCTCGTCCGGCCCAACGGGACGCTGGTGCTGACCGACTTCGGCATCGCCCGCTCCGACCTCGTCGGCCAGCTCACCGCCGCCGGCTCGGTGCTCGGCACCGCCTCCTACATATCGCCCGAGCAGGCCAACGGCGCGGTCGCCACGCCCGCCTCCGACGTGTACGCCCTCGGCGTCGTCGCGTACCAGTGCCTGGCCGGGCGCCGTCCCTTCGAGGGGGACAACCCCCTGGATATCGCCATGCAGCACGTCCGGGACACTCCCCGGCCGCTGCCCGGCGACATTCCGCCCCAGGTGAAGGCGATCGTCGAGCGGGCGCTTGCCAAGGATCCGGCGCACCGCTGGCCGAGCGCCGCCGCGCTGGCCTCGGTGGCTCGGCAGGCGAAGGCCGCCCTCTCCCAGCAGTCGCGCAACGGCGGGTCCGCCCGCCCGGTCTCGGCCGCGCCGTCCTCGCCCGCCGCCCCGGTGGCGCGGGCCCAGGTGCCGGCCGCCCCTCGACAGCAGCAGCGCCCGCCCGCGCTGGCCCAGCAGCACCGTCCGCCGGCAACCGGCCAGGCCCGTCCGATGGTCGCCGCGCGGCAGCCGCAGCCGCCCGCGGTGGCGCAGCGCCCGTCGGCCCCGGCCGGGCCGCCGATGAACCCGCGCGGCGCCGCGGCGGTGCCGGCGGCCCCGATCCGCTCCGACCGTCCCGTCGGGTACGCCCGGCAGCCGGTTTCCAGCCCCGCTCCGGTACGCCGGTCCAGGTCAGGCGCGGTGACCGTGGCTATCCTGCTGGCCGTACTGGTCCTGGTCTGCTCCGGCGTGATTTCCTACAGGGCGCGGATGGGCTTGCCGCTCGGTCACCCCGGCACGACCGGCGTGACATCCGGCGCGCTGAGTGCTGACGGGCGCGACGATCCGGCCGGGACGTCGTACCGTCGGATGATGTGGCTCCCACCGGGTGTCGGCGAGACGAAGACGAGCGAAGGACGACGAACGCGATGACAGCCCAGGCCCGACTGCTCGGTGGCAGGTACCAGGTCGGCGAGCTGCTCGGCTACGGCGGCATGGCGGAGGTGCACCGCGGACGTGACCTCCGGCTGGGCCGGGACGTCGCGATCAAGATGCTCCGGACCGATCTGGCGAGGGACGCCACCTTCCAGATGCGGTTCCGCCGGGAGGCGCAGAACGCCGCGTCACTGAACCATCCGGCGATCGTCGCCGTCTACGACACGGGCGAGGAGACCGCGCCGACCGGCGAGACCCTCCCGTTCATCGTCATGGAATTCGTCAACGGCCGGACGTTGAAGGAGGTCCTCGGCGTCGAGGGGCGGCTGCAGCCGCGCCGGGCGCTGGAGATCTGCGCCGACATGTGCGCGGCGCTGGAGTTCAGCCACCGGCACGGCATCATTCACCGGGACATCAAGCCCGGCAACGTGATGCTCACCCAGACCGGCCAGGTCAAGGTGATGGACTTCGGCATCGCCCGGGCGCTGGCCAGCGGCGCCACCACGATGACCCAGACCAGCGCGGTCATCGGCACCGCGCAGTACCTCTCCCCGGAGCAGGCGCGCGGTGAGTCCGTGGACGCCCGCTCCGACGTGTACGCCGCCGGTTGTGTGCTCTTCGAGCTGCTCTGCGGGCATCCGCCGTTCGTCGGCGACAGCCCGGTCAGCGTCGCCTACCAGCACGTCCGGGAGGCCCCGCCGACCCCGAGCGACATCAACCCGGACGTCAACCCGGCGGTCGACGCGATCGTGCTGAAGGCGCTGTCGAAGAACCCGCTGAACCGTTACCAGAGCGCCGGCGAGATGCGTGCCGACCTGCTTCGGGCCGCCGCCGGGCGCCCGGTGCTGGCCACCCCGGTCATGCCGCAGGACGAGACGGCGCAGTTGGCGCAGGCCGGCGCCGGGTACCCGACCCAGGTGGTCGGTGCCCCGCCCACCCGACAGGCCCCGGCCCGGGTCGGTGATCCGCAGCGCCGCCGCCGGTCCTCGTGGGCGATCGCGGCGTTCGCGGCGCTGGGGGTGCTGGCGGTGATCGCGCTGGTGGCGGCCCTGCTGATGCAAGACCGCGATCCGGAGCGGGTGTCGGTGCCGGATCTGGCCGGCATGGACCCGGCCGCCGCCTTCGCGGAAATCCAGAAGGCCGGCCTGGTGCCGGTGGCCGGCGAGCAGGTCTTCAACTCCACCTGCAAGAAGGGCACCGTCGCCGGCCAGACCCCGGCGCCGGGCGGCGCGATCGAGCCGAAAAGCCAGGTGACGGTCAACGTCTGCGGCGGCAAGCCCGAGGTGAGGATCCCCGACGGGTTGGTCGGCTCCCAGTTCACCAACGTCGAGCCGCAGCTCACAGCGCTGAAGCTGGTGGTCGACCGGAGGGACGTCGACAGCCCTCAACCCGCCGGGCAGGTCACGAAGGTGTCGCCGGAGTCCGGATCGACGGTGGCGGAGGCCACCAAGGTGACCGTGGAGGTTTCCAAGGGCAACATCCGGGAGGTTCCCCGGGTGACCGGCCTGACAGAAAACGAGGCGCGCGCGGAACTGGAGCGGTTTGGTTACACCGTCCGGGTGCGGGACGGCGACCAGGTGCCCGCGTCCGAGGTCGGCAAGGTGACCCGGCAGAACCCGGAGCCGGGCGCCCGACTCGCCAAGGGCAAGCAGGTCACCATCGAGATCGGTGTTCCTGAGCCCACTCAGGATCCCTCGCCGACTCTGACTCCAACTCCGACGCCGGGTGCCACGACCCCGACCCCGGGCGACGGCGGTGGTGGTGGCGTGCTCTTCCCCACCGATCCCTCGGCCCGCCGCACGGACGACTGACCCGTTCGGTAGTGACGCGGCAGGGCCCGGTCCGGGAACGGACCGGGCCCTGCGCTTCTCAGTGCTGTCAGCTGTTCCAGTGCTCGGCGACGAGGTCGGCGGCCTGCTGCTCCCACTGGGCGTAGTGGTCCGGGTAGGCCGAGACCTGCACGGTCTGCGCGGCCCGCGTCAGCGGCATGTCCTGC
Source organism: Micromonospora sp. KC606 (assembly GCF_004348675.1). GTDB lineage: Bacteria > Actinomycetota > Actinomycetes > Mycobacteriales > Micromonosporaceae > Micromonospora. The sequence goes on along the minus strand of NZ_SMKN01000032.1, from coordinate 10,901 downwards.
CAGCCGTCGACCTGCTTGAGACCCTTCAGGAACGCCGTGGTCGAGTACTCGGGGTCGGTGATCTGCTCCACCGTGCCCCAACCCGAGGACGGACGCTGCTGGAACAGGCCCTGCGAGTCGTGGTCGTTGCGGTCACCCAGGTGACCCAGGTTCTCCAGCTTCGACTCCTGCAACGCGGTCGCGATCGACACCACCGCGGCCCGCTCGTCCATCCCGGCCTTCTTCGTCGCCGCGATGATCGCCTTCACGTTGCCGACCTGCTCGTCCGACAGGTCGATCCGCGACTGCGTGCCCTGCACACCGTGCGGGATCAGCCGGCCACTGTCGGGCTTGTCGGCCTGCGCCACCGCGACCGGCCCGCTGCCGACGGGGGCAGCGTGGGCCTCGGCCACCGGGCCGGCGAACACGCCACCGGCGAACGCCAGACCAGCGATACCCAGAACGCTCCTACGCATGATCGTGTTCATCAGGAAGCTCCTTCACAAGGGGGTCGACACGCGCGGTTCCATGGGGGTGGAACCACCCGCGGGCACCACAGCAGGCGCACGAAAGAACAGGGGAAAAAGATCAGATCCGGCGCGGGCGTCGTTCGGCTCGCGACGCCGGGACCATGTGTAACGACCGGCGGCCCGTCGCCATTCCACCAACACCCGTGGGCGTCGGGCCAGGCGGCGGGGCTGCTGCTGCGGTCGTCCAGAGGGTGTAACGACCGGCCGGCGGCCACGATTCCCCCGAGGCGCACCGGCCGCAGGCACCCGGACCGCGACAACCCGGCAACCGGGACGGTCCACGCCTACGGGCACGAACCGGACAGCTTGCTAGCCAAGCCACCGCGCACCCGGAACAGCGCGGGCCGGCAGCGTGTGCCGGAACGGGCGCGGCTGGTCCGCGAGCGCGGGGCACTCCGCGATGCGGGGCCGGGACGCGCGTGGCGGCGGTGTCAGCGGCGACGGGCGTCAGATGGCGGCGAAGGCGGCGCGTCGGCGGGTATCCACCTCGGCGGCGAGTTCCGGGGCGCGTTCCAGCGCCTCGGTGTGGCCGCACGCCGCCAGCCAGTTCGCCAGCATCAGGTGGCCGCCCTCGGTGAGCACCGACTCCGGGTGGAACTGCACCCCCTCAATCGGCAGCGTACGGTGCCGCATCGCCATGACCACGCCGGAACCCGTCCAGCCGGTGACCTCCAACTCGTCGGGGAGCGTCTCGGGAAGCACGGCGAGCGAGTGGTAGCGGGTCGCGGTGAACGGGTCGGGCAGCCCGGCGAGCACCCCGACGTCGTGGTGGCGGACCTCCGAGGTCTTGCCGTGCAGCAGTTCGGGAGCGCGCGCCACGGTCGCCCCGAACGCCTCACCGATGGCCTGATGGCCGAGGCAGACACCGAAGATGGGCAGCTCGCCGGCGTAATGCCGGATCACGTCCAGGCAGATCCCGGCCCGGTCCGGACTACCCGGGCCGGGGGAGAGCAGGACCCCGGCCGCGCCGACGCGGCCGACGTCGGCGACGTCGATCTCGTCGTTGCGGCGGACCTCGCAGTCGACCCCGAGCTGACCGAGGTACTGCACCAGGTTGAACACGAACGAGTCGTAGTTGTCGATGACCAGGACACGCATGGGCTCACTCGTTCGGAGAGGAGGGCGGGGTGTTGTTCCGTTCCGTGTCGTACGGCAGGTCGTGCCCGTCACCGGGGTTCTCCTCCCCGGCCGGGCTGGAACCGCCGTCGCTGCCGGGCACACCCTGGTCGTTCTGGGTGACCTGGACGTCGTCGAAGGGTGTGACCAGCGGCTCCGCCCAGGGAAATACCACGTACCACAGCAGGGCTACCACGGCGGAGGTGATCAGCAGCGAGCCGGTGAGCTTGCCGGCCAGGCCGAAGGGCAACTTGCGCCAGATCCAGGCGTACATCGCCGTCAGCCCCCCAGCGCCTTCGGCCGGCCCGTGGCCTTGTCCCTGGTCTCCGCCAGCTCGGCGTGCACGATCAGGCGCTGGTAGTTGTCGAACTTCGGGTTGCAGGTGGTCAGGGTGAGCAGCCGCTTAGGTTTTCCCCCGTTGAGCGGCAGGGGCTGCGGAGACACCACCTCGACCTGGTCCGGCCTGACGATGCGGCTCTTGACCACCTTGTAGACGTACCAGTTGCTCTTCGTCTCGACCACGATCTCGTCGCCGTCGGTCAGCTCGTCCAGCCGCCAGAAGGTGGCCCGGTTGCGGTGCCCGGCGACGGAGAAGTTGCCCACCTGGCCCGGCATGGCGCTCTTCGGATAGTGGCCCGGGGCGTACCGGATGTCCTTCTGGCCGACACCCTCCACCACGACCCAGTTCTTGTCGAGCTTCGGGATGTAGAGCCCGGCCAGCGGTTTGCCCTCGACCGGCGGCTTCGCCTTTGCCGTCGGCCCACCGGTCGGGGGGGCCACCGTGGGGTCACCGCTCGGCCCCCACTCCTGGGCGAGCTGGTTGCTCAGGTCGCCCTGGTGGGCATCGACGATGGCCGACTTGCCCCAGATCTCGTACCCGGCGAAGAGCAGCACGACCAGGCCGAACGTGATCAGCAACTCGCCGGTGACCCTGGCTCCGGTGCGAAGCCGGGAGGCGAAGGATGGCCGGGTCAGCTCGGAGTAGACGCTGCGGTAGCCCTCGCCGGTCTGCTCCGGGCGGAGCTGCACCACCCGCTCGCCCCGGCGCGGCTGCGGCGGCTCGGCAGGCGTGTCGCCGGGTGTGCTGTCGCGCGAAGGGGCCGGGGGCACCGCGCCCATCAGCGCCGTCGAGTCCAGCGGCGGACGGCCGGTCACCGCCGGGATTATGGCGGTGGCCCCCGGGTCGGGACGATCGTCGGCCGGGAACGGACGGGCCGGACGCCCGCCGTCGGGGCCGGCGGTGGGCCGCTGGGGCGCGCGGTTGCCCAGGCGGGGGAGGAACGTGGTCGGCGCCTCCGTGGCGGACTGCGGGCGTATCTCGGGTGCAGGTTGCGGCACGGCGGTACCCGGCGGGGTGGGCCCCTGCGGCACGGCGGGCGAGGTCGGCGCGGCCGCCGGCCACTGCTGGGCGGCGGGTGACGTGGGCGCCACCGGTGGAGGTGGCGCGGCTGGCCGCACCGCCGGACCGGCGCCCGGCCAGGCTGGCGGCGCGGGACGAGCGGGGATGACGCCGGGGTGTGTCGGTGCGTCGACGGGCCGGCTGTCGGGGGAGCCGTTGACGGGCGGTGTCGCGGGCCGGTGTGCCTCGGTGGGTCGGCTCACCGGCCGGTTGGCGGGGCCGGCGGGCGGCGCGGTGTGCGCCGGCGGTCGGTTGGCCGGGGAACGCGCCGGAAGGACGGGGTTGGGCCACGGGCCGGCAGGGTCGGGCCGGCTCGGGGTCGACGACGCCGGAGTGTCGATCTTCGGGATGAACGCCGTGGCGTCGTCGCCCCGGTCGCGGTGACGTGGATCTCGACCGTCGGAGCTCATCGCGGCACCGTCGCCGACCGCAACGCGGTCGAATCCTCGAACGCGGGCACGGTGACCGTGGAGACCGTCTCGGTGTAACCGAGCTGCCAGTGGTCGACCGCCTGCTTGAACACCTGGACTCCCTGCGACTCGGCGAGAGCCCGTTGGAGTGTGGCGGGATCACCGATTGCTACGATCTTGAACGGTGGGGAGTACACCCGGCCGTGCAGCAGCAGGGTGTTACCGACGCAGCGTACCGCGCTGGTGGACAACACGCGGACGTTCATGATTGACATCGCTTCCGCCCCGCCGGCCCACAGCGCGTTCACGACCGCCTGGACGTCGCCCTGGTGGACGACCAGGTCGTCATTGGTCGCACCCTTGGGCAGGCTGCCGTCGGAGCGGCCCGGGGCGTCGTTGAGCTCGACGGCAACGCCGGGGCCGGTGAGGGCGGTGAAACCAGCGGCCTGTTCGGAGGCCCGGGCCCGGGATCGCTCGGCGGAGATCGGGCCGTCGGTATCGGCCAGGGCCGCGGTCCGGTCCTCCACCTCGGCGCGGAGCCGGGCGGCGCGCAGCTCGCTGGACTCAACCCGTTCGCGGCGGTCCTCGATGAGCTGGGTCAGCTCCGGGCGCCGGTCCTCCCGCAGCGCGGTGCCGTCGGCGGTGGTGGCGCTGGTGGTGAAGAGCAGCCCGGCCGCGGCGGCGATCAACGGCACCCCGATCGACCACCCGGGTCGCCGCTGACGCGGGCGCCGTGGCAGGAACGCGGCGATCGCCCGCCGCATGGCCTTCTGCCAGGACGCCGCGCCGGATGTGTACTCCACCGAGCGTTCCCTCCGACTCGTCTGGTTCGTGCGCCGCCGCGGCGCGGGTCGACGTGCCCGTCCGGAGCAAACCCGTGCTTTTCGGTCACTCCGCGCACTGGTCCGACCCCATTCATGGATCAGACGGCCTGTCCGGACTACGCTAGCTGTCGAACATTATTGGCCATGGACCGTCGCCCCCGCGCCCGGTTGTCAGGCCGGACGAGGTCGTCACCCCTCTGGAGAGCGTCGTGCCCAAGTCTCAGGTCCGCAAGAAGAAGGTGTACACCCCGCCGACGGACGTGCGTCCGACGGCGGCGACGGCGACGGCGACGCGCAAGCCTAGCCCGGTGTGGCTGCCGGTCACGGCGGTCGCGTTGATCGTGGCCGGCATCGGATGGCTGGTGGTCTACTACCTCTCCGAGCAGGAGTACCCGGTCGCCTCCTGGGGCTACTGGAACCTGGCGGTCGGCTTCGGTGGGATGGTCGCCTCGTTGATCCTGCTCTCCCGCTGGCGCTGACCAGGGCGGCACGACGCCGGCCCGCCCGGCACGCGCCAGGTCACCCTCGCGCAACCCCGTCCTGCGTCGGCCCGCCGGGCACCCTATGGTGTGCGCAGGGCGGCGTGGCCAGGTGCGAGAAGTCTCACGTTACTGCTGGGTAACCTTGCGCGTAGGCTGCACTGCATGACCGAGCGGAGCGAGGTCATCGACCGGTCCGGTCGAGGGTGCGGCAGCGGCGTCACGCCGGTCCCGCCCGGAACCCGGCCCCGGTCGCCGAAGCCGCTCGACAGGCAGTAGACCGGGAGGCCAACTCGATGGGCAGCGTCCAGATCGTCACCACGATCCTCGCGGCCGCCATCACCGCAGTGGCGGTGTGGCTTGCGGTGCGCGCGGTCATGAAGATGGTGGCAGTCATCAGGCAGGGGCAACCCGCGCCGGAGCGGTTCACCGACAAGGGCGCCCGCGCCAAGGTCATGCTGGTGGAGACCGCCGGGCACACCCGTATGCTCAAGTGGAGCGTGGTGGGCGCCGCGCACTGGTTCGTGATGGTCGGCTTCATCGTGCTGTCGCTGCTGGTGCTGGAGGCGTACTTCGAGGTCGTCTCCCCGACCGGTGGCCTGCCGCTGGTCGGCGGCCTGACCATCTACGGCCTGGTCACCGAGCTGATCGCGATCCTCGGCACGATCGGCATCCTGGTGCTGATCGCCATCCGGTTCCGCAACCGGCCCACCCGACCGGGTGGTCGCTCCCGGTTCACCGGCTCGACGATGTGGCAGGGCTACTTCGTCGAGGGCATCGTGCTCTCGGTGCTGATCATGGGCTTCGTGATCCGGGGATTCAAGGTCGCCACCGACCACTTCGAGTACCCGGTCTGGGCCACCCCGATCAGCCACGCGGTGGGGGCGCTGCTGCCAGCCTCGCAGGCCGGCGTCAGCATCGCCGCCCTCATCAAGATCGCCATCTCGATGACCTGGCTCATCGTGATCGCCCTGAACGTCACCATGGGTGTCGCCTGGCACCGCTTCCTGGCGTTCCCCAACATCTTCTTCAAGCGTGACCCGCAGAAGCCGGCCGGCTCCGGCCTCGGTGCGCTGCGGCCGATGACCAGCCAGGGCAAGCCGCTGGACTTCGAGGAGGCCGACCCGGAGAAGGACCAGTTCGGTGTCGCCCAGGTCGAGCAGTTCACCTGGAAGGGGCTGCTCGACTTCAGCACCTGCACCGAGTGCGGCCGTTGCCAGTCGCAGTGCCCCGCCTGGAACACCGGCAAGCCGCTGTCGCCGAAGCTGCTCGTGCTCAGCCTCCGTGACCACGCGTACGCCAAGGCGCCGTACCTGCTGGCCGGCGGCGGCAAGGATCTGACCGGCGAGGAGAAGGCGACCGCCGCGCAGCTCGCCCACGTGGACGCGCTGGCCCTCGCCGAGGCCGACAAGCCGCTGATCGGCACCGCCGGGGAAGGCGGTGTCATCGACCCGGACGTGCTGTGGTCTTGTACCACCTGCGGCGCCTGCGTCGAGCAGTGCCCGGTCGACATCGAGCACGTCGACCACATCGTCGACATGCGCCGATACCAGGTGCTGATCGAGTCGAGCTTCCCCTCCGAGGCCGGCGTCATGCTCCGCAACCTGGAGAACAAGGGAAACCCGTGGGGCGCCCCGCAGAACACCCGCGAGGACTGGACCAAGGGTCTGGACTTCGTGGTGCCGCGGGTCGGCGAGGTCGACGACTTCGAGTACCTGTTCTGGGTCGGCTGCGCCGGCGCGTTCGAGGACCGGGCCAAGAAGACCACCCGGGCGGTCGCCACCCTGCTCAACGAGGCCGGCGTCTCCTTCGCCATTCTCGGCGAGGGGGAGACCTGCTCCGGCGACCCGGCCCGAAGGATCGGCAACGAGTTCGTCTTCCAGATGCTCGCCCAGCAGAACGTCGAGACCCTCAACGAGGCGTTCGAGGGCCGGGAGAAGTCCAAGCGCAGGATCGTGGCCACCTGCCCGCACTGCTTCAACACTCTCGGCAACGAGTACGGGCAGCTCGGCGGCGAGTTCGAGGTCGTCCACCACACCCAGCTCCTGGCCCACCTGGTCGCCACCGGCAAGCTCACCCCGGTCCAGCCGGTAGCCGGTGGCGTCACCTACCACGACCCGTGCTACCTGGGCCGGCACAACCGGGTCTTCGCCCCGCCGCGCGAGGTGCTGGGGGCCGCTCTCGGCGGCCAGCGCGACTCGACGGGCTCCGCCGTCGACCGCGACGCAGGCCTGATCGAGATGCCGCGCAACACTGAGCGCTCCTTCTGCTGTGGGGCCGGCGGCGCCCGGATGTGGATGGAGGAGAAGATCGGCAAGCGGATCAACGTGGACCGGGTCGAGGAGGCCATGTCCACCGGCGCGAAGACCGTGGCCGTCGGCTGCCCGTTCTGCTCGACGATGCTCAGCGACGGGGTCAACGGCAAGGGCGCCGGTGAGCAGGTCGAGGTCGTCGACGTGGCCAGCGTGCTGCTCCGCTCGGTCAAGCCGGACACCACCGCAGGCCACAAGGAGACCGAGCCGGTCGCTGGCTGAGGCCGTACCCGGAGAACAACCGCAACCACGACGGCGGCGGCACCTACGGGGGTGCCGCCGCCGTACTCGTGCCGGGGGCGGGCCCGTGGAACAATCGCGCACATCGACAACCTGCTGGTGACCACGCTGCTGCCCCTGGCCGGCTTCGTGCTGCTGACTGCCGGCAACGCGTTCTTCGTCGCAGCCGAGTTTGCCCTGGTCACCGTCGACCGGGCGGAGATCGACCGGCGCGCCGACGCGGGGGACGCCAGCGCCGTCACGGTACGCCGCGCGCTGCGAGGGCTCTCCTTCCAGCTCTCCGGGGCGCAGCTCGGCATCACCCTCACCGCGCTGCTCACCGGATACCTCGCCGAGCCGGCGCTGGCCCGGCTCGTCGCCCCGCTGCTCGGCCCGCTGGGCGGGGCAGAGCGGTTCAGCCCGCTGCTCGCGCTGGCCCTGGCCACCCTGATCTCGATGCTCTTCGGCGAGCTGGTGCCGAAGAACCTCGCCCTGGCCCGGCCGATGCCGGCCGCGTTGGCCACCGCCGGGCCGATGCGGGCCTTCTCCCGGGCCTTCGGCTGGCTGATCAAAACATTGAACAACTCGGCGAACCGGCTGGTCCGCCAGCTCGGCGTCGAACCGCAGGAGGAACTGGCCAGCGCCCGTTCTCCGGAGGAACTGGGGCTGCTGGCGGCCATCTCGGCCCGTGCCGGCGCGCTGCGGCCGGACACCGCGATGCTGCTGCGGCGCACCATCCGCTTCGGCGACAAGCGGGCCGCCGAGGCGATGACCCCGCGGGTCGACGTGATCGCGCTGCGGGCCACCGCCACGGTCGCCGAGCTGCTCGACCTGTCCCGGCGGACCGGCCGGACCCGCTTTCCGATCTACGAGGAGACCCTGGACCTGGTCACCGGCGTCGCCGGGGTGCCGGACGCGCTGGGCGTGCCGCTGGCCCACCGGGCGTCGACCACCGTCGCGGCGGTCGCCCGGGAACCGGTGTACGTCCCGGAGAGCCTCGACCTCGACGGCGTGCTGGCCGCACTGAAGGACGCTGGCGCCGACCTGGCCATCGTGGTCGACGAGTACGGCGGCACCGACGGTGTGGTGAGTGTGGAGGACCTGGTCGAGGAGCTGGTCGGGGAGATCGCCGACGAGTTCGACCCGGCCGCCGTGGACGACGCGAACGCGACCGGCCTGACCGTGCCGGGCGGCGAACGGACCGTCCTCGTCGATGGCGTGCTGCGGGCGGACGAGCTTATCGAGCAGACCGGCTTCCGGCTGCCCGAGGGCCCGTACGAGACCCTCGCGGGGTTCCTGATGGCCCGGCTGGGTCGTGTCCCGGTGCCCGGCGAGACGGTCGACGAGGCCGGCTACGAGTTCACCGTGGTCGAGGTCGAGCGGCACCGGATCGAGCAGGTGCGGGTGTTGCGCCCCGAGGAGCCGGAGGGTGATGGCTGAGCTGCTGATCGCCGTGGTGTTGCTGCTCGGCAACGCGTTCTTCGTGGGCAGCGAGTTCGCGCTGATCGCGTCCCGTCGGACGGTGGTCGAGCCGCTGGCCGCGACCTCTCGGCGAGCCCGCTGGGCGCTGGCGGCGATGAACCAGATCCCGCTGATGATCGCTGGGGCGCAGCTCGGCATCACGGTCTGCTCGCTGGGGCTCGGCGCGATCGCCGAACCGGCATTGGCGCACCTGTTGGAGCCGGCGTTCCACGCGGGGGGGCTTCCCGACGGGGTGGTGCGCCCGCTCTCCTTCGTGATCGCGCTGGCCGTGGTGGTGTTCCTGCACACGGTTGTCGGCGAGATGGTCCCGAAGAACATCACCCTGGCCGGGCCGGAGCCGTCCGCACTCTGGCTGGGCCCGGCGATGTTGGCCTTCTGCCTGGCCACCAAGCCGTTGCTGCTGGCCATGAAGTGGGCGGCCCGGCAGATACTGCGGCTGTGGCGGATCGAGGCCATCGAGACGGTGAAGACCGTCTTCACCGCCGAGGAGTTGGCCGGGCTGGTGTCGCAGGCGCGTACCGAGGGGCTGCTGGACGCCGAGGAGCACGCCCGGATCACCGGCGCGCTGGCCCTGCACGCCCGCACCGCCGCCGACGCGCTGCAACCCTGGTCGACGGTGACCACGGTGGCCGAGGACGTGTCGCCGGCCTCGCTGGAGGTGCTGGCCACCCGGACCGGCCGGTCGCGTTTTCCGGTGGTGCAGCGGACCACCCGGCGGGTGCTCGGCTTCGTGCACGTGAAGGACGTACTCGGCTACTCGGGGGCGGCCCGTCGGGCCCCGGTTCCCGCCGACGTCTACCGGCCGCTGGCCGTGGTTCCGCCGGAACGTACCCTGGCCGACCTGCTGCTGGCGATGCGGCGCGAGCGGCGGCACATCGTGCTGGTGAGCGACGGTCGCCGACCCCTCGGCGTGGTGACATTGGACGATGTATTGACGGCCATAGTTGGAAAATAGCCGAACTACCGGTTGTGTGCGGGTGATCGCGTAGATGTGAAATGACCGAAGGTCGCCTTGATTCCGCTGCCCGCTTTCCCTAATGTTGCACCGGCCGCTGTGGGTCGTCTGCCTCCGTCTTCCCCTCTGCGAGGCGCCCGGCGGTCGGTTGCAAAGGAGTCGGTGCCGGTGGCAACCATGCCCCTCCATCGTCACGTCCAGGGTCAGCCACCTGCTCGTCGGGCCGGTCTGCGCCGCGCTGCCCGTCGCCTGATCACGGTGGTCGCCGCCGTGGTCGTCGGCGCCGGGATGCTCGTCGCGCCGGCGCACGCCGCGCCCTCGCCCGAGGAGATCGAGGCGGCGATCGACAAGCAGTGGGAGCAGCTCGAACCGACCATCGAGCAGTACAACAAGGTCCGGGCGCAGCTCAAGAAGGACCGCAAGAAGGCGGAGGAACTCCAGAAGAAGATCGAGCCGCTCGCCCTGCAGACCGAGCTGGCTCTCAACCGGGTCGGCGACATGGCCTCCCGCTACTACATGACCGGCCCTTCACAGGAGCTCGGCGCCCTGCTGGTCAGCGCGAAGCCGGACACCCTCACCGAGCAGCTGACCTACCTGGACCGGCTCGCCGCGCAGGAGCGCCGCGATCTCCAGGTCGTCATCGACGCGCGGGCGAAGTTCGACGCCGAGAAGCAGAAGCTCGACGTGCTGATCGCCGAGGAGGTCAAGCAGGAGAAGGAGCTGGCCGCCAAGAAGAACCAGATCAACGCGGAGATCAAGCGGCTCCAGGCGTCCATGCCGAAGACCAGCGTGAAGGTCGCCGGCTGCCCGACCATCAACGGGGTGGTGAGCAGCGCCGCGCGGACCGCGATCCGGGTGGCCTGCCAGCAGGTCGGTGACCCGTACGTCTGGGGGGCCACCGGCCCGAACGCGTTCGACTGCTCCGGCCTCACCCAGTTCGCCTACCGGGCCGCCGGCATCTCGCTGACCCACTTCACCGGCGCCCAGTGGAACGAGGGCAAGGCCATCCCGCGTTCCGAGGCGCGCCCCGGTGACCTGGTCTTCTTCTTCAGTGACCTGCACCACGTCGGCCTCTTCCTCGGCGGCGACCTGATGGTGCACGCGCCCCGGGCCGGCAAACCGGTCCAGGTGGCCAACATCAACCACATGCCGGTCGCCGGCTTCCGCCGCCCGGGCTGATCCGCCCCGCCCCGTCG
>NZ_SMKN01000329.1 GCF_004348675.1 Micromonospora sp. KC606 | reverse complement strand
GCCCCACCCTGACCCGGGAACCTGCCCCCGGCGGCACGACCCCCAAGCTCACCTCGCCGGCGCCCTCGCCGACGCCGGGTGGTCGCACCCCTCTCCCAGACGGCGGCTCGCTGCCCCTGCCCACCCTGCTGCCGCCGTCGGGCGCACCGACGCTGCTGCCGGCGCTGCCCGGGCTGCCGCCGTCCGCCGGCGACCTGCCGGGCTGAGCCGGGCTGCGCACCCCCACGTAGCAGGAGCTACGTGGGGGACGCTTCGATCAGGCACGTGGGACGACACGCGCCGGGCCAAGAAGCTGACCAACCCGGCCGGCGACCGGCGTACGGCTAACGGAACCTGACCTGTACGGCGTCCCGTGCCGTCTCGATGTTCCGCTCGACCAAGCGGACCAGGATCATCTTCGGGCCGGAGTCGTACCTGTGGGTGTCGACGTTGAAGGTCCAGTCCGTCAGACCCTCGGCTGCCCGCCACCCGGTCTGGTCGGCCGCGCCGTTGCGGTCCACCACCTGCCACTGCACCACCGCGTTCGGTGCCACCCTGAACGTGCTCGCCGTAACCGCCGACGTGGTGCTGTCCACACGCGCCCGGGCGTAGATGGTGTGCTCACCAACCGGCAGCCTGCCGAGCGACAGCGACCAGGTGCCGGTCGCCGGATCGAGCACCGCCTTCACCGGGTTGCCGAACGACGCGTCGTCGACGGATACCTCGACCCGGCGCTGGCTCGGGTGGTCGCCCGCGCCGGTCGGATCCTCGCCCAGGTCAGGGACCGCGTACCTCCCGCCGGCCAACACCGTCTCGTCCTCGGACACCGCGCTCCCGCCCGCCGGCGAGTCGACCGTCACCCCGAAATCCAGCCCGGCCGGGGGCAGCGGCGCGGGCGTGATCTGTACGCGGGAAGCGTGCTGGCCTTCGAACCCGAATGCCCACGACCGCGCTCCGAGCAGTTGCACCTGGAACGTGAGCTGCTCCCCGGTGAACGCCGGCCGGGTGGTGCGGTACGAGAAGGCGTACCGGGTCCAGCAGGTCTCGCCGAGGGTGGCGCAGGCCGCGCCGCCCGGCCCGCTGCCGAGCACCGGCTGGGCCAGCCCTTCGCCGGTGCCGATCTCGCGGTCGGTGGCCATGAGTACGCCGACCGGCCGGATCACGGTGGGTGTCTCACCGGCGATGTACAGCTCCACGTTGACCGTCGACCCGGCGGGCAGCGGTGCGTCGAGGGTGTCCGTACCGGCGAAGATGCCCACCGGCCGGAACGCCGCGACCACCGACGTGACCCGGGACTCGAAGCAGGGTTCCAGGTCGTCCGGGCGGTTGGCGCGGTCCATGTACTGCTCGTTGTTCGTCGCCGCGCAGCCCGTCACGCCGGGTGTCGACGCGACACGGCGGTGCAGCCAGTACGACAGGGTGTTGTCACCGAGCGGCTGGAGCCTGGATTGTGCCGCGGGCGACGTGGCCGCCGCGACCTTCTGCAGTACGGACAGCGCGCCGGCGGACGTGGCCACGGCGGCGAGGTCCACGCCGAGCCCGCTGGCGAGCGCCGAGGAGTCGGCCTTGCCGTCGCCGTCGCGGTCGAAGCCACCCCACAGCGTGTCCCGCACGGCCCGGTCGTACGCGAAGAACTGGTCCTCGAACGGCCGCTCGGGCAGTTGCGTCTCGCCGAGCAGGACGGCGATCGCCCGCTGGGCGGCTGCCGGGGTGGCGGCACCGTACCCCTCGAAGAACACGTTCGGCTCGCCCGTGTACGGCGCGGTCAGCGGGTACGCGTACGGCGCCCCGGTGTTGTCCCGCCCGAGCGGCAGCGCGCTCTTGAGTACGGCTTGCCGCAGCTCGTCGCGGGTCAGCTTGCCGTCGGCGAGGTAGACGCTCTCCGTGCGGGGCACGCCCACCGCCACCGCCTGTCCGGGGCGCTGCCCCGCGGCGCCGTCGCCGAGAGCGGCGCGAACCTGGCCGAGCACCGCGCCGAAAACCCCTGCGGTGTACGGCGTGGCGGCGGAGGTGCCGCCGAAGGCGCACTGACCGACGGTGCCGGACCGGCAGGCTGAGGGCAGGTTGCCGTCACCCCAGGACGACAGGTGTACCGGGATGCCGTCACCGACGATCGCCCGCTGGTTGTCGCGTCGGATCGCGCCCACGGTGATGTTCCAGTCCGGGCCGGTCTGGTCGGAGTGCCAGGTGCTCACCGGAACGTCGAACGCGTTGCCGACCCCGTTGCCGGCGGCGAACAGGGTGGTCTGGCCGCGTTCCGCCGCACGCTTGGTCACCTCCTGGCCGTTGGAGACCGGACCGACGGGCGCGCCGCCGACGTAGCCGAACGAGTTGCTGGAGATGTCGACCCAGGGCAGTTGGGCCACGACGGATTCGTCCAGTGCCTCGACCACGACCAGCAGGCAGATCGGACAGTAGCCGTACCGGTTGCCCGCGGAGACCGAGGCCGACCCGGAGCCGTGCCCGTTGTCGTCCAGGATCGGATGCGGGTCGTCGGATGAGGTGACCCCGGTCGAGCCGCCGGAGTCCACCGCTCCGATGATCTTCGTGCCGGGGATCCAGTACATCGAGCCCGGCTGGATCGTGGTGTTGCCCGACCAGAGCTTCGTGTCCTCCGGCGGGAAGTAGCCCCGGCCGAGCGTGATGTCCAGCGCCTTGGCGTCCTTCGGATAGCCGGGGATGTAGTCGCTGGGGTGCCGGGTGAAGTTCTTGGTCAGCGCGAGAACGTCCGGGTCCGGGTAGGTCTGCGCGGAGAATTCGAGGTGGTACGGGTTGATGCCGGTGTCGGCGATGCCGATCACGGTCAGCGGTGTGGTCTTCGAAGCGATCACCGCCGGGTCGGCCACCAGGACGCTGGTGGTCTCGCGCCGTTCGAGTCCCGCCGCGTCGGTGGCCTTCAGCGTCACCAGGTGCCGCCCCTCGGGCAGGTGTGCGGTAACCGAGCCGCCAGCGCTCTCGAACACCCCGTCGCCGTCGAGGTCCCAGCCCGCGACGACCGGCGCTGCTCCGCCGCGGACCGTGCCGCGCAGTGCCTGCTCGGCACCGGTCGCGAACGCGTAGGGCCCGCCGGACACCACCTCGGGCCGCGGGTCGGTGGCACCGGTCTCGCCGGTCACCACGACCCGTACCTGCTCCGGCGGCACGGTGGCGAACTTGACCGCGACCGCCCGCCAGGCACCGGGCGCGGGCGAGGAAACCACCGCCTCCTCCGGCCGTCCGGCAGACGCGCCGGACGACGCCACCCGGCCGCCTGTCGGGTCGTACACCTCCAGGTCGTAGTCGTTGGCGGCGTTGGTGAAGGAGAGCTTGACGGTGATCCGCCGGGTCCCGGTCGGCACCGTGAAGCCGAACTCCAGCCGCTCCCCGGTCGCGACGGTTCCCGGGGTGAGGTCGCTGTCGGTCCGGTCCAGCAGCGTGGTCTGGCCGGACCGGAATACCACCACGCGTACGCTGTCCGAACTGGACTTCCCGGCTGCGTCGCGCACGGTCAGGGTCACCGGGTAGCTGCCCGCGGCCAGGCCGGCGGTGTCCAGCTCGGTGCTGGACGCGTCGGGGCTGACGAGTTTGCCGTTCGGGCTGGACCAGGTGAACTGGTAGGGGGCGGTGCCGCCGTACGCCGAGCCGAGCAGGACGGCACGCTCGCCGGCGGCGACGAACGCGCTGTCACCGGCGTCGGCGACCAGCGGCGTCGGCGAGGGGGCGGGGATCGTGGCGGAGGGGTTGGCCCTCCCGGCGACCGCGACCGTACCCGACAACGGTGCCGACACCCTGCCGTTCTTCACGGGATTGCCGCCGACGGTGGCGACCGTCACCGTTGCCGAGGTCGCCGCGCCGGCGGTGGCCGGTGGGGTGGCGACGATCAGGGCGAGTGTCACGACACCGGCCGTGGCGAGGGCGCCTCGTGTCTTGATGGACACGCGGGTTCCCCTTTCTCTGGAGGGAAGACCGACGGGAGTCTGTCTGCCGTGTATATCGGCCGGGCCGGCGGTTGCGTTACAGCCGCCTCCCGCGCCGCGGACGCGACGGGCCCGGGCGAGGAACTGCTGCGCGCCGAGCGGCGGCAGGCGTTGCGGGAGGGCTTCGCGCAGCTTCCGCCGCGCTGTCAGGAGCTACTGTCCCTTCTGACGGCCGACCCGCCGCC
>NZ_SMKN01000328.1 GCF_004348675.1 Micromonospora sp. KC606 | reverse complement strand
GGCCGGGACGGGGGTGGGGGACGCGGCGATCGGGGCGCGCTCCTGATCGCGGGAGGCGGCGCCCTCCTGCTGCGCCCGCTCGGCGAGGGCGGCCTCGACGCCGGCCGGGGCCGCCGGCTCGGTGAGCCGGGTCTGGAAGCCGGCAACGCCGGCCAGCCCCAGGCAGGAGGCGAGGCCGGCGGCGAGGGCTACCCCGGCCGGCCGGCGGGGGTTAACGAGGGCGCCGAGGCGGGTACGCAGGGCACGGGTCGCCGCAGTGCCGCGGACCATGCCGACCCGTTCGGACGATGGAATATCATCCGAACGGCCAGTCGCGCCGTCGGGACCGCAGTGGTCGTCGAGGGTGTCGTCGTCACGCATTCGACGAGGCTAGGCAACGGATCCGCCTGCCAACCCGCCCCGTAAAGTGGCCCTGCCCACACTTCACCACCCGCGAAGTGGACAGGGGCACTCGCACCACCGGCCGGGTACCCGTACGCGCCGTACCGGGCATCCCGGAAAGCCGGGGTGGCCGGTACCGTCGCGGAACAGCCGGGCGGAGACCGCACCGGCCTCTCGCATGATCGACATACTCCACCGTTCGCCCCACCCTGCACGCATCATTCGGGGGACCCGCCCCCTGGATGATCGCCGAAATGAGGGCCTTCGCCCGGGTTTGATCACGGGATTGTCGACCACTCACCCGCTGCCGGAATGGAAGCCGACGGCGGGTACGTTCCCCGAACGGGAACCGTGTGCGCGCGGCCCCGTACGCGTGCTTTCAGGGAGGTCCGAACCGGTGCTCGACCCACACGAGCTCTACCAGCTCACCGATGATCTGCCCGACCTCCGACAGCCGGTGCTGATCCAGGCGCTCACCGGCTTCGTCGACGCCGGCGGCGCCAGCCGTCTGGCCCGTGAGCAGCTGCTCACCTCGCTGGAGTCCCGTCAGATCGCCACCTTCGACGTCGACCAGCTCTTCGACTACCGGTCCCGCCGGCCGGTGATGACCTTCGTCGAGGACCGCTGGGAGCACTACGATGCTCCCGAGCTGGCGCTGCACCTGCTGCACGACGACGACGAGACCCCGTTCCTGCTGCTCGCCGGCCCGGAACCGGACCTACAGTGGGAGCGTTTCGTGGCGGCGGTCGGCGAGCTGTCCGCCCGGCTCGACGTCCGGCTCACGATCGGACTCAACTCGATCCCGATGGCCGTGCCGCACACCCGGCCCACCGGGGTGACCGCACACGCCACGCGGCGCGAGCTGATCGCCGGGCACGAGCCGTGGCTGCAACAGGTGCAGGTCCCCGGCAGCGTCGGCAACCTGCTGGAGTACCGGCTCGGCGAGCAGGGCCGCGACGCGGCGGGTTTCGCCGCGCACGTGCCGCACTACGTCGCCCAGACCGAATACCCGGCCGCTGCCGAGGCGCTGCTCTCCTCGGTCTCCCGGACCACCGGTCTGCTGTTGCCCAGTGACAGCCTGCGGGCCGCCGCCGAGGTGGTGCGGGTCGAGATCGATCGCCAGGTCGCGCAGACCGACGAGGCCGCCGCGCTGGTGCACGCCCTGGAGGAGCAGTACGACGCCTTCGCCCGCGGCCGTGGCGAGAAGAACCTGCTCGTCACCGAGACCGGGCCGCTGCCCACCGCGGACGAACTCGGCGCCGAGCTGGAACGCTTCCTGGCCGAACAGACCGGCCCGGGCGACACCCCGAACTCCTGACCGCTCTGCACCGCTCCCCCGTCGCCGCCCTCGCTCCCCGATTGGCGCACACGGCGGTATCCGGTTCGCTGGGTGCCGCCGCCCGGCGCTAGCTGGAGTCGATCATGCACGGCCACCGGCGCGGCCGGACGGCGCGACGCGGCCAGATGCGGCAGGCTGGAGACATGCGCCTGGCGACCTGGAACGTGAACTCGGTGAAGGCCCGGCTGCCCCGGCTGCTGGACTGGCTCGCCACCACCGGCCCGGACGTGGTCTGCCTCCAGGAGACCAAGTGCCCCGACGGCTCGTTTCCGTCCGCCGAGGTGGGCGAGCTGGGCTACGAGGTGGCCAGCCACAGCGACGGCCGGTGGAACGGGGTGGCCATCCTGTCCCGGGTCGGGCTGGCCGACGTCACCGTCGGGTTCCCCGGCGAGCCCGGGTTCCCCGAGCCGGAGGCGCGGGCCATCTCCGCCACCTGCGACGGGGTCCGGATCTGGTCGGTGTACGTACCGAACGGGCGCACGCCCGGCGACCCGCACTACGCGTACAAGCTGGCCTGGTTCGCCGCGCTGCGCGACGCGCTGGAACCGGAGGTGGCCGGCGGCGGGCCGGTCGCGGTCTGCGGCGACTTCAACGTCGCACCGACCGACGACGACGTGTGGGATCCGGCGCTCTTCGTCACCTCCACCCACGTCACCCCGGCCGAACGCGCCGCCCTCGCGGCGCTGCGCGACCTCGGGCTGAGCGACGTGGTGCCCACCCCGATGAAAGGCCCGCACCCCTACACGTACTGGGACTACCGGGCCGGGATGTTCCACCAGAACAAGGGCATGCGGATCGACCTGGTGTACGCCACCGCGCCGTTGGCCCGCGCGGTCCGCTCGGCGTACGTGGACCGGGAGGCACGCAAGGGCAAGGGCCCCTCGGACCACGCCCCGATCGTGGTCGACGCCGACCTGGTGCCGATCGTCGAGTCCTTCTGACCCCGCCGCGCGCCCAGGCCGGCGAAGCGGCACCCTGACCCGTCGGGCGAGCGACACGCCGCCCAGCCAGTGCCGGGGGCGCGCCCCCGGCTGGTGCGCCTGCCCGCCGGTGCCGCGCGGGCAGAATGCCTCGGCGGTGGCGAACGGCCCGCCAGCCCCGGGTAGCTGGAGCGGAACGACGTGCAGTTGCACCCCCGGCAGCTCGGCGCGGGCCAGGAGGTGGGCGAACTGCTCGGCCATGGGGCCGCTGAGCAATCGAGGAATGGCCTCCAGACCGCCAAGACCGAGGTGGCCCTCGACCACTACCAGGTGCGCCGGTTCGATGCTTGGTACCGACCACATAACACTCGCGCTACCTTCCGGCCGCCCGGAGGGTGAGCAGGGTGATGTCGGGATCGGCGCCGATGCGTACAGGTGGGCCCCAGAAGCCGGCGCCGTTGGTGACGTAAACCGGTGTGCCGTCCACCTCGCCCAGTCCAGACACGACCGGCTGCTCCAGCGCGACCAGATAGTTGAAGGGGAACATCTGGCCGCCGTGGGTGTGGCCGGAGACCTGCAGGTCCACGCCGTAGGGAGCGGCGTCACGCACCGCCACTGGTTGGTGCGCCATCAGCACCACCGGCCGGGACGGGTCGCGGTCGCCGAGCGCGGCCGCGTAGTCCGGCGGGTCCGCGAACTGGGCCCCGGTGATGTCATTGACGCCAGCGAGGTCGATCACCCCGCCACCGTGGGCGATCTCGACTCGCTCGTTGCGCAACACCCGCAGGCCCAGCTCATCGGCTGCCTCGGTCCAGCTCCCAAGGCCGGCGTAGTACTCGTGGTTACCGGTGACGTAGAACACCCCGTGTCGGCTCCGCATCTGGGTCAGCGGCAGGAGAGACTCCCGCACCTTGCCGGGTTCGGAGGTGACCACGTCGCCGACCACCGCCACCAGATCAGCGTCGAGGTCGTTGACAATCTCCACCATCCGCTCCACCTGCCCGGTGCCGAGCAACGGTCCGATGTGGAGGTCCGCCAGGACGGCCAGTCGCAGGCCGTCGGCCCGGCGGCCCAGGCGGGACATCGGAATGTCGTACCGTTTGATGGTCGGCGCAAGGTAGGCGCGGCTCACGCCGACGCCGGTGAGACCCACCGCGACCGCTCCGGCAGCGATGGCCGCCCCACGGCGCAGCAGCAGCCGGCGGCCGGGATCGTAAGCAGGCTCCGGCTCGGACGCGAATTGCGACTCCAGGGCCGAGCCCAAGACGGTTTCCGGCGGCGGGTCGACGCCACCCGAGCCGCCCGAACCGACCGCCACCGGGACGGACGCCGGCCGCTCCACCCGGGCTCGCCGGCGTGTCGCGAACCACGCCACCAGCACCGGCACCTCGAGCACGAGCAGCGCGAGGAGCAGGTAGAACATCAGCGCCAGCCACAGATAGCCGGGCATCGTCAGCCACCGCAGGCCGGAAGGCAACTGGTCGCCGAGCAGCAGGGTGGCGGTCAGCAGTACCAGCGCGCCGGCGAACGCGAGCCCACCC
>NZ_SMKN01000327.1 GCF_004348675.1 Micromonospora sp. KC606 | reverse complement strand
CGGATGGCGTTGCGTCGGGGTGCGGGGTTCGTGCGGGTGGTGTTGTTGGTGGTGGTCGCGGCGTTGGTGGCGAAGCTGGGTTGGGACCAGTGGTCGGCGCGCTGAGGTGGTCGTGGCGGGTGGATCGGGGGCGGGCTCAGAGGTGCCGGACGGTGTCGCCGTAGTCCAGGCGGGGCAGGCGCGGGAACCAGGCGTCGGGGCCGGGGTGGCCGATGTTGACCAGCAACAGGGACTTCCAGCTGGTGTCGGTGAGGAATTCCCGGTCGACGCCGGCGTTGTCGAAGCCGGCCATGGGTCCGGCGGCGAGGCCGGCGGCGCGGACGCCGAGCAGGAAGTAGCCGATCTGCAGGGTGGCGTTGAACCGGGCCATCTGCTCGCGGTGGGGGTTGGCGGCGAGCTGTTCACGGCTGCCGGGGCGGATCGGGAAGATGGTGTCCATGTGCTCGTGGAAGTCGGTGTCGGCGGCGAGGACGGCGACGACGGGTGCGCTGGCGGCCTTGGCCTGGTTGCCCTCGGCGACGTGGGCGAGTAGCCGGTCGCGGGCGTCGCCCGGGCGGATGAACAGCACCCGCAGGGGCTGGGCGTTCATCGCGGTCGGCGGGTACTTGACCAGGTCGTAGATGGCGCGAAGGTGTGCGTCGGTGACGGGGGTGTCGGTGAAGGTGTTGGCGGTGCGGGCTTCGGTGAACAGCTGGGCCTGGGCTTCGGGGCTCAGGGTGATCAGGTGCTCGGGCAGCACGTCGGTCATCGGGGGTTCCTTTCTGACAATCGGGCAAGCGCTGCCACGACAGTAGCAGCTAGCTTTTCCGAAGTGTCTAGGCTGAGTCGAGGACCACGTATGCTGGTGGGCATGCCGGTCGACCATCAGCTCAGCAGTGGGCCCCGCGCCTGCCCGAGTGGTCTGTCCCGGGCGTTCGCGTTCCTCGGCAAGCGGTGGAACGGCGTGATCCTGGGCACCCTCGCGCAGGGGCCGGCCGGTTTCGCCGAGCTGACCCGCGCCATTCCCGCAATCAGCGAGTCGGTGCTGTCCGACCGCCTCGGTGAGCTGGCCCGTGTGGGGCTGGTCAGCCGCACCGTCAAGGAGGGGCCTCCGCTGGGGGTGAGTTACCAGCTCACCGATCGCGGCGTCGGTCTGCTGCCGGCCCTGCAGGAGTTGGCCCGCTGGGCCGACGAGCACCTGGAGGGCTGCTGAGCCGTGCCGGTCCGCGCCGAACACGACCGTGGCGTCCTGGCCGGGCTGCTGCGCCGCGACCCGGCGCTGTACGCCTATCAGTTGGGTGATCTCGACGATTTCTTCTGGCCGTACACATCGTGGTTTCGTCGCGGCGAGCAGGTGGCGCTGCTTTACCACGGGGTGGCCGAGCCGGTGCTGCTCGCGCTGGCCGCGCCGGAGGACCGGGCCGATCTGGCCGCGCTGGTCGCCGATCTGGTCCCGGTGTTGCCTGCCCGGCTGTGGGCGCACCTCTCCCCTGGCATCGAGGGGCTGTTGGGCCGCTGGTTCCGGGTCGACGGGGGCGGCCGGCACCTGCGGATGGCGCTGACCGACCAGGCGCGACTGGCCCGGTTCGACCCCGCTGGTGAGGTGCTCGGCGCCGACGACCTGTCGGCGCTGCGCGACCTGTACGCCGAGGCGTACCCGGGCAACTGGTTCGATCCGCGGATGCTCGACACTGGGAAGTACGTGGGGATTCGCCGGGCCGGGCGGCTCGTCGCCGTGGCCGGGGTACACGTCTGGTCTCCCACCTACCGGGTGGCGGCGCTGGGAAACGTCGCCACTCATCCGGCGTCACGGCGTGAGGGGATGGCCGCGTCCGCGGTCGCCGCGCTGTGCGCGCGGCTGCGCCCGCACGTCGATCAGATCGTGCTCAACGTGCGGGCTGACAACCTGTCCGCCGTCCGGCTCTACGAACGACTCGGTTTCACCCGCGCGGCCGACTTCACCGAGGGGCGGCTGACCCGGCGCGAGCTGGCCTGATGGCGCCCCGCCCGCCGCAGGTGGTGGCAGGGCCGCGGCGCACGGGTCACCGGCGGGTCGGCGAGTCGAACCGGCCGGCGCGGATCTCCCGCAGTGCCTGGCGGCGGGTCTGCCCCCGGAGGGTGTCGACGTAGAGGCGACCGCGGAGGTGGTCGGTCTCGTGCTGCAACGCGCGAGCCAGGAAGCCGCTGCCGGAGATGGTCAGCGGCTCGCCGTGCCGGTCGACGCCGCGCACGGTGGCGTGCATCGCCCGCCGGGTCGGGAAGTACAGGCCGGGGATGGACAGGCAGCCCTCGTCGTCGTCCTGCGACTGCTCGGACACCTCGATACTCGGGTTGATCATGTGCCCGCGGTGGCCGTCGGCGTCGTAGACGAACACCTGGGCGTCGACGCCGATCTGCGGGGCGGCAACTCCGGCCCGCCCGGGCGCGCCCAGCAGGGTGTCCATCAGGTCATCGACCAGACGCTGCAACTCCGTGTCGAAGCTGGTCACCGGTGCGCAGGCGGTGCGCAGGACGGGATCACCGATGATCCGGATCGGGCGTACGGTCATGGGCAGAAGACTATCCGCGCGTCGGCCGCGGCGGTGACCCGCCGCGCGCGCCGATCAGGACGGCCACGCCGTCGAGGATGCGCGCCAGCCCGAACTCGAACACCCGGGCGGGGTCCGAGGGGCCCTGGTACTCCTGCCCGGCGGTGGCGCCGACCCGCGCGGCGGTGGGGTATCGCCGGGGGTCCACCACCCTCTCCAGGTACGGGGCGTGCGCCCGCCACCACTGCTCGTCGGTCATGCCGGTGCGGTGGGCGGCCTGGGCTGCCTCCACCGCGCCGCGTACCGCGCCGTGGACGTAGCCGTCGACGAGAGTGACCACCGCGTCCATCTCCAGGTCGGTCAGGCCGACGCCTTCGACGGCACGCAGCGCGTACTCGTACTTGGCGGTGACGTTGGGGCCCAGCGGGGGGCGGGTGGTGGCGACCTGCAGCAGCCACGGGTGGCGCAGGTAGAGCGCCCAGTTCTCCCGGGCGATCAGCTCCAGCCGGCCACGCCAGCCGCCGGGGACGTCCTGCGGGCGGGCGGTCTCGCCGTAGACGGTGTCGAGCATGACGTCGAGCAGCTCACCCTTGCCGGGGACGTGGGTGTAGAGGGACATGGTGCCCACGTGGAGACGCTCGGCGACGCGGCGCATGGACAGCGCGGCCAGTCCGTCGGCGTCGGCGAGCTCGATGGCGGAGCGCACGATCCGGTCCACGCTCAGCTCGCCGCCCTTGCGGCTGGGTTTCTCCCGGGTCCGCCACAGCAGGGCGAGGCTGCGGGCGGGGTCGCCGGTGCCGCTGTACTCGACGCTCACGCCCACCACCCTAGCGACCCGCCGTACGGTACGGGGTACGGTGCCGGGTGCGAAAGTCAGCCGGAGGCGAGCAGGGCGCGCACCGGTGCGGCCTTGGCGGCCGCCTCGGCCACCTCGGCGGCCGGTTCGCTGTCCCAGGTGATGCCGCCGCCGGCCCAGCTGTGCAGCCGCCCGGCGTCGGCGGCGACGGTGCGGATGGTCAGACCCAGGTCGACCCGGCCGGGCCCGACCCAGCCGAGGCCACCCATGCTGGCGCCCCGGCCGACGGGTTCCAGGGCGGCGATCCGGTCGAGGGCGGCGAGTTTCGGCGCGCCGGTGACCGACCCGCCGGGGCAGACCGCGCGCAGCAGGTCGGCCAGGCCCAGGCCGTCGGCGAGCGCCGCGGACACCGTCGACTCGGCCTGCCACAGGTCGCACCAGCGGCGCACAGCGAACAGCTCGTCCACCCGCACCGAGCCGGTGCGGGCCACCCGGGCCAGGTCGTTGCGTTCCAAGTCGACGATCATGACGTGTTCGGCGCGTTCCTTGGCCGAGGCGAGCAGGTCACGGTGGCCGGCGGCGGTGGCCGGGCGGGTGCCCTTGATCGGCCGGGTGATCACCCGGCCGCGGGTGACCTCGACCAGGGTCTCCGGGGAGGCGCAGCCGACGGCCCAGCCGTCGCCGCGCAGGGTGCCGCCGTAGCGGGCGCCGGGCAGCGCGGCGAGACGGGCCAGCGCCGGCGCCGGGTCGCCCTGGTACGCGGCGGCGGCGTGGCCGACGACGTTGACCTGGTAGACGTCGCCGCGGCCGATGGCGGCGCGGACCGCCTCGACGGCGTCGGCGTGCTGTCGAGGGCTCCAGCTGTCCTGCCAGGGCCCGAGCCGCCAGCGGCCGGGCCC
>NZ_SMKN01000326.1 GCF_004348675.1 Micromonospora sp. KC606 | reverse complement strand
CGACTCGGTGCTGGTGCAGGGCGCGGGCGGGGGTGTGGCCACCGCGGCCGTCGCGCTCGGTGTCGCGTTCGGCAAGCGGGTGTACGCGACCAGCCGGGACGCCGGCAAGCGGGAGCGGATCACCGCGCTGGGGGCGACCGCGCTGGAACCGGGGGCGCGCCTGCCCGAGCGGGTCGACGTGGTGATCGAGACGGTCGGTGCGGCGACCTTCGACCACTCGCTGAAGTCCGCCGCGCCGCTGGCGCGGATCGTGGTCTCCGGGGCGACCGCCGGGCACGAGCCGAAGGTCAACC
Source organism: Micromonospora sp. KC606 (assembly GCF_004348675.1). Taxonomy (GTDB): domain Bacteria; phylum Actinomycetota; class Actinomycetes; order Mycobacteriales; family Micromonosporaceae; genus Micromonospora. Next base: position 3,978 of record NZ_SMKN01000326.1, on the reverse strand, counting down.
TGCGCCGGGTGTTCGCCATGCAGTTGGAGATCCTGGGCACCTCGATGGGCACCCCGGAGGAGCTGACCGAGCTGCTGGCCTTCTGCGCCGAGCACGACATCCACCCGGTGGTGGACAGCGTGGTCCCGTTCAGCAGGGTGGAGGAGGCGTTCGCCCGGCTGTGCTCCGGCGACGTGTTCGGCAAGGTCGTCGTCGACCACACCGCCTGAGCACCGGAGTCAGAGGCGGTCGTCGAGGGTGGCGATGCCGCCCCGGGCGGCGTCGCCGGGGATGCGGGCCCTGGCCTTCTCGTCGCCGTACAGGGTCCAGCGGAGGAAGTCGACGGTGGTGTCGGAGACCACCCGCAGCGCCGCGCCGTCGGAGAGCAGCGCCCGGCCGTGGTCGCCGTCGGGCAGGCTCAGCATGGCCTTCGGCCACGGCACCGCGTCGTAGACCGCCTTGCCGGCGGCGTACTGCACCACCTCGTCCGCCTCGCCGTGCACGAAGAGCTGCGGCGCGGCGGCTCCGGCGAACGCCGTACCCACGCCGAGCGCGGTGCCGGCGAAGACCACGCCCGCGTCCAGCCGTGCGTCCCGGCCGGCGGTGAAGAGACCGATGGTGGTCACCCCGCCGGCCGAGTGCCCGGCCGCCGCCACCCGGTCGGTGGCGAGCCGACCGCGCAACGGGTCGCCCGCCTTCGTGTCCAGCGCCAGCACCTGGTCCAGCACGTACGAGACGTCGGCGGGTTGGTTCAGCACGTCGAGCACGTTGGTGTCGGTGCCCCGGCTGGTGTGCGGGAAGGTGGGCGCGGCGACCACGAACCCGGCCGCCGTCCACCGGGTCAGCAGCGCGGCGTAGTCGGCCGGGCGTCCGCCCAGGCCGTGGCTGAACACCACCACCGGGAACCGCCCGGTCGCCGCCGTGGCCCCGCGCCGCGGCGCGTCGCCGGCCCCGCCTCGGGCCGGGTACCAGACGGTCACCGGCAACGGCCGGTCGCCGTCGCGGTTCAGCTTCAGCTGGCGTACGCCGACGGCGAAGGTCTCGCCCGGCGCGCTGCCGGAGGCCACCCGCGGGGCCGGGGTGGTCGCCGGGGGCGGCTCCGGCGACGCGGCCGGCCGGGCGGTCGGGGCGGGCGCGGCCGAGCAGCCGACGAGACCGATGGCGAGCAGGGCGGCGGCGAGCGGTATCTGGGCACGGAGACGGGACATGGAGACGATTGTGCCCCCGTCGACGCGGTGCCCGGCCACCCGTTGCCCCACGGGGGTACGCGCACGGCCGCTGGGCCGGCCCGAATTCCACTCGGATCGGAGGTGTCACGGTCGGCGGGCGGGGGCCCGTGCGGTGGAGGCCACTTCGCTAGGGTCACCGGCATGTCAGACGGATACGTGGACCCCAGCGCCAACACCGAGCAGTTCCGTGCCTTCGCGAGCTCCCCGGAGACGACACCGGCCGAGTCGCCGTCCCGGCTGCCGCTGGTGCTCGGCGCGGCCGTGGTGGGGGTGCTGCTGGTCGCCGTGGCGACCTGGCTCATCCTGAGCTGAGCCGCGCTGCCTCCCGGCCGGCGGCCAGGCCGCCGGCCGGCGGTGCCCGGCCGGCGTCGCCTCGGCTGTCCCTGTGACGGGCCGGGCTGCCGTCGCCGGCCGGGCCGGCCCGCCGTGGTGCGGTGGTCAGCCGGTGATCACCGGCCAGGCGTAGGCGAGCAGGGCGAACGCGGCGCCCAGCAGCGCCAGCGAGATGCCGCGGGTGCGGATGGGCAGCGCCGCGAGCGCGATCAGGATGATCGCGACGAGGTAGAGGAACGCCTGGACCGACATGACGAGCTCCCTGGGTGGTTGACATCGATGGCGGCCGGCCTGTACCCGGCTGTCCGCCCGGCTGAAACCCGGGTGTCCGATTCTGTGTCAAGCTGTCGACACCCTTGTATATGGCTGTTCGGTGATGTTAGAAACTGTGCGACGATGTCGTTTCGGTTTCGGTTCTGTCGCGCGATGTCGTCAGTGACCGCGACCTGGGAGCAGACGATGTCTCACGCCCGACCGGACCTGGCCCACCGCGCAGGACCACCACGCCGCGCGGCCGTCCGCGCCGCCCTCGCCCTCACCCTCGTCCTCGGCTCGGTCGCCCTGCCCGGGTCGGCCACCGGGGCGGCACCCGCCACCGCCGGGCCCACGGCGGCGGTGGCGCCCGACCCGGCGCCGCACACGCTGCCCACCCCGGCCGTGGACCCGGCCGGCGGGCCGAAGAACGCCGCCGACGTGTACCGCTACCTGGAGAATCCAGGCATGACCGGCGAGGGGCAGCAGCCGCCCCACGCTGACCTGCGGCCCTACCCGGACGTCAGTTCCGCCTTCACCGACGTGACCGCGCACGCCGCCCGCAACCCCGAGGTGACCTCGCTCAACGGCGAGTGGCGACTGAAGATCTTCGACCGGCCCGAGGACGTGCCGGTTGGCTTCGCCGCCGCCGGCTTCGACGAGCGGACCTTCCCGAAGGTGTCCGTGCCGCACACCTGGCAGTCGGACTTCATCGACCATCCGATGTTCCGCAACATCCCCGAGGAGATCTGGCCGGCCGACCCGCCGAAGGTGCCCCGCGACATCAACCCCACCGGCGCGTACGTGCGCACCGTCCACCTGCCGCTGGACTGGGTCGGCGACCAGGTGTTCCTGCGCTTCGAGGGGGTCACCAGCGGCTACTTCGTCTGGGTCAACGGCGGGTACGCCGGCTACGACCAGGGCGGGTACACCCCGGCCGAGTTCGACGTCACCGCCCTGCTCAGGCCGGGCCGCAACCGGATCGCCGTGCAGGTGCACCGCTGGGGCTCCGGCTCCTACCTGGAGGACTACGACCAGTGGCGGTTCAGCGGCATCTTCCGGGACGTGACGCTGCGCCGCACCGGGAAGACCTGGCTGCGGGACGCGTACCTCACCACCGACCTGGACGCCGACTACCGGGACGCCACCCTCACCGCCCGGGTCGACGTGGCCCGCGCCGCGACCGGCGCGACCGGCCGACACACCGTACGCGCGCGGCTGCTGCACTCGAGTGGACGGACGGTGGCCACCCTCACCGGCGGCCTGGACCTGGCGGCCGACGCCACCGGTGGCCGGGTCACCCTGAGCACGCGGGTGACGAACCCGGCCAAGTGGAGCGCCGAGGAACCCACCCTCTACACCCTCGCGCTGGAACTCCTCGGCCCGGACGGCCGGGCGCAGCACACCACCGCCCAGCCGGTCGGGTTCCGTGAGGTCGAGGTCCGCGACCGGCAGGTGCTGGTCAACGGGGAACGGATTCTGATCAAGGGCACCAACCGGGCCGAGACCGACCCGGACACCGGCCGGTACGTCACCCGGGACGCGCAACGCACCGACGTGTTCCTGATGAAGAAGCTGCACATCAACGCCGTCCGGACCGCGCACTACCCCTCCGACCCGTACTTCTACGACCTGGCCGACGAACACGGCCTCTGGGTCGCCGACGAGGTCGACGTCGAGACCCACGCCCGCGAGAACTGCCCGAGCAACTGCCTGGCCGACAAGCCGGAGTGGGCGGCGGCGTTCGCGGACCGGTTCCGGGCGATGGTGGCCCGGGACAAGAACCACCCCAGCGTGATCATGTGGGACACCGGCAATGAGGCCGGGCTCGGCGCGGCCCACCACGCGATGGCCGCGTGGGCGGACGCCAACGAGCCGACCCGCCTGCTCTACCACCAGTCCAACTGGCCCGACGGTGACGCCCCCTTCGCCGACGTGGCCGGCCCGCGCTACCCGACCCCGGCCTCTCTGGAGGCCAAGGCGATCGCCGGCACCAAGCCGCAGATCATGGGCGAGTACGCCCACGCGATGGGTAACGGCCTGGGCAACTTCGACCAGTTCTGGGCGCTGGCCCGCAGGTACCCGCAGATCCAGGGCGGGTTCATCTGGGACTGGGCCGAGCAGAACCTGCGCCAGCCGCTGATCGTCACCCCCGACCGGTCACCGAACCGGATCCAGACCTTCC
>NZ_SMKN01000325.1 GCF_004348675.1 Micromonospora sp. KC606 | reverse complement strand
GCCACGTGCAGCCTCCACCCAGATCATGAAGCTGGCCCGCGCGATTTCGCCTCCGGTTGTCGCCGTCAACCTCGTGATCATCCCCGTGGGGCATGGGGATCAGTGGAGGCGGGGGTTACCACGGGCCAGGGGACGGTGAGGTAACCCTGGCGCCAGTGCTGCGGCCGGCCGTGGACGGGCCAACCGGCGTCGCGGACCGCACGCACCGCCTGCACCCAGCGCTGTCTGGGGCCGAACGGGGCGTAGCCGGCGGCGGCCCGCCAGGCGTCGTCCAGGGCGCGGATCAGGTCGTGGATCCGCTCGCCCGGGACGTTGCGGTGGATCAGGGCCTTGGGCAGCCGCTCGGCGAGGTCGGCCGGGCTCTCCAGGCTGGACAGGCGCGCGGCCAGGGTCAGGGTGCGCGGCCCGCCGGCGTCGACCAGCACCCAACTGCCGATCCGGCCCAGCTCGTCGCAGGTCCCCTCGACCAGCGCCCCGCCCGGGGCCAGCCGGTCGGCTACCGTACGCCAGGCGTCGGCCACCTCGCTCTCGTCGTACTGGCGCAACACGTTGAACGCCCGGACCAGGGCGGGACGCAGCCCGGCCAGCTCGAAGCCGCCCCGGGCGAAGGCGAGCCTGGGCGGGTCGGCAGCGGGTGCGGCGGCGGCGACGCGTACCGGATCGATCTCCAGCCCGACCACCCGCACATCCCGGCGGACCCGGGCGGCGAGCCGGGCGCGTAGCTCGACGGCGGTTACCGGGGTCGCGCCGTAGCCCAGGTCGACCACCAGCGGGTCGACGGAGGCCCGCAGCCGGTCGCCGCAGGACGCGACGATCCAGTTGTCCACCCGCCGGAGTCGGTTCGGGCTGGTCGTCCCGCGGGTGACCACGCCGAGCGGCCGGGCCGGCGCGGCCAGCCGGCCCGCGCTCACCGGATCCGACACCGCTCGCGGTTGAGGGGACAACCCCGACTCACTCCTCGCGCTTCACGGGTTCGTTCTGGTTCGCGGCTGCGGGGCTCGCACGACCGGCTCGCTCCTCGCGCTTCACGGGTTCGACACGGTGCACCTTGTGCTGGGCTGCCTGGGCCAGCGGGCGGACGACGAGACGGTCCACGTTGACGTGCTGGGGGCGGGTCGCACACCAGGCGATGCAGTCGGCGATGTCCTCGGCGACCAGCGGTTCGGCCACCCCGGCGTACGTGGCGGCGGCCTGGTCGGCGTTCCCGCTGAAGCGGTTCAGGCCGAACTCCTCGGTCTTCACCATGCCGGGATCGATCTCGACGACCCGGACCGGGCGCCCGCACAGCTCCAGCCGGAGCGTCCCGGCCATGGCGGTCTGCGCGTGCTTGGCGGCGCTGTAGCCACCGCCGCCCTCGTAGACGACGTGGCCGGCGGTGGAGGAGACCATCACGATGGTGCCCCGGCCAGACGCCTCCAGCGCGGGCAGCAGGGCCTGGGTGACCCGCAGCGTGCCGAGGACGTTGACGTCGTACATCCACTGCCAGTCGTCGACCGCGCCGGACTCCACCGGGTCGAGCCCGCGTGCGCCACCGGCATTGTTGACCAGTAGGGTGACCGGGCCCGGCGCGGCCAGCGCGGCGGCGGCCAGCCCGGCGACGGACCCGTCGACGGTGATGTCGCACTCCACGGCGGTCGCACTGCCCCCGGCGGCCTCGATCGTGGCGACCAGGTCGGCCAGCCGTTCGGACCGCCGCGCGGCGGCCAGCACGTGGAAGCCTTCGGCGGCCAGCCGGCGGGCGGTGGCCGCACCGATCCCGCTGGACGCCCCGGTGACGATCGCGACAGAGGTCATCCGGCCATTCTCCGCCCTACCTGCCGGGAGAGAGGACGAGCCGGTGGATGAGGTCGGTCACGCCCACGGACGGCTCCGGCGTATTTCCGAAGTGGGATCGGGAAGATGGCATCCGCCGTAGCGGTTGACCGAGAAGCGCCGGTCGTGCGGACGGCATCAACCGTGACAGAGGGAGCGGACGTGGTGGAGTTGCACACCGGTGTCGGTCGTCAGCGAGGCGCCCTGCCGTGGCCCCGCCCCCGCCGGATCGCCACCGTGTCGGTGCACACCTCGCCGCTGCACCAGCCGGGCACCGGCGACGCCGGCGGCATGAACGTCTACATCCTGGAGGTCGCCCGGCGGCTCGCCCAGGCGAACGTCGAGGTGGAGATCTTCACCCGGGCCACGTCCGGCGACCTGCCTCCGGTCGTCGAGATGGATCCCGGAGTGCACGTCCGGCACGTCACCGCCGGCCCGCTGGAAGGGCTGACCAAGGAGGAGTTGCCCGGCCAGCTCTGCGCCTTCACCGCCGGGGTGCTGCGCGCCGAGGCGGCCCGACCGCCCGGCCACTACGACCTGATCCACTCGCACTACTGGCTCTCCGGTCAGGTCGGCTGGCTGGCCAAGGAGCGCTGGGGCGTGCCGCTGGTGCACACCGCGCACACCCTGGCCAAGGTCAAGAACGCGCAGCTCGCCGCCGGTGACCGCCCCGAGCCGAAGGCCCGGGTGATCGGCGAGGAGCAGGTGGTCGCCGAGGCCGACCGGCTGGTCGCGAACACCCGGGTCGAGGCGGGCGACCTTATCGGTCGGTACGACGCCGACCCGGGCCGGGTCGCGGTGGTCGAGCCGGGCGTCGACCTGGAACGGTTTCGGCCAGCCACCGGGAGCCGGCCCGCCGCCACCCGGGCGGCCCGCCGTCGGCTGGGGCTGCCCACCGGCGGGTACGTGGTGGCGTTCGTCGGCCGGATCCAGCCGCTCAAGGCCCCCGACGTTCTGATTCGGGCGGCCGCCGCGTTGCGCGAGCGGGATTCCGCCCTGGCCGACGAGCTGACCGTGGTGATCTGCGGCGGGCCGAGTGGCAGCGGGCTGGAGCGGCCCACGGCGTTGATCGAGCTGGCCGCCTCGCTCGGCGTCGCAGACCGGGTGCGCTTCCTGCCACCACAGACCGGCGAGGACCTGCCCGCCCTGTACCGGGCGGCGGATCTGGTCGCGGTGCCGTCGTACAACGAGTCGTTCGGGCTGGTCGCCCTGGAGGCGCAGGCGTGCGGTACGCCCGTGGTGGCCGCCGCCGTCGGTGGTCTGGTCACCGCCGTGCGCGACGGGGTCAGCGGAATACTGGTCGAGGGGCACGACCCGGTCGACTGGGCCCGTGCTTTCAATCGCCTGCTACCCGACGGGCCGCGTCGGGCCGCCCTGGGCGTCGGCGCGGCCAGACATGCCCGCAACTTCTCCTGGCAGCGGACGGTCTCGGGGCTGCTCGCCGTGTACGGGGAGGCGATCGCCGAGCACCGGAGCCGGCTGGCGGCCCGGCTGGCCGGGAACGCCGCCATGTCCTGCTCGTGGTGATCCGGGCCATCTGTCGCCGTCCGGTGTGCCTGCCCGATCGACCGTAGAGTGGGGGCGATGAGCGCGATGAGCGACCTGGCGGCCCTGATCGAGTCCTTCTGTGCCGAGCGGGAGCTGGACTGGGAGTCCACCGGCGACAACTCGTACGCCGTGACCCTGCCGGGCACGCACAAACTCAAGACGATCTGCAACCTGATCGTCGGCGAGCACGCGCTGCGGATCGAGGCGTTCGTGATGCGCCAGCCCGACGAACGGCGCGAGGACCTGTGGGCGTGGCTGTTGCAGCGCAACGCCCGGATGTACGGCGTGTCGTTCTCCATCGACGCGGCAGGGGACGTGTACCTGACCGGGCGCGTCAATCCGGCCGGCATCGACGCGGACGAGCTGGACCGGCTGCTCGGCGCGGTGCTCACGTACGCCGACGAGTCCTTCGACACCATGCTGGAGATCGGCTTCGGCGGCGCGATCCGCCGGGAGTGGGAGTGGCGGGTCAAGCGGGGCGAGTCGACCGCCAACCTCGCCGCCTTCACCCATCTGTTCGCACCGTCGCCGGGAGGTTCGGACCAGTCCTGACGGGTATGCCGCACCGCTGCGGTGCGGCAGTCAGAGACCCGCCGCAGGCCGAGACGGACTGTCGAGGAGCGTGCCATGGCTCAACGGAACAGCTCAGGTCGCGGCGGAGCTGCGACCAGGACCAGGCAGGGCAACCAGACCCCGAACACGCCGGAGATCTCTGAGTCGGAAATCTCCCGGATGCGGGTGGACGACATTCGGGGCCAGCTGCGCCGACGCGGTGTCTCCGGGATCTCCGCGCTGCGCAAGCCGGAACTGGTGAAGACGCTGGCGCGGACGCTGCGGGCAGAGGGCCGTACCGGTGGCGCGGCCCGTCGTGCCACCGGGCCGGCAGGTCGGGCGCCGGCGGGGGGGAAGGCCACCGCCGGCGG
>NZ_SMKN01000324.1 GCF_004348675.1 Micromonospora sp. KC606 | reverse complement strand
GTATAAGAGACAGCCCCGTGACCCCGCTTGTACCGTTGCCGGCGTGACTCATCTCGACCGGTGCGACGAGGCCAGCCGGACGTGGGTGACCGAGGCGATCGCCGCGGTCGAGGCGGACGCCAACCGCTCCGCCGACACCCACCTGCTGCCCTTTCCGCTGCCCCGGGAGTGGGGGATCGACCTCTATCTCAAGGACGAGTCGGTGCACCCGACCGGCTCCCTCAAACACCGGCTGGCCCGCTCGCTCTTCCTCTACGGGCTCTGCAACGGCTGGATCGGTCCGGAGACGACCGTCATCGAGGCGTCCTCCGGCTCGACGGCCGTCTCCGAGGCGTATTTTGCCCGGATGCTCGGCCTGCCGTTCGTCGCGGTGATGCCGGCGTCCACCTCACCGGAGAAGATCGCCCAGATCGAGTTCCAGGGCGGGCGCTGCCACCTCGTTACGGACCCGGCCAAGGTGGTCGTCGAGGCCCGCTGGCTGGCCGAGGACAGCGGCGGCCACTTCATGGACCAGTTCACCTACGCCGAGCGGGCCACCGACTGGCGGGGCAACAACAACATCGCCGAGTCGATCTACGCGCAGCTCGCCCTGGAACGGCATCCGGTCCCGGCGTGGATCGTGGTGGGGGCCGGCACCGGCGGTACCAGCGCCACCATCGGCCGGTACACCCGCTACCGGCGACTGCCCACCAAGCTCTGCGTGGTCGACCCGGAGAACTCCGCGTTCTACCCAGCCTGGCAGGCCGCCGACTGGTCGGTGCGCACCGGCCGGGGCTCCCGCATCGAGGGGATCGGCCGCCCCACCGTGGAGCCGTCCTTCCTGCCCGCGGTGGTGGACCGGATGACGGCCGTGCCCGACGCCGCCTCGCTGGCCGCCATGCGGGCCGGCTCGGCCGTCCTCGGCCGTCGTGTCGGCGGTTCCACCGGCACCAACCTGTGGGGCGCGTTCGGCCTGATCGCCGAGCTGCTGGCCGCCGGGCAGGCCGGCTCGGTGGTCACCCTGATCTGCGACGCCGGCGACCGCTACGCCGATACCTACTACGACGACCGGTGGTTGGCCGGGCAGGGCCTGGACCTCGCCCCGCACCTGGCCACCGTGGAGCGCTTCCTCGCCGGCGGCGCCTGGCCGGCCTGACGCGTCCGATCCGGCCGCTGCCGGAGCGCGGGCTCAGCGGGTGTCGGCCCGGTCGGCCAGGCCCGGGTAGTGCATCACGAAACCGTCGCCGTCCAGCGACAGCTCGGCCCGGAAGGTGCCGCTGGCGAAACCCACCCGGCCCGGCCCGAGCGCGGTGTAGACCTGCTCGGCGGGGACCACCGCCAGGCTCGGCAACAGCACCCACGCCACGGTGATCCGGTGCGCGGTGCTGGCCGCCGCCCCCGCGAGACCCAGCCGGCGGATCGGGAGCGTGTTGAACAGCGGAGACCCGCTCAGGTCGACGTCGTGCGCGTCGTACAGCCGGCCGGGATCATCGGTGCCGGGCAGGCTGGCCGGGGAGCGCCCGACGGCCCGCAGCGCCCCGCCCAGGTCACCCTCCTCACCGGTGGTCACCCGCCAGCCGTCCGCGCCGCGGTCCAGTCGGACCCGCCGGTGCCAGCCGGCCCCTTCGGCCTCCGCCTCCAGGGAGGTGGTGCCCCCGTCCGCGCCGGTGGTCAGCCGGTAGCGGCAGGTGAAGTCCACCGGATCGACGGCGAGCTGCGTTCCGTGCGCGGTGAGCTCGGGGCCGTCGGCGACGATGACGTGCTCGGCGCCGGCCCCGGCCAGGCTCCAGAAGAGTGACCTCGGCATGTTCCGGAGGTTACGCCAACCGGGCGGCGCGGGCAGCGCATGCGGCAACGCCGTCGCGGAGCGTGCGCTCCGCGACGGCGTGCCGGTGTCGGGTGGGTCAGTGGGTACGCGCCGGCGGCCGGCCGCCGAAGCCACGCCGGTCGTCGCGCGGCCGGTCGTCGCGGCTGCGCCCCTCGGGACGGAACCCGCCCCGGCGCTCGGTGCCGCGCTGCTCGCCACCGAATCGGCGCTCGCCCTGCGGCCGGTCGCCGAAGCGCTGCTCGCCCCGGGCGTGGTCGCCGAAGCGCCGGTCCCCGGTGGGGCGATCGAAGCCGCGCTGGCCCCGATCGCCGAAGGAGCGGTCGCCGGTCGGTCGGTCGCTCCGCCCGTCGTGGCGGCGCTCACCGTAGCCACGGTCGCCGTGCGCCCGGTCCGCGGCCGGCCGGTCGCCGGAGGAGCGGCCGTCGCGGTCGCCGTAGCTCCGCTCGCCGGTGGGGCGGTCGCCGTAGCGGCGTTCGCCGAAGCCCCGGTCGCCGGTGGGGCGGTCGCCGTAGCTCCGGTCGCTGTGGCGGCGTTCGCCCCGGCCGTCGCGGTCACCGGGACGCCGGTCGCCGGTGGGCCGGTCGCCGTAGCGGCGGCCTCCCGCGCGGCGCGGCTCCGGCTCGTCGCGGACCGGGACGCCGCTGGGCTCACGCGCGCCCGTCAGCTCGGCCAGCGCGGGGTCACCGGCCCGGACTCGGGCCTGCGCGGGCTCGACGCCCGCCTTCTCCATCATCGCCAGGGTGGTGCGGCGCTGCTTCGGCAGCACCAGGGTCGCCACCGCGCCCGACTCGCCTGCCCGGGCGGTACGGCCGGCGCGGTGCAGGTAGTCCTTCGGATCCTTCGGCGGGTCCACGTGCAGCACCAGGGTGACCCCGTCGACGTGGATGCCTCGGGCCGCCACGTCGGTGGCGACCAGGACGTCCATCCGGCCCTCACGGAACTCGGCAAGGGTCTTGGTGCGCATCCGCTGGGTCTTGCCGCCGTGCAGCCCGCCGGCCCGCACGCCCACCGCGGCGAGCTGCTCGACCAACCGGTCGACGCCGAGCTGGGTACGCGCGAAGAGCATCGTCCGGCCGGCGCGGGCCGCGATCGAGGCCGCCACGGCGAACTTGTCGTGCGGCGGGACCAACAGCAGGTGATGGTCCATGGTGGACACGGACGCGGTCGACGGGGCGGTCGAGTGGGTCACCGGATCGGTCATGAACCGCTTGACCAGCGAGTCCACGTCGCCGTCCAGGGTGGCCGAGAAGAGCAGCCGCTGGGCGTCCGCGGGCGTCTTCGCCAGCAACTCGGTGACCTCGGGCAGGAAGCCCATGTCGGCCATCTGGTCGGCCTCGTCGAGCACGGTCACCTCGACGTCGTCGAGGACGCAGACACCCCGCGCGATCAGGTCGCCGAGCCGGCCCGGGGTGGCCACCACGATCTCCACGCCCCGGCGCAGCGCGTCGATCTGCCGGTCGTACGGGACACCGCCGACGGCGGTCTTGAGGAAGATCCCGACGGCCTTGCCGAGCGGCACCAGGGCGTCGTTGACCTGCATGGCGAGTTCCCGGGTGGGAACCAGCACCAGGGCTCTCGGGCGCAGCGGCCGGGCCCGGTTACGGGCGGCGAGCCGGGCGATGATCGGCAGACCGAAGGCGAGGGTCTTGCCGGAGCCGGTCTGCCCACGACCGAGCACGTCCCGGCCGGCCAGGGCGTCGGGCAGGGTCGCCCGCTGGATCTCGAACGGGGTGGTGATGCCCTGCCGGGCGAGCGTGTCGACCAGTTGGCGGGGCAGGCCCAGGGCGGCGAAGCCGGCGGCCGGTCCGGCCTCGGTGGTGGTGTACTCGACCGCCAGGCCGGGGGTGGACGGAGTGGTGCCGGGGGAAGTGAAGATGGTCAAGAAAAACCTTTCGGGCGGGGCGCATCTTCGCGATGGCCCGCCGCAGCTCCACGCCGCCGATTCGCCCGCAAGATCGCCCATGGGCGTGCGCCACGCACGCCGGGTCAGTGATCCTCACCAGTGTACGGCGGCGCGGCGACAGCGGCAGCCGGCCGCGAGTGGTAGTGGGCGGGCTCACCCCGCCCGCCCATCGACTACTTGTCGATCATGTTACCGACGAGCCCGTTCATCGCGTCGCCGGCGAGCAGGACCACCAGCACACCCATGGCCACCAGCAGAGCGAGGGCGGTGGCCAGGACCACCACGACCCGGGCGGTCCGGGACTTCTCCGCCGCCGGGTTGTCCGTCCAACCCTGGGCCAGGATGTGGCCGGTCAGCGAGCCGGAGTTCTCCACCGGGTTGCCGGCCGGGAAGGCGATCGTGGCGGAGGTCGGCCCGTCTCCGCCGTAGGCGACGGTGGCCAGGTCCGGTCCGCCGCGGTAGGGCGTACCGGGCTGGCCGTAACCGCCGGCCGGGGCGTTCCGCGGCACGCCGTGGGTGGTGGGCGGCGCTGCCGGGCTCTTGGCCGGCGCCCACGGTGCGGCCGGAGCCGGCGCGACGGCGCGGGCGGGTGGCGCGGAGGCAGGAGCGGCGGCCCGGACCGGGGCTGCGCCCGCCGCTCCCGCGGAGCCGGCGAAACCCGTCGGTCTGGCGGAACCGAGGGTGGTCAACGGGCCACCGGCTCCGGCCGTGCCGGTCGGCCCCGTGC
>NZ_SMKN01000323.1 GCF_004348675.1 Micromonospora sp. KC606 | reverse complement strand
CCGGATCCGGTGCCGCCTCGCCCGCCCACATCCACCAGCGCCACCAGGTCGTCCACCGTGTCCAGGGGGCGACCAGGGCTGTTCAGCTCCACCTCGACGCCGTACTCCAGCTCGATGGCGTCGACCAGGCGCAGCAGGCCGAGGGAGTCCACGCCGAGTGCGACCATCGACCCGCCGGCGAGCACGTCGGCCGCCGCGACCTCCCCGGCCGTGGCCTCGCTCACCAGCTCCGCGATCCGCGTGCGCAGGTCGGTGCCACCCATGGTCAGAACTCCTTTCCGGACTGCCGGACGATCTCGGCGATCTCGGCGATGGTCGGGGTCTCGAAGAAGTCGTCCAGCGGCACCTCGACCCCGAGCCGCTGCTGGATCCGGCCGCTGATCCGGGTGATGGTCAGTGAGTGCCCGCCCAGGTCGAACAGGTCCTCGTGCACGCCGATGTCGGGGATCCGCAGCACCTCCTGCCAGATCTGGCGCAGCTGCGCGACCACCGGGTCGTCGTCGGTCCCGTCGTCGGGGGTTGTCTCACCCGGTGCCGCCCCGACCGGGTCGCGGGGCGCCGGGGCGGGCAGCGCGGCCCGGTCGATCTTCCCGTTCGGGTTCAGGGGCAGCCGGTTGAGCGCCACGTAGTCGGTGGGCAACACCGCCTGGGGCAGGCTCGACGCCAGGTGCTGCCGCAGCTCCGCCGGTTGGGGGGCGACCCCGTCGCGGCCCACCACGTACGCGACGAGGCGCGGCTCCTCCGCGTCGGGCCGCAGCGCGGTGGCCGCCGCGGCCACGCCCGGATGGTCGAGCAGCCGGGCGTCGATCTCCCCCAGTTCCACCCGGTGCCCCCGGATCTTGACCTGGTCGTCGAGGCGGCCCAGGAACTCGATCCGCCCGTCGGGCAGCCACCGGCAGCGGTCGCCGGTGCGGTAGAGCCGCTCGCCCGCCCGCCCGAACGGGTCCGGCACGAACCGTTCGGCGGTGAGGTCGGCACGCCCCCGGTAGCCGGCCGCCAGCCCGGCGCCACCCAGGTACAGCTCGCCGGGTAACCCGAGCGGCACCGGCCGGCGGGCCTCGTCGAGGACGTACGCCCGCACGTTCGGCAGCGGCCGACCGATGGTGACCTCGTCGGGATCGGCGGGGATCTCGGCCACGCTCGCGTAGACGGTCGCCTCCGTCGGCCCGTACCCGTTGACCAGGCGGGCGGTGCGGGCCCGCAGCTCCCGCGCGAGAGCGACCGGCAGCGCCTCCCCGCCGGCGAGGGCGACCAGCGGAGTGTTCCCGGCGGCCACGTCCGTCGTGCCGAGACCGGCGTCCAGCAGCACCCGCCAGCCGGACGGGGTGGCCTGGACGTGGGTCACGCCGGCGTCGCGGACCAGCCGCAGCACGCCCATACCGTCCCACGCGCTGACGGCCGAGGCGACGACCACCCGGCCGCCGGTGACCAGCGGCAGGAAGACCTCCACGGTGGAGATGTCGAACGACAGCGACGTCAGGTGCAGCCACCGGTCCCGTGGCCCGCTGCCCAGCAGGTCGCGGACGCCCAGCAACACGTTCGCCAACGCGCCGTGCCGCACCGCCACGCCCTTGGGCCGGCCGGTCGACCCGGAGGTGTAGAGCACGTACGCGAGGTCGTCGACGGTCGGTGGCCCGTCGGCGGGCCCGCTCCGGGCTGGAACCGGCCCGTCGAGCAGGTCGATCCCGTCGAGGGCGAGAGTGGGCCGACCCGTCTCGGCGACGGACCCCGTCACGACCAACGCCGGGGCGGCGTCGGCGAGGATGGCCTCCTGCCGGGCCGGCGGGTTGCCCGGATCGACCGGCAGGTAGGCGGCGCGGCAGCGCAGCACCGCCAGCACGGTCACCACCGCCTGCCAGGAGCGGTCCAGCGCGACGGCCACCAGCGCGCCGGGATCGGCCCCGCGCTGGCGCATCAGCGCGGCGAGCCGGGTGACGGCGGCGTCGAGTTGGGCGTAGCTCAGCGTCCGGTCGCCGTCGACCAGGGCCGGCGCGTCCGGTTCGGCGGCAACCTGTGCGGCGAACAGGGCCGGCACCGTCACGGCGGGGTACGCCCGCGCGGTGTCGTTGACGGCGCGGGTGACCCGGTCGAGTTCGTCGTCGGGCAGCACCGGCAGGTCCGCCACCGGACGGTCAGGGTTGGCCACCACGGCGGCGAGCATGGTGCGCAGGTGCCCGCCGATCCGGCGTACCGAGTCGGTGTCGATGGCCGTCGGGCTGTGCTGCAGGCTCACCGTGAGACCCGTCGGGGCAGCCACGATCTGCACGTGCAGGGCGTTGCGGGCCGCGCCGCAGAACAGGGTCCACTCGACCTCGGTGGCCACCCCGGGGAACACCGGTTCCGCACCGCGCCGCCGGTAGGCGATGCTGACCGGGGTCAGCGCCGGGGCGGGCCGCAACCCGGACACGGCGTGGGTCAACGGCACGGCGCGGTGCCGGTACACCTCGCGCAGCCGGGCCCGGACGGCGCGGGCGTAATCGCGGAACGTGTCTCGCGTCGCGGTGACCGCGACGGGCAGCTCGTTGACGAACAGCCCGACCCGGTCGGCCTGGTCCGGGGTGCGGGTGGACAGGGCCACGCCGATCGGCGCGCCCCGGTTGCCGTAGCGCTCCAGCAGGGCGTGCAGCACGGCGAACAGCAGCTCGAAGCGGGTCACCCCGATCGACAGGGCGACCCGGTCGACGCCCTCGACCAGACCGGCGGGCAGGCCCAGGGGCACGGCCTCGCCGGGCTCCGCCCGGGTGGGCAGCCGGCGCAGGCCGGGCAGGACCACGTCACCGGGGCCGGACCAGTGCCGTGCCCAGTGGTCGCGGGCGGCGGGCAGGTCGACCGCGACGCGTTGCTGCTCGGCAGCGGCGAGGCCGGCGTACCCGTCGGCACGGGGCGGGGGCGCGGCCGGGCCACCGGCGCGGGCGGCGACGGATCTGGCCGAGCCGCCAGCAGTGCCGGCGGCGGATCCGGCCGAGCCGCCAGCAGTGCCGGCGGCGTAGGCGGCGGCCAGGTCGCGGACGAGCACGTCCTTGGACGTGCCATCGAAGGCCAGGTGGTGCGCGGTGACCAGCAGCAGGTGGGTGCCGTCCGCGCCGGTCAGCAGGGTGAACCGGGCCAGGGGGCCGGTGGCCAGGTCGTACGGTCGGGTGATCTCCTCGGTGACCCGGGCGTCGGTCCACTCCCCCACCGCGACCACCGGGCGTGCGTCCGCCGGGGCCAGGTGGGGGAGGCCGTCGTCGTCGGTGACGATCCGGGCGGCCAGGACCGGGTGCTGTTCGGTCACCGCGGCGCACGCCGCGACGAGAGCCCGACGGTCGAGTTCGGCGGCGAACCGGACCCCCACCGCCATGTGGTACGCCGTTCCGGCGACGCCGGCCTGCTCGGTGAACCAGACGGCGTGCTGCGCGAAGGTCGCCTCGGCGGTGCCCACTTGTGCTCCTCTGGTCGTGCTGGTGGTCAGTTGTCGAAAAGGTCGGTGAGCTGCCGCTTGAGCACCTTGCCGGCCTCGTTGCGGGGCAGCTGGTCCAGCAGCAGAAGCCGGGCGGGCAGTTGGTAGCCGGCCAGCCGGTCGGCCAGGAAGCCGCGCAGCAGCGGCAGGGACAGCCCGTTCGGGCCGGCCGGTGGGCGGGGCACGACGGCGGCGGCCACGGCCGAGCCGAGCACCGGGTGCGGCACCCCGACGACAGCCGCCTCCGCGACCAGCGGATGCTCGTGCAGGGCGGCCTCGACCTCGATCGTGGAGACCTTGAACGCGCCGGTCTTGATGACGTCCTGGTGCCGGTCGGTGAGGTACAGGTAGCCGTCGGCGTCGATCCGGCCGACGTCGCCCATCCGGACCCACCCGTCGCGGAAGGTCGCCTGGTTGGCCGCCTCGTCCCGGTAGTACGCGCGGGGATGCCGGGAGCGCAGCCACACGTCGCCGGTGGCCCCTGCGGGCAGCGGATTCCCGTCGGCGTCGGCGACCATCAACTGCCCATCGGCCGGCCGCCCGACGGCGTCCCGACGGGACGGGTCGTAGATCATCGTGGTCTGGGCCGGGGCCGCTTCGGTCGAGGTGTAGTAGTTGACGATCGTGGCCTGCGGGAACGCCCCGGCCAGTCGGGCCGCGACCGCCGGGGCGAGCGGGGCGGCGGTGGAGCCGACGAGCTGCACGCCGCCGGTGTCCCGCCCGCGCAGCGCCCCGGAGTCGAGCAGCTCGACGGCGATCGACGGGACGACGAACACGGTCCCGGTGCCGGGCGCCTCGACCAGCCGGGCGAACCGCGCCGGGGTGAAGCGGGGCAGGGTGAGCGCGGCGGCCTTCGCGGTGAGCGCGTTCACCAGCATGGTCTGCCCGGCGTTGGTGCCGATGGCGAAGGCGTGCAGGAACCGCCGCGAGTGGGCCAGCGCCAGCCGGCGCGGGTGGGTCGGCGCGCCCACGGTGAGGTTGGCGTGGCTGGCGGCCACTCCCTTCGGGCGGCCCGTGGTGCCCGAGGTGTAGAGGATCTGGGCGAGGTCGCCCGGGCGGGGGCCGGCAGGGCCGGGTCCGGGTCCGACGAGCAGGTCGTCGGCGGCCCAGGTCGCCACGCCGGGCGGGACCGGTGG
>NZ_SMKN01000322.1 GCF_004348675.1 Micromonospora sp. KC606 | reverse complement strand
AGGCCCGCCAGATCACCGGCGGCGGCGACCTGGGCCAGGGTGACCAGGGTCGGCGGCAACATGGCCAGCTCGCCGGCCTCCGCCCGGGCCAGGGCGTCCGCCGGGCGGATCCACATAGTGTGGTCGGCCTCGCCGGAGACGTCCCGGGTCCGCTGGCCCTCCGGCAGCAGGGCCAGGAAGAAGTACGTGTCGAAACGGCGCGGCTCGAACTCGGGTGTGATCCACCGGCTCCACGGCAGCAGCAGGTCGGACCGGAGCGTCAGACACCGGCCGGCGAGCAGCTCGGCGAAGCCCACCCGACGGGCCTCCAGGTCCTGTCGGGCCGCCTCCCAGTCATCGCCGCTGACGTCGCCGACCACCGTCGCGGCGTCCGGGCCGGCCAGCAGCACGCCGGCCTCCTCGAAGACCTCCCGCGCCGCCGCGCAGACCACCGCCTGGGCGGCCTGCGGGGGCAGCCCCAACCGGGCACCCCAGCCGGTGGGTCGCGGGCCGGCCCAGTCCAGGTGCGCCCGCGAGTCGGAGCGGTCCACTCCGCCGCCCGGGAAGGCGTACATTCCCCCGAAGGTCATCGTGGCGACCCGGCGGATGACGTACACCTCGAAGTCGGCGTCGGTCGGTCGCAGCAGCAGCACGGTCGCGGCGACCCGGGGCACCGCCGGGGCGCCGCCCTCGGCGCGGAACCGGCGGGCGTGCTCCACCAGGGCGGGCGGTGCCGCGAAGCCGTCGATCGTCACCCC
The DNA here is from genome assembly GCF_004348675.1 of Micromonospora sp. KC606. Classification (GTDB taxonomy): domain Bacteria; phylum Actinomycetota; class Actinomycetes; order Mycobacteriales; family Micromonosporaceae; genus Micromonospora. The sequence goes on along the minus strand of NZ_SMKN01000322.1, from coordinate 3,976 downwards.
GCGAGCCTAGTTCCCGGCCGGTGGATGGTCTTCCCGCCCGCGCACCGGCCCGGGATAGCGTGGCCGCCATGACACGTTGGGGAATCCTGGCCACCGGAAACATCGCCGCTCGTTTCGCCGAGGACCTGCGCTTGGTGCCCGGGGCAGACCTGGTCGCGGTCGGCTCTCGCACGCCGGAGAGCGCCGAACGGTTCGCCGCCCGGCACGACATCCCCCGGTGGTACGGCTCGTGGACGGGACTGGCCGCCGACGACGAGGTGGACGTGATCTACGTGGCCACCCCGCACGCCGCCCACCACGCGGCCACCCGGGTCTGCCTGGACGCCGGGCGGGCGGTGCTGGTGGAGAAGCCGTTCACCCTCGACCTGCCGACCACCACCGAGCTGGTCGAGGCAGCCCGCGCCCGTGGGATCTTCCTGATGGAGGCCATGTGGATGCGGACCAACCCGCTCGTCCTGCGGGTGGTCGACCTGGTCGCCGACGGGGCGATCGGGGAGCCGACCGGCGTCCGGGCGGATTTCGGGTTGGCCGGTCCGTTCCCGCCCGAGCACCGGCTGCGGGCCCGGGCGCTGGGCGGCGGCGCACTGCTGGACCTGGGGGTCTACCCGGTGAGCCTGGCCCACCTGCTGTTCGGCGTGCCGCAGCACGTGCGGGCCTGGGCCAAGCTCAGCCCGGAGGGCGTGGACGAGAACACCGGCATCGTCCTCGGGTACGACTCGGGCGCGGTCGCCACGCTGAGCTGCGGCCTGGTGGGCCCGTCGGGGGCGAGCGCCTCGATCGTCGGCACCACCGGCCGGATCGACCTGCCGGAGCCGTTCTTCCGGCCCGGTGCGGCGGTGCTGCACCGGGCCGGGGCGGAGCCGGAGACCCTGCCGGCCGAACTGGTCGGCGGCGGCTACCAGCACGAGGCCGCCGAGGTGCAGCGCTGCCTGGCCGCGGGGCTGACCGAGAGCCCGCTGGTGCCGCACTCGGCGACGCTGGAGGTGATTACGCTTTTGGACGGCATCCGGGAGCAGATCGGGGTCCACTACTCCTGACGATGGTCGGGCCGCCGGCGTACCAGAGGGGGCGGTGCCGGACGGCCGGCGGCGGGCGTGGCCGGCGGGAACGCGGTGCCGGTCGCCGGCGCGCCCGTGGCGGCAGAGCAGGAAGCCCCGCCACCGGACGGTGGCGGGGCCCGCGCAGGCGGCCGGTCAGCTGAACAGCGGACGGACCAGGAAGAACATCAGCGCGCCGATGGTGCCGGCGGCCGGGAAGGTCAGAATCCAGGCGCCGATGATGTTGCCGGCCACGCCCCACCGGACGGCGGAGAGCCGCTTGGTGGCGCCGACGCCCATGATCGCCGAGGTGATGGTGTGGGTGGTCGAGATCGGGGCGCCGAGAACCAGCGCGTTGAAGTAGAGCACCGAGCTGGCCACCGTCTCCGCCGCGAAGCCCTCCGGCGGCCCGAGGTCGATGATCTTACGGCCGAGGGTACGGATGATCCGCCAGCCACCGGCGTACGTGCCGGCGGCGAGGACGGCGGCGGAGGTCCAAAACGCCCACTCCGGGATGAACGACGGGTCGTTCTGGTAGCCGCCCACGTAGAGCGCGAGCACCACGATGCCGATGGTCTTGGCGGCGTCCTGCATGCCGTGGCCGACCGACATGGCGGCGGCGGACGCCGTCTGCGCCCAGCGGAAGCCCCGGTTCAGCTTGCCCGGGTGCCCCTTCCGGAAGATCCACTGCACGGCGATCATGACGATGTACCCGAGCAGGAAGCCGACCAGCGGCGACAGCACCATCGGGATGACGACGCTCTCGCCGATGCCACTCCAGAGCACCGTGCCGGAGGCGGCGATGGTCGAGCCGACCAGACCGCCGATCAGCGCGTGCGACGAGGACGACGGCAGGCCGTAGTACCAGGTGATCAGGTTCCAGACGATCGCGCCGATGACACCGGCGAAGACGATGCCCAGGCTGGCCTGGCCGGTGGGGAGGCTGACCAGGCCACTGCCGACGGTCTTGGCCACCTCGGCGCCGAAGTGGGCGCCGATGAAGTTGCCGACGGCCGCCATGGCCAGGGCCACCCGGGGTGTCAGCGCCCGGGTGGAGATGCTGGTCGCGATCGCGTTGGCGGCGTCGTGGAAGCCGTTGGTGTAGTCGAACACCAGGGCCACCCCGATCACCGCCAGCACGGCGACGAGTTCGGGACTCACAGGCTCAGGACTCCTTGACCGCGATGGTCTCGACGGTGTTCGCCACGTGCTCGAAGGCGTCGCAGGCAGCCTCCAGCTCGTCGGCGACCTCCTTCATCTTCAGCACGGTCAACGCGTCGTACTCGCCGGAGAAGAGGCGGACCAGCAGCATCCGGTACGCCTGGTCGCCGTCGTTCTCCAGCCGGTTGCACTCGATCCAGTAGTCCTCGAGATCCTTCATCGACCGCAGCCGGGGCATGGCCTCGGCGGTCAGCTTCGCCTGCTGGTCGAGGACGTTGACCATCTCGTGCATCTCGCGGGGCAACGAGGGGAGCTTGGTCAGGCCATACAGGTAGAGCAGGTTGCCGACCGCCTCAAGGTGGTCCATCACGTCGTCGAGCAGCGAGCCGAGCCGGTAGATGTCCTCCCGGTCGAACGGGGTGATGAAGGTCGAGTTGATCTTCTTGTACAGGTCGTGGGTGATCTGGTCGCTGTCATGCTCGACCTCGGTCAGCCGCTCGCTCACCGACTGCACCTCGACGTCGGGCAGCGCCAGCTCGTTGAGCAGTGTGGTGCCCTTCACCAGGTTCTGCGCGGCCCTGGTGAAGAGCTCGTAGAAGGCGCCCTCGTTCGGGCGGAAGGAAAACTTCACAGCACGGACCTCGTCGTGTCGGTGGAAGGGTGGCACACCCAGGGGCGTCGCTTCGGGAATGCTAGGTACCCCACAGATCCCCGTATCAGCCGGCCCACCCCCGGCCAGGCCCGATTCACCACTCGTTAACCCTCCGTTAACCTCACTCCGCTTCACCTCGCTGCGCAGGCTCACCGCCCCGCAGCCGTCGAAGCTCCCGCTCGACGTCGAAACCGGCAGCCGGATACCCGAGATGCAGGGCGGCGAACGTCTCCGACAGCAGATGGGCCAGCGCCCAGTCCCTGTACCACTTACGGTCCGCCGGCACCACGAACCACGGCGCGTCGGTCGTGCCGCACCGGCCCAGCGCCTCGGCGTACGCGGCCTGGTAGTCGTTCCAGCGGGCCCGCGCGTCGAGGTCGCCCGGCTCGTACTTCCAGTGTTTCGTCGGGTCGGTCAGCCGCTCCGCCAGCCGCTCCGCCTGCTCCGCGCGGGAGATGTGCAACATCACCTTGACCAGGGACACCCCGGCGTCGACCAGTTCCCGCTCAAAGGTGTTGATCTCGTCGTACCGGGCCCGCCAGGTGGTTTCCGTCACCAGCCGGTCGACCCGGGCCACCAGCACGTCCTCGTAGTGGGACCGGTTGAAGACGCCGACGTAGCCCGGCGGCGGCAACGCCCGCCGGATCCGCCACAGGAAGTCGTGCCGCAGCTCCTCCTCCGTCGGCGGGCCGAACGAGCGGATGTGCAGGCCGAGCGGGTTCATCGCCCCCGCCACCCGCTTCACCGCGCCGTCCTTGCCACCGCAGTCCATCGCCTGGAGCACCAGCAGCACCCGCGCCGGCCGGTCGCCGCCCAGGTGCCCGCCGGCCGCCGTCGGGGCGCCGGCCGGCGCGTCCGGGCCGGCGGCGGCCTTCGCGGTGGCGAAGAGCATCTCCTGCTGTCGTCCCAGTCCGGCACCGATCAGCGCCACCTGCTCGCGCGCCCACGCCTTGCGGCCGTGGCCGCGGCCCGGCACGGAAGGCAGGCCGGGGGTGGACCTGGGGTCGACCGACCCCAGGTCCACCGGCGCACCCGTCGAGGAGACCCGCAGCAGTTCGCGCATCGTGCCGCCCGTCGGCGGCACGACCTCCGTTCCATCGAGCGTTCCCATCCCCCGATCCTCACC
>NZ_SMKN01000321.1 GCF_004348675.1 Micromonospora sp. KC606 | reverse complement strand
GGGGTGGACGCCGGCAGGTCCGACCCGGACCGCGGGTCCATGAAGGCGTCCTCATCGGACTCGTACCGATACACCATGTGAGCTAGAGTAGGGGCCGTTGTCCCTTTAGAGGGTAATAATGGGAATTTGTGGTGTGGCGCGTCGGGAATCTGCTGACCGAGGTGGCCGTGGCCCGCAGCCACCCCGGTGCGAGAATGCCCGACGTGACCGGCGACCACTACTTCTCCACCGAACCCACCGTCAGCGCCCATCCGCGGGAGGTCCGGTTCTCCGTCGCCGGGCGCGACTACACCCTCGCCTCCGCAGGCGGGGTGTTCTCCGCCGACCGGCTCGACCCCGGCACCGCGGTGCTGCTGCGCAAGGCCGAGCTGCCAGCCATCGGCACCGGCGGCGACCTGCTCGACGTCGGCTGCGGCTTCGGACCGATCAGCTGCGTCCTCGCCACCCGCGCACCCGCCGCCACCGTCTGGGCGGTCGACGTCAACGAACGGGCCCGGGCACTCGCCGCCGAGAATGCCCGCCGGGTCGACGCCGCCGACCGGATCCGAGCGGCCGCCCCCGACGAGGTGCCCGCCGACCTCACCTTCACCCAGATCTGGTCGAACCCGCCGATCAGGATCGGCAAGGCCGAGCTGCACGAGCTGCTGCGCCACTGGCTGCCCCGACTCGCCCCGGACGGCGTCGCCTGGCTGGTGGTGGCCCGCCACCTCGGCGGCGACTCGCTGCACCGGTGGCTCGTCGACGAGGGCTGGCAGGTCGACCGGCACGCCAGCCAGAAGGGCTACCGGGTACTGCGGGTCACCCGGTAATCGGGTGTCGCCCCGCCGGCCGTTGCGGCAGGATGCCGGCGTGGGTTATGTGGACGTGGCAGCGGTCGGGCATCTCCTTCCGGACGGTCGGGAGCTCTTCGCCGACGTGTCCTTCCGGGTCGCCGACGGCGCCAAGGTCGCCCTGGTCGGGCCCAACGGCGCGGGGAAGACAACTCTGTTGCGGATGGTCGCCGGCGACATCCCGGTGCGGACCGGGTCGATCGCCCGCTCCGGCGGGCTCGGCGTCATGCGGCAGTTCATCGGCATGATCGGCGACGAGTCCACCCTCGCCGACCTGGCGCTCGCGCTGGCCCCGGCGCCGCTGCGCGACGCCGGCCGCCGGCTCGCCGAAACCGAGACGGCCATGCGGGCCGCCGAGCTGCGCGGCAAGTACAGCTCCGCCGCCGGCAAGGCCCAGCTGGCGTACGCGGACGCGCTCGGCGCCTGGGGCGAGGCCGGCGGGTACGACGCCGAGGTGCTCTTCGACACGGTCACCACCATCGTGCTGAACCTGCCCTGGGACACCGCACGGGAACGCCCGGTGCGGACCCTCTCCGGCGGCCAGCAGAAACGCTTCGCCCTGGAACTGCTGCTACGCGGCCCGGAGGAGGTGCTGCTGCTCGACGAGCCGGACAACTTCCTCGACGTGCCCGGAAAGCGGTGGCTGGAGGCGCGGCTGCGGGAGTCTGGCAAGTCGGTGCTCTACGTCTCCCATGACCGGGAACTGCTCGCCCAGACCGCCGACCGGGTGGTCGCCGTCGAAGGCGGCAGCGCCTGGGTGCACCCGGGCGGCTTCGCCAGCTGGCACGACGCCCGGGTGGCCCGGCACGACCGCCTCGACGAGCTGCGCAAACGGTGGGACGAGGAACACGAGAAGCTGCGCGAGCTGATGCTGATGTACAAGCAGAAGGCCGCGTACAACTCGGGGATGGCGTCGCGGTACCAGGCCGCGCAGACCCGGTTGCGCAAGTTCGAGGAGGCCGGGCCGCCGCCCGAACCGCCGAAGGACCAGGACATCCGGATGCGGCTGTCCGGCGGGCGGACCGGCAAACGCGCGGTGATCTGCGACCAGCTGGAACTCGACGGCCTGACCTTCCCATTCGACCTGGAGCTCTGGTACGGCGACCGGGTGGCGGTGCTCGGCGCGAACGGCACCGGGAAGTCCCACTTCCTTCGGCTGCTCGCCAGGGGCGGCACCGACCCCGACCCGGCCCACACCCCGGTCGACGCGGCTGCCGCGCTCGCCCCGGTCGCCCACGCCGGGGTGGTACGCCTCGGCGCCCGGGTCCGGCCCGGCCACTTCTCGCAGACCCACGACCGGCCGGAACTGATGGAGAAGACGCTGGTCGACATCCTGTGGCGCGGCGACGAACACCGGGACGGCATGGACCGGCACGCGGCGATGGCCGCGCTCAGCCGGTACGAGCTGGCCGGGCAGGGCGACCAGCGCTTCGGCACGCTCTCCGGCGGCCAGCAGGCCCGCTTCCTGGTGCTGTTGCTGGAGCTGTCCGGAGCCACCCTGCTGCTGCTCGACGAGCCCACCGACAACCTGGACCTGGCGTCGGCGGAGGCGCTGGAAGCGGGACTGGCCGGGTTCTCCGGCACGGTGGTCGCGGTGACCCACGACCGGTGGTTCACCCGCTCCTTCGACCGGTTCGTGTTGTTCCGGGGCGACGGTGAGGTGGTGGAGACGCCCGAGCCGGTCTGGGACGTCGGCGCATGATCGACGACGGGCTGGTCGAGCGCCTCTGCGCGGTCGGCGGTGTGGTCGCGGTGGCGCTCGGCGGCAGTCGGGCCCGGGGCGAGCACCGGCCGGACTCCGACTGGGACGTGGGCCTCTACTACCGGGGACGGCTCGACGTGGCCGGGCTGCGTGCGGTGGCCGCCTCGGTGGCCGACCACGACCTGGAGCTGACCGCCCCCGGTGGCTGGGGGCCGTGGGTCGACGGCGGCGGCTGGCTGCGGGTGGGCGGCGTGGCGGTGGACTGGATCTACCGCGACCTCGACCGGGTACGCCGGATCTGGGACGACTGCCGCGCCGGCCGGTTCACCGTCGCCGCGCAGGCCGGGCATCCCCTCGGCTTCTACTCCCACGCCTACGCCGGCGAGGTGGCGCTCTGTAGGGTGCTGGGCGACCCGACCGGGGAGCTGACCGCGCTTCGCGAGCAGACCCGGGTCTACCCGCCGGCGCTGGCCGCCGCTCTGGTGGACGCCGGCTGGGAGGCTGCTTTCCTGCTCGACGGCGCGGCGAAGGCGGTCGCTGCGGGAGACAGCGGCTACGTGGCCGGCAGCCTCTTCCGGACGGTCGGGATCCTGGCGCACGCGCTGCACGGCTGTGCCGGGCGGTGGCTGGTCAACGAGAAGGGCATGATCGCCTCCGCCGGCCGGTTGCCGTGCGCCCCGTCGGAATTCGCCGGGCGAGCGCAGCGGCTCCTCGGCGAGGTCGGGCGTACCCCGAGGGAACTGGCCGCGACGATCGCCACCGCCCGGGAGTTGGTCGGGGACGTGCTCGGCCGAGACGAGGGCCGGGGTCCGGCCGGGTGACCCCGGTGGAGCCGGATGGGCCGGCATAGGGTGGATCTCGTGACTGACATGACCTACCGCCGACTGGGCGACTCCGGGCTCGTGGTGTCCGTGGTCGGCATCGGCTGCAACAACTTCGGGCGCAAACTCGACCTCGACGGCACCCGCGCGGTGGTCGACGCCGCGCTCGACGCTGGGATCAACTTCTTCGACACCGCCGACATCTACGGGGAGCCGCACGGCACCTCCGAGGAACTGCTCGGTCAGGCGCTGAAGGGCCGCCGGGACGACGTGGTGGTGGCCACCAAGTTCGGCATGTCGATGGGAGGGCGCAACGGCCGGGACTTCGGGGTGCGGGCCTCCCGCCGCTACATCGTGCGGGCCGTGGAGGCGTCCCTGCGCCGGCTGGAGACCGAGCACATCGACCTGTATCAGTTGCACGAGCCCGACCCGGGCACGCCGATCGACGAGACTCTCACCGCCCTGGACGACCTGGTCCGGGCCGGCAAGGTGCGCTACCTCGGCAACTCCAACTTCGCCGGCTGGCAGATCGCCGACGCCGACTGGACGGCGAAGACCCGGGGCCTGACCCGGTTCGTCAGCGCCCAGAACCACTACAACCTGCTCCAGCGGGACGCCGAGGTCGAGGTCATCCCCGCGTGTGAACGCTTCGGCCTGGGGCTGCTGCCGTTCTTTCCGCTCGCCAACGGTCTGCTCACCGGCAAGTACAAGCGGGGCGAGGCGCCGCCCGCCGGCAGCCGGCTGGCCGGCGGCGGCCGGTACGCCCAGCGCCTCGCCGCCGCGAACTGGGACATCATCGAGGCGATCGAGGCGTACGCGGCCGATCGCGGGCTCAGCATCCTTGACGTCGCCATCGGCGGGCTGGCCGCCCGGCCGGCGGTGGCTTCCGTGATCGCCGGCGCCACCAGCCCGGAGCAGGTGCAGGCGAACGCGGCCGCGGGCAGTTGGCAGCCCACCGACGTGGACCTGGAAGCCCTCGACGCCATCCTCTGACGGCGCGGCGCGGTCGGCCGGACACTTCGCCCGCCGCCCGAGTCCGCCTGCGTCTGCCTGTCCTCGTGCGTCCGCCCTGGCTGCCTGCGTCTGCCTGGCTGTGCGTCGTTTGCCCGCGTCGTCGGCCCGACGTTGTCTGCCTGCTGGCCGTCGCCCGGCCCGCGCTGCCCGCCTGCTTCCGCGTTGCCTGCACCCTGTGTCGCGTGCCTTTGTTGCGAGCGCCCCGCGTCACCCGCCTCGCGCCGCCCGCCCGGGCCTCACCGTTGGGGCCGGCACGGTCGGTGGAACGCCATGTACGTCTCCGGGGTGTGGCGACAGCAGTGCCGTTCCACCGAGCGGCGGCGGTGGCGGTGGGGAGGCGGACAAGGCGGGGG
>NZ_SMKN01000320.1 GCF_004348675.1 Micromonospora sp. KC606 | reverse complement strand
CCCGAGTACGTGCCGGGCGGGGTCGTCTCGGGCCGGTGGGCTACCCGGGGTGGGGGAGCGTTGCAGATCCCGAAGGTGATCCGTCGGGCGGTGGTGGCCGACCCGGGCTGGCGGTTCGTGGTCGCCGACGCCGGCCAGTTGGAGCCGAGGGTGCTCGCCGCGGTCTCCGGCGACGCCCGGCTCGCCACGGCCGGCGCGGCGGGGGACCTCTACGCCGCCCTGGCCCAGGACGCCTTCGGTGGGGACCGGGCACGGGCCAAGCTGGCGTTGCTGGGGGCGATGTACGGCCAGACCGGGGGGATGGCGGTCCCCGCCCTGGCGGTGCTCCGGCGTCACTACCCGACCGCTTTCGCCTACGTCGAGGCGGCGGCCCGCACCGGCGAGGCGGGCGGCCTGGTGCGGTCCTGGTTGGGGCGGACGTGCCCGCCCGGGACGGCGGGCTTCGCCGACGGCGATGACGCCGACCAGGAACCCGGCGGCGACCCGCAGTCGCCGCGGGCCCGGGCAGCCCGCTCCCGGGGCCGATTCACCCGCAACTTCGTCATCCAGGCCACCGCAGCGGAGTGGGCCTCCATTCTGCTCGCCACGCTCCGCGGCGAGCTGGCCGGCACCGGGGCGGAGCTGGTCTTCTTCCAGCACGACGAGGTGATCGTGCACTGTCCCGCCGCGCAGGCGGACGTGATTGCCAAAGCGGTGACCCTCTCCGGCGCGCGTGCGTCGGCGCTGCTGTTCGGCGACACCCCGGTCCGGTTTCCGCTGGACCTGTCCGTCGTCGACTGCTACGCCGACGCGGCGTGACCGGCCACGGTCGTTCTGAGTCGCGGGCGGTGCCGGCCGTGCTGGTCACGGTCAGACCAGGTGGTGGCGGGAAACCTATCTAGAATATGGCGATTTGCCCCGCTACTCCGTGCCCGGGGTCGTCGTTGTGCCCGGTGTGCGCAACGGACCGGGCAGCCCTGCTCGGTCCGTCTTCACGACGGAGGTGGCACCGCTGAACCGGATCGCAGGGATGATCATCGCGGCGGGTGGGGGGCGCCGGATCGGCGGCCCGGAAGCCCTGCTCCATCAGGGGGAGAGGCCCCTGGTGGACCAGATGGTCGACACGATGACCGAGGCGGGCTGCGAGCAGATCGTGGTCGTCCTGGGCGCTGCCGCCGACCAGGTGCGCCAGACCGCCGACCTGTCCCGGGCCACCGTGGTTGTCAACCGGGCCTGGGGCACCGGGGTCGGTTCCTCCATCCGGGCCGGCCTGGCCGCGCTCACCGACGAGGGGATCGAGGCGGTCGTGGTGGTCCCGGTGGACATGCCCGGCCTGACCGCCGCCGCCGTACGCCGGGTCGCCGCGCTGCCGTACCCGGACGTGCTGGTCTGCGCCACCTACGACGGGCTGCGCGGCTACCCGATGCTCTTCGGCCGGCGGCACTGGCCGGGCATCGCGACACTGGCCAGCGCGGATGTCGGCGCGCGACCCTACCTGCTGGCGCACAAGGACCAGATCGTCGACATCGCCTGCGATTCGGTGGCCGACGGCAACCGGGTGGACACCCCGGAGCTGATGGCGCTCTACGGCCTGACCGTCCCGCCGCAGCGGGTCGGCGCCTGACCCGCCCCGCTCCGCGGCAGCCGCACCGAGCCGTCGCGGTGGCCGGTCAGACCTCGATGTTGAACCGTTGCAGCACCGACGGCGCCATCAGGCCCATCGCGGCCAGCACGGAGAGCACGGTCAGCGCGGTACGCAGCACGACGACCTCTGCCTTGCTGCCGGTGCGCAGCGCGATGCTGTTCGGCAGGCCGACCATCATCCACATCCGGCGCTTGATCGGGATCGGCCAGAGGATCGGCACCCCCGCCTTGGTGATCATGTCGCCGAGGATGTGCACGAAACAACCCACCCCGACGGCCAGCCCGATCATCGGATAGCCCCGGTCGCCGGGCAGGTTGGCGAACGTGTACCAGGCGGCGGCGGCCGAGGCGAGGGTGACGATCACCCAGCCCGCCCGCTCCGCCCACCGGTCGAACAGGCCACGCAGGGCCAGCCCGATCATGAAGAACAGGATGCCCACCACCGCCCACTTGCCGTACGCCGTGCACAGCGCGGTGGTGCCCCAGCCGACCAGGACGGTGAACGGGATGGTGTGCGTCAGGGTCCGGTGGCCGTTGTTGCGGCGGGGATCGCGACTGAGCTTGGTGGCGTAGTAGACGCCGAGCGAGAGCTTCTCCATCACCTCGGCGAGAAACAGGGAGAAGACGCCGAAGGTGCGGGCCACCGTCGCGCCGCCCTGGTTGCGGGTGACCTTGCCGGAAAGGTCCAGGTCGGGGAAGAGAGCCCCGCCGGCGCAGACCGCGGTGCCGACCGCCAGCGCCAGCGGCGACTGGTGGTAGTCCGCGAACTGGTCCAGCGCCCACGAGCCGGTCAGCCACACCGCCGCGCCCGACAGCGCGTGGGACGGTCCCATCATGGCGTCTCGCCCTCCCCAAGTCCTTGATCGACAAACTACGCCACTGTCCCAGAGCCGCCGACGACGGGGCAATCGCCCGACCGTCCACAGGGGAGGACGATCGGCACCGGGGTGGCGCCCCGCCCCGGTCACCAGGAAACAGGCTGCCGACGGAGGGCCGTGGTCGACGCGGGAGAGCGGGGTGCCGCCGTCACCACCAGCCCCACCGCCAAGGGCCGCGACGGATCCAGTGCCGGGCGCGGCCGGACGCAGGATCGTCGCCGGTTGGCGGGGCGGCGGACGCCGGGTCGTCGGCCGGCTCCGCCGCGTCACGCGGCGCGGGGTCGGGCTCGGACCCCCGCCGCGCCGAGGGCGAGGGCGGGTCGGCGGGGAACGGCCCGGGCACCACGGCGTGCGACGGGCCGGGCGCGCCGAACGGCCAGGGTGCCGCGGGGGAGGTCGTCCGCGGACCGGTGGCGGACGGCCGTGGCGCGCCGGGCCATGGCGGCGGGGGCGGCGGCCGTTCGATCCGCAGCACTGTCGTCGGCTCCGCCTCGTCGGACGGTTCCGGGTCACGCTCGACGGCCACCAACCGCCGATCGGCCTCGTCGTGGCCGATCCGCCGGCGGGGATCCCGGCACAGCAGACCGGCCAGCACGGGGGCGAGCGGCCCGGCGTGCGGGGCGGGATCAGGCGGATCATTGGCGAGTGCCGCCAGGGTGGCCATCGCGGTACCCCGGGCGTACGGCGGGCGTCCCTCGACGGCGGCGTACAGCGTGGCGCCGAGGGACCACAGGTCGGCCTCCACGCTGGATACCCCCTGGGCGGCGCGCTCCGGGGCGACGAACTGGGGCGAGCCGAGCACCATGCCAGGGCGGGTCAGCACCCCGTCCTCACCGTCGAAGGTGGCCAGCCCGAAATCCGTGAGCATGATCTGCCCGTCCTGCCTCACCAGCACGTTCTGCGGTTTGACGTCCCGGTGCAGCACGTTGGCGGTGTGGGCGGCGCGCAGCGCGGCCAGCAGCGCTCGCCCGACGCCGGCGGCCCGGACCGGGTCCAGGGGTCCGTCGTCGTCCAGGACGGCCTGCAACGTCCGGGAGGGGACGTACTCCATCACGATCCACGGGTGCCCGCCGACCCGCACGACGTCGTAGACCCGGACCACGTTGGGGTGGTTGAGCCGGGCGGCGGTACGTGCCTCGCGCAGTGTCCGCCGCCGCAGATCGTCGCCCTCGGACTCGGACAGCCAGTGCGGCGGAAGGACCTCCTTGACCGCGACCTCACGGTGCAGCACCTCGTCGAGGGCTCGCCACACCCGACCCATTCCGCCCCGGCCCACCAGCTCCACCAGCCGGTACCGGCCGGCGACCACCACGTGCTGCACCGTTCTCCCCACCGTTGGCTGACGCACCACGGTAGCCAATTGATCGGGGTAGGCCTATCGCTTGTCGGCCCGCCTCAGCAAACGGCGCCGTCCATCGCCAGCAGGTTGCCCTCGGGGATGGAGATCCGGGACCGGCCGCCGCCGAGCAGCGCGGCGGCCCGCCGGGCCTGGAACGACCCGTGCTCGCGGCGGGCGGCGGAATAGCTGCCGGCCGTCCGGGCGGCGATGGTGGCCCAGCCGTACCGCTCACTGACCATGTTGCGGGCGCGGCGGGCCAACCGGCGGGCGAAGACCTCGTCACCGATGAGCTGGTCGACCGCACCGGCCAGTGCGTCCGGGTCGCTGTGCGGGAAGGTCACCCCGGTCACCCCGGGCTCCACGATCTCGGCCAGCCCACCGGTGTCGGCGACGGCGAGCGGCGCGCCCGCCGCGGCGGCCTCCAGCGCGATCATCCCGAACGGCTCGTAGAGGCTGGGGATCACGGTGGCGTCGGTGGCGGCCAGTACGGCCGGAAGTTGGGTGGAGTCCAGGAAACCGGCGAAGCGGACGGTGTCGTCGAGGCGCAGGCGCCGCGCCTGGTCGACCAGCTCGTCCTTGTACGGCCCGTCGCCGGCGATCACCACCCGCAGCCCCGGGTGCCGGTCGCGCAGCGACGGCACGGCGCGCACCAGGTGCTGCACGCCCTTCTCGTACACCAGCCGCCCGGCGTACCCGACGAGGGGCCCGTCCCCGGCGAACCGGGCCCGGGCCGAGGCGACGGCCCGGGGTCGGGCGTGCCAGGCGCGGTCGTCGACCCCGTTCGGCACCACGTCGACCCGGGCAGCCGGCACGTCGAACAGCCGGGTGATCTGGTCCCGCATGTACCCGGAGCAGGCGATGACCCGGCCGGACTCGCCGGCCAGCCAGTGTTCGACGCCGTGGATGGTGCGGTTCATCTCCTCGGGGAGCCAGCCCTGGTGCCGGCCGGCCTCGGTGGCGTGGATGGTGGTCACCAGCGGCACGTCCA